>JBGTCF010000229.1:0-12076 GCA_041748975.1 Pyrinomonadaceae bacterium
GACTCCCATCTCGTCGGCCATCCCGATCGCACTGTGCTTCGGCTTGTGCTCCTTTCGCGAATCGAGAGCCGCTTGGTCATAGCAAACGCTACGTCGGCCTTTCGGGCTTTCCGCCGAACAATCATAAAAAATATACTCGCCCGACTTCTTATCAAACCCAACAACATCCGGCTCCCCGCCCGTCCGCTCCATCTCACTGAGCGACCAAAGCTTCCCCGCATCTGCGCTAAGACGCTTTTCAACGTCGCTCCACTTGATACCCTTGTGGCGGTTCATATTTTCGTCAAAGCGGTTTTTAAGTTTGGCGAGCAAATCGTCGCGGTCTGCCACGATCAATTTTCTTATCTTGCTCATAACCTATAAATTCACTATCTTAAAGACGCGTTCTGATCATTCCACGACATTTCAACAAACGCGTCAGTTTCTGCAATAGTACGGAATCCGCAGCGAGCGTAGAATCGCTGGGCACTTATGTTTGTCCGGAACACGGCGAGTTCTAGTGGAATCCCTCGGACTGTTGCTCTGGCTTGAAGCTCCGCGACGAGTTTACCGCCAATCCCTTTACTCTGAAAATCTGGTAAGAGCGCAATGTTCTGAAGATAAAGTCGATGATTTTCATCCCGCACCTGGATATAACCCCCGACTCGGCCATCGATCTCTATCACCGACGTAACCGTCGATTCAAATTCGGAAGCGAAGTTTATCCGCTGCCATTCTTCATCCCAGCCCCAAATTCGCTCTATGTGGGGTCTGAAAACCTCTTCATGCAATCCGAAAAGCTCAGACAGGTCGTCCAATGTGGCAGGTCTAGTCTCCATAGCCTTTTTTCATTTAGCAATTCGTCCCGATTGTAAAAATTCTTTCGTATTATACCGCGTGTTTCACACGCTTGGGGTTGGGTGATAATGGTGGCGGCTTTAGATCGGCGAATAAGGCTCCCACATGTCAAACGTCTTCCGCCGCAACAGCAGGTCGACAGGCTTCGCTAGCCGCCTCTGTATCACCGCCCCGGCTTCCTCGTCCGTATATCCGAAAAACCACCCTTCATACTTAAACCCGTCCTCCGGGCTCGACTGTATTACACCATCGATCGTCATGAATTCTGCTGCAATTATTTTTCTCATAATTCTCCTTCTTAAGTTTCGTCTCCGAAGGAGACAAGCGATCAGTGAACGCCGCAATCACTCGGGATCGGGAGCATCAATTACCCAAGGAACCAATGTAGTAAACTCAAGTTGGGCTACGGCCTGGTTTCTTGAATGGCTCCTCGATAAGTTCCGCATCCCGCCTAAAGCCGTACTCAAAGTATTCACCAATGCGTTCTAAATGGAATGTTCCGGTACCGTTGACGTATTGAACTGCTTCGGCTCCACTTTTAAGAGACCCCACGAAATGATAGAAGCCGCCATAACTGTGAAGCATCGGGCTAACTCGGTTCCACTCCCACGTCTCGGCCTCCTTTCGATAGTCGATACCAAGTTGGGCAAAGAGCCGCAGGGCTTCCTCAGGGTAGGCCCTATCACGAGCTACAATTAGGTTCTTGCAATAATCGCACTCGCAAGTTTCGGGGGATCCCAAAGAAATTTCTGCGAAGGCCGCCTTCGTTGCTTCTGTGTCGACTTCGAGAGTCCATCTCCCAATAGTTATTGTTTCCATTTTGTCCTACGTGTCCTTGTCTCTCTTCGGTGCCCGGAGTCCAAATCGTATTGCCGCGTCGAGAACATCGGTGTTATATCTTTTAGAGTTTTGAACCTGATGCAATACCCGGTCACGGTTGCTTTGCCGAGGGTGCTGGCGTATGTTTCGGCCAGGTATTTCTTGCCTTCGATACCGAGGATATAGATGGAGATCCCGGTTTTGTGTGGGCTCAGGCCGATCTGATAGAACTCGCTGGTCGTCCCATCGGCGTATTTGTGGTCGCGGGACCCATAGCCGATATCCGGATTAGAAACGACCTTGCCTTCGCTGTTTTTGCCATCGAGAAACCACAATTTACATCCCGGACTGACCTGCTGGATCATCTCGTGCAACGCCTGTATCTCGCTGCGTTTTGGTTCGGGATGGCTCGCAATATAGGTTTCGATTTGTTCTTGTACGTTCATATCGGATTCACCAGAGAGTCACAGAGGACACAATGGTATTTTAACAGGATGCACCGGATGATCAGGATAAAGAGCCCGATGTGCAGCGATTTCTATCCTTTGCATCCTGTCTATCCTGTAAAAAATTCCTTGGTGCTTTCATCGACTACTTTTGAGCTTTCGCGTTGAGGAAGTCGTTTACCATCGGGACTATCGTTGTCATTCGGTTCATTAGCGTGACGTGTGTAGTGTCGGGCAAAATAGCCAGTCTCGAATCGGAACGCGGCTGCATGTCTCCATGGATATTGCCGCCGCCTTTTAATCGGTACATTTCAGCGATGTGTTCGAACCGCACGCCGTCGGCGTCGCCGTGGATGAAAAACATCGGTGCTTTGGTGGCCTTGAATTTGTCGGCGCCGAAATCGTACGGTTTCGAAACCATCGCGACGACGTGCTTGATGAAGTCCGGGAACTTGTCAGGTGTCGGGCTAAGTCTCTTGTACTCGGCCTCCATCGGCGAGCCTTTGAAGACTTCCGCCGTTAGGTTGGAGAGTGCGTCGACGCCTTCTGTGACCCAGCCGTCGAGACGGATCACGGCTGAAATGCTGACGACCTTTCGCACCTTCTCCGGATGGCGGATAGCACACTGCATCGCAACGCCGCCGCCAAGGCTATAACCGAGGATGTCGGCCTTTGGGATCTTTAGATGATCAAGCAACGCGGAAACGTCGTCGGCAAGATTTTCAGCAGTAATATCGCGATCGATATCGCCCGTACGCCCGTGGCCCTGCATTTCCACGGCAATCACTCTCCGCGTTTTGGCGAATTCGATGATCCAATCATTCCAGTCCCCCGAGATCGCCATAAACGCCCCATGCAGCAACACCACAGGCTCGCCGCTGCCGTGGATCTCGTAGTACATTTTTAGTCCGTTGACCGGAGCATAATCCGTAGTCGGTTTTTGCTGGGCGGATGCGACACCCGCTAGGAATATCATCATGACAAAAGCTGGCGTATTCCAATTCATTATTCGTCTCATAGTTTTGTCTCCGGGTGACTCGCAATGTGCGCTTTGATCTGTGCTTGTGCGTTCACAAAAAAGTGAGGCTTACTTTGTCGCTCGTTGGTTTACAAAAGTTTCAATTCTTTTGTTTCGAGATTCAATGAAATTCATGACGCCATTTTTGTACATCAAATATTCGTCAATACTGGTAAATGCTGGTCTTGTTTCGAAATTATCAAACGGCAGGTAAAATTTGACGTTTTGATTGTCCTCCACAAGGTCGTTGAGTAGAAAGAACTCGAAATAACCTTCAAAACTCTCAAACAAGTCGAAGAAGTTGTTATATCTCAGTAACGTGTCATAGAGCGGACTTTCCTGTCCCAAATAGAAGCGACGAATACACTCCAACGTTAAGTCAAATCGGTCGTCAATTAAGCTATTTATGCCTCGGGCTTGATTTATCGTGTGCTGTCCGTCGACTCGGTTGTTCGGGAACAATGTGAAAGCACCGATGGTTGAACCTGTATCAAAGAGTTCGACTACTTCGTCTGGGATTTGTTCTGTAAACCACTTTTTTCGTTTGTGATTCTTATATGAGTGCGTTATCGCATCACTTCCCAAGAAATATTCGCCAAGTTTTGAATTATGATGTAGGTAGACTCCGTTCTTCTGTTCCGTTAGTTCAAATGTGTCTCCACTTGGCAAAGACTTACTCCACAAGAATTTATGGTACGAGCGAAGCGTCGGACTCGTGCTATCCGGGTCACCACCTCGCGCGTCGGAATAAACATTAAATCTTGTATCAACTATCATTTGTTCTGTAACGTCGCGAGCAGCTCTTCCAGATTCGTCAACTGGGCCTTTGTTCCTTCGACGAAGCCGAATTCGATCATGCGTTCGAGGCGCTCGAGCGACTCGTTGTAAATAGAAATCGTGACCTTTGTCTTTCCGTCTTGCTCACTGAAATTCAGATCCCAGTCGGAGCCCGGCAATTCCACGTTTTCGTCGGCGTCGGCGAATGTATTGAAGAGCTTGAAATTGGTTTTCGGAGTGATCGAAATATATTTCTGCAAAACCCAACGCTCGACGCCTTCAGGGCTTACCATTGCGTAAAATCTTTTGCCGCCAACGGTAAAGTCCATGACCTTTGTCCGTGACGCGAAAGGTTTCGGCGCCCACCACTGGTCGAGAAGTTCGGCCCGCGTATATGCGTCCCAGACCAACGACAGCTCCGCATCAAACTCTTTGGTTATGTAAACCGTCTTCGTCTCTTTATTTACAATAAAATCCATAATTCCTCACTTCTTTCTTGTTTTCTTCCTTTGCGTTCTTTGCGGCTTTGCGTGGAATATCTCACGCCAACGCAAAGCACACAAAGATCCCGCAAAGGAAGATAGCGAATCAAGTTTTTGCTTTTTCCTTCTTCATAACCTCAAGCACCTCGCCGAGCTGCTCGAATCGCGTCTCCCAGATCTTTCTGTATTGCTCTAACCATTTGTCGATCTCTTTCATTTTGTCGATCTCAAGCGAATAAACTATCTCGCGTCCATTTTGTTCCTGGCTTACGAGGTCGCATTCAGTCAGTATTTTCAAATGTTTCGAAACCGCCTGCCGCGACGTGTCAAAGTGCTCAGCGAGTGCATTCGGCGTCATTGCCTGTATTGCCAGCAAGGCTATGATCGCCCTTCGTGTCGGGTCGGCGATAGCTTGGAAAATGTCTCTTCTCATCGTCTGTCGAATAGCCTATGAAACCGAACGGTTGCAAGTATATGCGCAACTATTCGGTTTCGCAAGTGTTTTTTTTCGTGAGGAGGTGAAAATTTATCTGACGCGACGTTACTTTTCACTTCACATCAGGCGAGAGTTACTTAACCTGCTCCGCCGGCTTAGAAAACGTTTATCTTTGATTGACCCAAGGGAAAGAAAATCCAAAAGTTTATCGGGGTCGCGGAATGGGTTAAACTTAAGGAAGCGGTCTTGGACGCTTAGTTTGCCAGCATTGTGCTGGCCGGTAAGAATTTGTATGAGATCAGCGTCCTTGAACGACATCCAGGAGGGAATAAATTTATGAAGAAAACGCAATTTGTGATCGCACTGGCGGCTTCGGCCTTCTTGGCTGGAACGGCGTGTGCGCAGCGACCTACCGCCGAGCAAACACCGGCACCGGACCAGAAAGCCGCAGCGGAGAAATGCATTCCGATCAATATGGGGCAGCCAAATGCGAAGGAGCAAAAGCCGGCATTTGAGGGGCAGACGCGTGCATGCGGCGTGAAATCGCAGACGGCGATCGAGGTCACGGTACTTGCCAAGGGGCTCCAGAATCCCTGGGCCGTTGAACCGCTTCCCGATGGTAGCTTTTTGATCACCGAAAAGGCCGGCCGAATGCGAATCGTTTCGGCAGACCGCAAGGTCGGCGAGCCGATCGAAGGCCTGACGGCGGTGGCGCAAGGCGGGGTTTCAGCCGAGAGCGGTCAAGGCGGTTTGCCGCCGATAACCGCTTCGCGACAGGGCGGGCTGCTGGATGTTGAGCTGAGCCCGACCTTTGAAAAGGACCGCACGATCTTCTGGAGTTTTTCCGAACAACGCGAGGGCGGAAGCGGTACGAGCGTCGCTCGAGGCGTTTTGAGCCCGGATGGCAGAAGGCTTTCGGAGGTTCGCGTGATCTTTCGTGCGATGCCGACCTATAACAACGGCTTGCATTTCGGTGCGCGGCTAGCGTTCGCGCCGGACGGCAAACTCTTCGTCACGCTTGGTGACCGTTTTGACAAGGCCAAGATGCGGCCCCTGTCTCAGGAACTGAATGCACACAACGGCAAGGTGGTTCGCATCAACCCGGACGGCACGGTGCCGAGCGATAACCCTTTTGCGGGACGCGAGGGCGCATTCGGCGATATATGGTCCGTCGGGCACCGCAATCTGCAGTCAGCTACAATTGACGACCAAGGCCGGTTATGGACGGTCGAGCACGGCCCACGCGGCGGCGACGAGCTGAATTTAGTCGAAAAAGGTAAGAACTACGGCTGGCCGGTCATTAGCTATGGCCAGGAGTATTCGGGCGAGGCGATCCCGGGTGGATCCACGGCCAAAGAGGGGCTCGAGCAGCCTGTCTATTATTGGGACCCAGTTATCGCACCTTCGGGAATGGAGTTTTACACCGGAGCGGCGTTTCCGGAATGGAAGGGAAATATCTTCGTCGGCGGGCTCGTCTCGAAGCGGCTCGTGCGGCTTGTAATGAAAGACGGCCGCGTTGCCGGTGAAGAACATCTGCTCAGCGACCGCGGCAGCCGAATCCGAGACGTCCGCCAAGGCCCTGACGGTTTTCTGTACGTCGTAACAGACGAATCCAACGGCGAACTATTGCGCATCGCCCCGAAGAAATAAAAGTGGCGACCTTTGGACCGCGGGGACGTGCCGGCCAATTTGTCGCACGTCCTTAGCGATCCGCTCGATTTTCCGATCGATTCTGCTCTAGGCACTAAAGACTTAACCGAGCAGGACGCAACCCCTCGCTCGAAAGCGATGTGATTATCATAGTGAATAGCGTTAAGTGCCTAAACATATTCTTTTAGAACGCGACCTGCTGCACGCGGTTGTAAACGCCGCCTTTCTAAGCAGCGAGAACCTCGACGTAATCGCTGCTTAGAAATCGCAACAGGAATTTGTGCGCCTGATTCGGTAAGGTCTCCGAGGTGAAATTCTATCGCTTCCTGAATGAGATGCTTTACCTCTTGCTCAGTTTCGCCGACGGCAACACATCCCGGGAGGTCGGGGACATAAGCACCCTAACTCGTCTCACCTTTTTCTATAACGACCATGTATCCCATAACTACTCCTGTTTCTTTAGACCAGCTTGTTTAAGGACGCTCAGTGACCGAGTGGTTGGCGTTCGTGAGCGATTTTACCGCTTCGTAAGCCATTTACAACCGCTTCGTGAGGGACTTTCAGGGCTTCGTGAGCGACTTGCGCGACTTCGTGCTCGATTCTGCAGGTTTCGCATTGACACTCGAAGCCTCGTATTCAACTTCTGCATCTTCAGCATCCTTCGGCCAAACATGAAAAACTAGACAGTAGCCAAATTTCAACGCCTCGGCGTAATATTGCTTTTCCTTTTTGGTTTTAAGCTTCTTCTTTTGCAATTTCCAAGCCTCGGTATCTTTCTCCGGAATCAGACCTTGCTCTCGAATAAGCAGCTTTGCCAATTTGTAAGCGGCATCGTAATCCTTGAAGGAGATATAGAAGTTAGCGTATGCTCCGCCAACGTCGGGATTGTCCGCCGCGTATGCTGACTTCAGATTAACTCTTGATCGTATTGAGAACAAAAACATTATTTCAAACCACACTTCACTCAACTCAGAACTGGACGACACTCTTACACTGCCGCCACACACGGTTGTAGTTGGTGTCCCTTTCCACGGCTTCGAAGGCCGTCCGCTCGACCATTTCGATGATCTCTTGTTTGGTCATTTTCACTTCGCCTGTCGCGGCGTAGGCGTGAGGGTGGTTGCTATCGGGTTCACCAGATCTCGGTCATGTCGAGCTCAAATCCCAGAAGTACATTGTCGGCAGAAACTTTTGTGGGATCATTGAGAACCTCGGCCAAACTGTCGGGGCGATATATATGAACTTGTTTGGTCTTTGTATCGACAAGCCAAGCGAGGCGCACGCCGTTTTCGATCCATTCCTCCATCTTTTCCTGGAGATCGCTCAGGCTGTCTGAATCGGAACGTAATTCAACGACAAAATCAGGGGCGACCGGCAAGAACTTTTTTCGCTCCTCAGCGGAAAATTGTTCGAGGCGTTCTTTTCGTATCCACGCTGCATCTGGAGCCTTTGTCGCTCCATTTGCCAGCGCATAGGCACCATTAGATTCCGTTACTTTCCCAGTTCCATCTTTCTTTGCCCAAATGGCTAATTGAAGAATTAATTCCGCGTTTTCTTCGCTCGATTCGAAACCGGTGGGCGCCATAATAATCACGTCTCCATCTTTTGTTAGCTCGGCTCGCAATTTGCGGTTCTTGGCGCAGAACTCCCAAAACTCGTCCGGTGTTACCTTTCGAGAAGCATCCGCGAAATCGAAATGAAGCCGTACAGACCGCGTGTCCGCCGTAAAAGGCACGGGAAGCACTGTGTCCGCAACTGCTAAGTTCATTGTTTACACTCCTACGCTTTCAACTCGATTATACACCGTATCTCGCTCGACAGCTTCGAAGCCGGCACGGTGGATCATTTCGATGATCTCTTGTTTGGTCATTTTTACTTCGCCGCTGGATTCGACCGAGTAGCAGTGGTTGAGTTCGCCGATAACAAAAATAGCTTCGAGATTTCAAAATTCGGGATCAAGTACACCTAAGTCAACAAGACGACGATCTGAAAGCACCATTCTGACATGTGAAAATCCTCGTCGGGTAAGCGGCATTGTTTCATCCCGAGGCAGCGCTTCTGGTTGGGGCAACCCAATCACTCCCGCCTTTATCATTTCTCGGCCACACCCGTTCTCGATAAGATATTCAGTATCGTTGATACAAAGAAGGCGGGGAATCATTACGCCTTCAGAGAGTATTAGTTGATTTGCTATTGCGCTTGCGACTATCGCCTTTGCCATTCGAGCTGTAGGTCCTATTGCCTTTACACTGGCTCGAAGCGGCTCTGCACGTTTCCAAGACGCGAATGGTTTTACAGGCACAGAGTCTTGGCTCCCGCCGATCTGACTGAAAAATTCATTTATGGTCCTCCGTTCAGGATCGTCCGCTTCACCTCCTAACGATGCCAATCGTCGGTTTTGAGATTCAATAGAGGGATTGGATGTTCCCTCCCCTCCGTCCGTCTGATTTGTTAAAGGTCCTCGCCCGAGGTCATGTCGACCGAGCCGGTTGATGAGTTGCCTCTCGATTTCGAAACAATCTACCTCACAATCCAAACTGTCGATGATGGCATATCGAAGCGGCAGGTTCTGTCGCTGCAGCTTCCTTATAACATTCAATTTATGGCTTTTACGAATCGTATTCCTAGCTTCGGCTTCATGCTGAAATACTCTATTACCGAAGCCCTTCCCTACATAGAAAGGTCGATCGTTGAAATCAGCGAGGACGTAGACATAGTGGCGGCCGCCTAGTGACGCTGCCCGGAATCGGGCATCGCCAAAATCAATGAATCTTAAGTCAATCTTCATAGACGCACAGGGTCGAAAAGCCCAAGTGGTGTACTCAAGCTATGCAGAGACTCGCTCGAACCGATTATATACCGTATCCCTTTCCACAGCTTCAAATCCTGCGCGCTCGATCATTTCGACGATCTCTTGTTTGGTCATTTTTACTTCGCCTTCGGCGGCGTAGGCGTGGGTTAGTTCGCCGCCGTCGGTGATGGTGCCGTCGAGGTCGTTGGCGCCGAAGTGGAGAGCGGTTTGAGCGGTGTGTTTGCCGAGCATGACCCAGTAGGCCTTGATGTGGTCGAAGTTGTCGAGCATCAGGCGTGAGACGGCGATGGTCTTGAGATTGTCGATCGCGTCGGGGCCGGGAAGCGAGTCGAGAGCCGTTCCCGGCGGATAAAAGGCGAGCGGGATGAAGCATTGAAAGCCGCCGGTCTTGTCCTGCTGTTCACGGAGCTTTATGAAGTGATCGATGCGGTCTTCGATGGACTCGATGTGGCCGTAGAGCATCGTCGCGTTGGTCTTGAGGCCGGCGTTGTGGACTTTTCCCGCGAGCTCAAGCCAGCGATCGCCGTCGCATTTGTGATCGCAGATGCGTGAGCGTGTCGGTTCTGCGAATATCTCCGCACCGCCGCCGGGGCACGAATCCATACCGGCGGCTTTGAGCTTTTCGATCACGTCTTCGTCGGACATTTTGTAAAAGCGAGCGAAGAAATCAAGCTCGACCATCGTTAGGGCTTTCAGATGCAGTTTGGGAAACTCGCGTTTGAGCGACGAGAAAAGGTCGGTGTAGTACTCGAACGGAAGTTTGCTGTTCAAACCACCGACAATGTGAAGTTCCGTCGCGCCTTCAGCGACAGCATTGCGGGCGATCTCGATGCCTTCTTCGATAGAATGCGTGTATGCGTCTTCTTGCCTTGCACGTCGATAAAATCCACAGAACTTACAATCTGCGACGCAGATATTCGTGTGATTGAAATGCCGGTTGACGTTGTAATACGTTGTCTTGCCGTGCTTCTTTCGGCGAACGGTGTCCGCCAGCTTGCCGAGCGCGTTCAGATCGGTCGTTTCGTATAGTGCGAGGCCTTCGTCAAAGGTAAGCCGCTCACCGTCCTCAACCTTAAACGTGATGTCAATTAAATTCTTATCGAATGAAAACTGCATAAAATATGCTATGATTTTAGCAGATTAACGACACGATCGACATGCGAACGAGGCAGTTGATGCTTAAACGGACTTGCTCTGAAGTTATAGAAAGATATCGGCCAGAACGCATTCGCCGCCCCCGACCTTAAAGGCGATGTCTATCAAATATTGGTCAAACGAAAACTGCATGAAGTCTGTCATTTATCTTAACGGCCAATCAGGAGCCGCGTGCCATTCGTGTTCGACATTTTGCATTATCAGCGCGTGGTCAAATTCTATCGTTCCCTCGGGAAACACCGACATGTCGCCGTAAAAGCTGGAATTAACGCTTTCGACATCCAGCGGCCGAACCTTCCAGTCCTTCGTTTCAAGCGTCATACCGTCCAGATGCTTCTCCGCTCGGGTCACCGAATAGCCCAAAGCACCGCCTCGGAAAAACTCGGAAGAATCGGCGAGCTCTTCGAAAATTGACTCGGTCGGAAGTTCGTCCGCGAATTGGCCACGTAGATCAATGCTGACCTTTTTATCCCGCGATCGCATTGCGAAATCGATCCCCAATTCTGTGTCGGTTATCGAAAAATCTGCTCGGTTGTGTTCGCCGGGGAACAATGTCCCGCCAGCAAGCGAATTCAGAGCAGAATCGGTGTCTCGCCTCGCGATAATTACACCTTCGCGGGTTTCACCGTTTTCCTCCCATTCCACCGCGATCCTGTGAGCTGCATTTTCGCTACTAATTCCCAAGAACTCCGGCGCCATCTTTGGCCTGATATGTTCCAGCCGGATAAGGCAGATCCCCGCAACCGCCTTGCCGCGATGCAGTTTTGGACGAAATCCGTTGGGTAGGATCCGCTGAACCGTCTCAGGATCGGCCCTGAAATTTGCAAGTATCCGCCGCTTAATAATTCCTGTTAGGGTTGGGATCTTCATAACGAGAATGTAAGGTTCTACACCACTTAGGATTCTATCAAATTTAACCGATGTAAATTGATTGACATTCGGCATGAGTAGGAAAATACCATTCAAGAACCGTTAATCGCCTACTGAATTCTGGTACGCAAGATAAATTTCCTCGATAATCAGATCAAGCTTGATGAAGGACAAATGTCTGCGAGGACGCATTCGGCGCATTTTGGCTTTTTGGCGTTGCAGACTCGGCGACCGTGCCAGGTGATCCATTGGCCGAATTGGATCCAGTCTTTTTTTGGCACAAGGTCCAACAGTTCGCGCTCGATCTTGTCGGCGGTCTTTTGGTTCGACAGCCCGAGCAAATGTGAAATCCGAATGTTGTGCGTATCCACGACGATTCCGGCGGCGATACCCATTGCATCGCCGAGCACGACATTTGCAGTCTTGCGGCCAATGCCGGGCAAGGTCAGAAGTTCGTCCATCGTCGCGGGCACCCTGCTGCCAAAATCCTCGACCAGACGCTTACAAATTGCCTGAATGCTCTTTGTCTTTTGCCGGAAAAAACCGGATCGGTGGATGTCTTTTTCGAGTTCTTCGGACGAAACCTTCAAATAATCGGCCGGGCCGCGGTATTTGCGAAACAGCTCAGGAGTCAATTTGTTGATGTTGACGTCCGTATTTTGTGCCGCCAATATCGACGCGATCATCAGCTCGAAGGCGTTTGAATAATCAAGCTCGACGTGAGCGTCGGGATATAGATTCTTCAACCTCTTGCCGATCTCGGCCGCATGGCTC
>JBGTCF010000230.1:0-4186 GCA_041748975.1 Pyrinomonadaceae bacterium
CAGACATTCAGCAGGGCCGTCATATGGTCGAATATCACAAAGTGCTATCGAGTTATGCATTCGGCAATTACCGAGATCTGATGAAGCAGATGACGCTCAACGCGACAATGGGAAGCTATCTCGACATGGCGCGAAGCACGAGGAACAATCCGAATGAAAACTACGCCCGCGAACTAAAGCAGCTATTTACGATCGGCCTATTCATGCTGAATCAGGACGGGACCTATCAGCTGGACGAAACCGGCAGCCCGATCCCCACATATGATCAGAACAACGTAAATGACCTTACAAAGGTGTTGACCGGCTGGACGTTTTGCGAGATCACGGCCTCATGTCCTAATAGGGTGATAGGGTCGCAAAACTATATCGACCCCCTGCTGCTGACCAATAATAATAACCACGACCTCACGGCGAAATCGTTATTAAGCTATCCTGGTGTCACCAATCAGAACATCGCTGCCTGTACGGGATGTACAGGCACCGCCATCGCCACGTATGCCAACAATTCGATGGATCAGGCTTTGGACAATATCTTTCACCATCCGAATGTCGGGCCTTTCGTCGGCAAAATCCTGATCCAAAATCTCGTCACAAGCGATCCGACGCCGGCATATGTGCAGCGTGTCGCGGCCGTCTTTAATGACAATGGCCTGGGGGAACGTGGAGATATGAAGGCGGTTGTAAGGGCCATATTACTCGATCCCGAAGCCCGAGGTGATGTTAAAACCGATCCTAATTACGGAAAGCTTCGTGAACCGGTGCTGTTCGCGACAAATATACTCCGCCATTTCAATGTGCGTTCGGCCGACGGCGCGGCGCAAAGCGATGGTTATATCACTGGACGGGCAGAGTTTACAGGAATGGGGCAAGTACCTTTCCGTTCACCTACTGTATTCAATTTTTATCCGCCATCGTATGTGATACCGGGAACGTCGATGCTCGGACCCGAATTCGCGATCATGACGACCGGTACGGCGATCCAGAGGACGAACTTTGTCAATCGGTTTATTTTCACTTCCGTCCCTGTCGCTGTGAGTGTCAATTCGCCTAGCGGCACCGCACTCGATTTCAGTGATCTACAGGCAATTTCCGCCGCCGACTCAACTGGAAATCTGCTCGTCGAGGAACTCGACCGCAGGATGCTTCACAGTACAATGTCACCTACGATGAAGTCGACTCTGCTACCGGCCGTCACCAGTGTTTCGAGTACTGACACCCTGGGCCGGGTCAGACAGGCAATATATTTGATCGCAACGTCATCGCAATATCAGGTACAAAGGTGAAGAACATGAAAGAAACCAGACGTGATTTTATAAAGAAAACCGGCGGGTGTGCCCTCGGGATGGTCTCCCTGGCGACCCAAATGCATCATTTTGGCACAATGAGCGCGATGGCGCAAAAAGTGATCGACAGCCAGCCTGTGGCTGCCGACGGATACAAGGCCCTCGTACTCTTGTTTTGGGCTGGCGGCAACGATGGAAACAATATGGTCATCCCCAACCATAATGACGCATCCATCAGCAATTTCGCGGCCTACAACTCATCGCGCAGCACCCAGGGACTATCAATTGCCCAAAATACTCTTCTGCCGATATCGGTGCCGCGTCTCGGCGGGTTGACCTACGGCCTGCACCCGAGCCTCGGTCCCGGCGCAACGGAAGCGATCAATAACGGCATCCACGAACTCTATGGACAAGGTAAGCTCGCGGTCGTTACGAATGTCGGCACACTTGTCAGGCCGCTGCTGAAATCGCAATACCAAAACTCGGCATTCAAAAAGCCATCGCAGCTTTTTTCGCATTCCGACCAGGTAACACAAAACCAAACGAGTATTTCTAACACGGAATCTTTTACCGGATGGGGCGGCAGGATCTCCGATCGAATGACGACTTCGCAGAATCCGGGTGGACTGATACCAATGATAACCTCGATCGCGGGTGCCCAGCTATTTACAGCCGGCCAGTCCACATTGCCTCTGGCGATAGCGGATTCTAACACCTCACTTGCCAACGTCCTCAACCCGGCCGGATTTGGCCTCGCGCCGACGGACTCTACATTGGCGCGGCTGAATGCATTCAACGCCATGAGAACACAGGATCTTTCATCAAACTACGTGGCTGCCGCGAGCCATGTGACTGACCTGGCAATGCAAGCTAACAGCGCCCTGCAGACATCGGATGATACGACCGTAGCGTTTCCTAATACCAGCATTGGCCGTCAGCTTCGCCAAGTTGCCCGGCTAATAAAGAATAGGACCGATCTCGCCGTGACTCGGCAGGTATTTTACGTCCAGATCGGCGGTTTTGACACCCACAGCAATCAGGTCGCGCAGCACGTAAACATATTCAGCCAGTTCAGCCAGGCGATGCGATCGTTTTACGACGAGATGATCTCACAAGGAGTGAGTAACGACGTGACGACATTCACACTATCGGATTTTGGACGAACAATGAACCCGGCGGGATCCGGCGCCGGCGTCGGGTCGGACCACGGATGGGGGAATCATATGTTCGTGATGGGGGGATCGGTCAGCGGCGGAGATTTTTACGGAAGCCTGAGGCCCGACGGTACTGGAACCTATTTTCCGACGCTTACTCTCGGCGGCCCCGACGATACCGACTCTAATTCCTCGCCTCGTGGCAGATGGATACCGACGACTTCGGTCGATCAATACGCTGTGACCCTCGCGCGTTGGTTTGGTCTGCCGCCAGGAGACGAACTTGGGGTCTTTCCAAACCTGGCTGCCTTCCCTAATGGCTATTCGCAGCTAGGTTTTCTATCTTAGACAGTTTCATTCAAGTAAATCGGAAATTGCGGGCTGAGGCCCGCTTTTTTTGAATTCTTGAACTTTGTCTGTGTTGAACATACACTTGTCCGTAACGCCGTGAACCTTCCTAATTACATAACCATCGGCCGTATAGTGGTCGTGCCCCTGCTCGTAGTCGTGCTTTTGACCCCGGTGGCCGAACAATGGTTTGGTATGAGCGGATACGTGTTGGCGATAATCATTTTTTTGATCGCCGCTTTGTCAGATATTGTTGACGGCCGTCTTGCACGAAGCCGCAACCAGGTCTCGACCCTCGGAAAATTTCTCGATCCTGTTGCTGATAAACTTCTTATCTCAGCAGCCCTGATAGTCCTGGTCGAAAAGAACTTAGCGCCATCCTGGGCAGTCGTTGTGATCATCGGTCGCGAATTTATAATCACGGGCCTGCGGTCAGTTGCGGCAACCGAAGGCATTATCATGCAGGCACAAAGTCTCGGGAAGTTAAAAATGTGGGCCCAATGCGTAGCCGTTGTTTCCCTGTTGATCGCCGCCGCGAATGGGATACCGCCCGTGTCAAACTTTGGCCTGGATTACCCAGCGGCGTTCTGGGTTGTTCCCGAGGTCCGGACCGCATTCTCAAACCTCGCGCAGTTGTCGCTTACATCAAATGACTGGAAGGTATTTGGCTACCTCGTCGGCCGCGGTGCCCTCTGGGTCGCTGTCATCACAGCCATTTGGTCGATGTATGGCTATTTCGTCTATTTTTTCTCGGAAAGAAAACGTGCGATGATCGTCACATTCGAGGATTTTAAAAAATAGAATCGGCGGAAGGTAAGTTCCCTTCCGCCGACTCGATTTGTGGAGTTTTTTGGCCTTACTGGATCTCGACCCAGTCACCCGTATGTATTTCCTGACCGTTTCGTGTAATCACAACAGTCGCCGTTTTTTCCTTAACGTTTATAACAATGGCCTCTCCAACCACCTTGCGCAGGCTGGAAGGCCGGCCTGATTTGGCCCGGGCAGTGGTGACCTCTTTACCCTCGGCCCTTTCACCGTCTTTCCTGGATGCTTGGTTTGAGAACCGGCCGCCTTTATACACATCACTTTCAAAGCCGTAATCGCGCCCACTGACCGACTCTCTCTCAGGCATGGTAAAGAGGTTTCCCTTTCCCAGTGGCCTGAAAACTGTCAGCCGATCACCGACCCGGACGTTATCGTCGGCACCAAGATCGACATAGGCGACAAAATTCTTTGCCATTTGCTCGACGCCGTCACGGCCCATTAAAATGCGGCCCGTTGCTTTGCCCGAGGGGTCTCCAAATCGGTCGAGCGGCGGACGGATCTCGAATGGCGGGCTAAACCGGGCGGGCACCAACTGAACAAGATCGCCGAGCAGGATCGAATCGCATGACGTCTTAA
>JBGTCF010000231.1:0-2399 GCA_041748975.1 Pyrinomonadaceae bacterium
AACGGGCCGCCGATCATGACAAGAAACTTCTGCCATCGCGGCCTAAGCTCATACAGCTCAGACTGCGGTACCGGTTCGCCTTCGGATGCACCGCCCTCAAGTGAAGCTGTCACCTCATCGCCATAGAGTTTTACGTATGCACCGAGTGGGATAGCGGAAATACGATAATCCGTATGGCCGAGCTTAAAACCCCAGATCCTGGGTCCGAGTCCAAAGAACGAATAGGCCTCGACGCGCATCCCGAACATCTTGGCGATAATGAAATGGCCAAACTCATGGATATTGATAGCGACGCCAAGGACGAATACGATTGCTAAAATTGAGATCAGAATATCGGGCATTTATATAATTCCTTCAGAAAACACTAGCCGTTTAGAAACACAATGCATCTTCACAGTTGTCAATAAAGTTTAAGACGGTGCCAATTGCTAGTCAAACTAGTTCATAACAGCCGCAGGACGGGCGTTTGTTTTTAAGAGCTGATTTGCGGCTGCACGTGCACTCCGGTCGGTCTCGATTATCACATCTAAATCAGTTATTTCGATCACAGAATGCGAACCCATTACAGCACCGTTGATCCGGGCCACGTCTGGCAGACTTACACGATCATCAAGGAACGCTTGTACGGCAACCTCGTTCGCAGCATTAAGCGTCGCTGGCATCGTGCCTCCCGCACGAAGGGCTTCGTATGCCAGCCCAAGACACGGAAATCTATCCAGATCCGGCTCGGAAAAATCTAGTCTGCGGAGCTGAGTCAGATCCAGACGCGGCGTGCAGTTTTCCTTACGGTCCGGATAAGTCAACGCATATTGGATCGCGTGACGCATATCTGTGACACCCATCTGGGCGATGATCGAACCGTCGACCAACTCGATCATTGAGTGGACTATCGATTGAGGATGGACGACCACAGAGATCTGGTCGGCGTCGAACCCAAATAGCCATTTGGCCTCGATCACCTCAAGGCCCTTGTTCATCAGAGTGGCCGAGTCGATCGTGATTTTGTCACCCATTTTCCAGTTGGGATGGTCCAATGCCTGCTCACGGGTCGCATTTGCGATCTCGGCGGCCGTTTTGTCTCTAAAAGGCCCGCCGGAAGCGGTCAGAATAAGCCGCCGGACCTCGCCGTGGTTTTCTCCTCGAAAACATTGATGGATGGCGTTGTGTTCGGAGTCAACCGGCATTATCTCAGCCCCTGACCTTTCGGCCGCCGCCGTCATCAATTCCCCGGCCATGACGAGAGTTTCCTTATTGGCCAGAGCGACCCGTTTACCGGACTCGATTGCTCGCAACGTGGGAACAAACCCGACAGCCCCAACTGTCGCGGATACGACAATGTCAGCCTCGGCGTGAGTTGCCACGGAGATCATCCCCGCCTGGTTTAATTCTATTTTCGGTGTTCTCGCTCCAAGAGCGTGTAGTTCGCGTTCGAGCACGTCAGCACAAATTTCATCGTCGCAGGAGACAAGTTCGGGCCGGTATTCGGCGATCTGCCGGGCAAACTTCGACATATTGCGGCCGGCCGCCATGGCAACAACGCGAAAATCCTGTAAGTGGTCAATTACCTGGAGTGTGCTGCAGCCGATCGAACCCGTGGAGCCTAAAATGGAGATGGCTTTCATAACCGCGACGAAGAAGGCTAGATTAACACAATTAGGTCCACATCGCTTGCTGCCTGATCAGCCGAAAATATTCCTGACTCGATCGATGAACGACTCATCGGAAAAATCCGCGTCTTCGACATCCGCGAGTTGTTCGAGGAGTTTACGCTGCTCCTTCGTTAGTGTTTTGGGCGTTACGAGAGTGGCGGCCACAAAGAGGTCGCCTTTTCCCCGGCCGCCCAGATTGGGCATCCCGTGGCCCTTGACACGAAATATAGTACCCGTTTGAGTTCCTGCCGGTATTTTAAGGTCCTCGTCTCCGTCGAGAGTTTTTACCTTTATGTCTGCACCAAGCGCTGCCTGGGCGAATGTGACCGGAACGGCCGAATAAAGATCGGCTCCCTGACGTTCGAATGTATCATGAGCCGCCACGTGAAGGACGATGAAGAGATCGCCGGAAGGCCCACCGTTGACACCGGCCTCGCCCTCACCCGTAACTCTAAGCCTCGAACCTGTCTCGACCCCGGCCGGGATCTTGATCTCGATCGTTTTTTCTTTCTCGACCCGCCCCTGACCGCGGCATTTCTTACACGGCGATTTGATGAGCTGGCCTTTGCCTGAACAGTTAGCGCATGTGCGCATTACGCTGAAAAATCCCTGTTGGTAACGGGTTTGCCCGCTGCCCCCGCAGGTTATGCAGGTTTCAGCGGTCGTACCTTTTTCAGCACCGCTGCCGGTGCATTCGTCGCAGGTTTCAAGCCTAGGGATACGCAGCTTCTCGTCCTTGCCGGTTGCCGC
>JBGTCF010000232.1:0-7403 GCA_041748975.1 Pyrinomonadaceae bacterium
ACTGACTACTGACTACTGACTACTGACGCATATGATCGTAACAACCGGATTTGATATTCAAGGAAAAGAGATCGAGGAGTATCTCGGCGTGGTCCGCGGGATAGTCGTGCGTGCGACCGGCATTGGGCGGGGGATTATCGGCGGGATCAAATCGATCGCGGGCGGTAATATCGAGGAGTTCTCGGTTGTCTGCGAAGCCGCAAGGATGGAGGCCTTCAATCGCATGGTCCAGCATGCTCATGAGGTCGGTGCGGATGCCGTAATAGGTATGCGATATGAGGGCACCGAGTTTTCGCAAGGGTGCACCGAGGTCCTGGCCTACGGGACGGCGGTCAGGCTAAGGTAGGTCTACCAATGCTCGATCGAATTTACAACCTCTAACCTTTGATTTTAAAGAGAGTAGGCCGAAAATATGTCAAACGGTTTTATCCCGGGCCTCAATCGGTGAAATTAGAAAAATGGAGAGTCCCCATTTTTCCCGATCCTCAGGTCCGACATCCAGCGGTATAACGGATTGAACATCCCTTTAGGATTCGACAACTCAAGTATGCCCTCGGTCTGCCGGAGCTTTCCATCCGGCAATTCGAGAGTGATCTCACTAAGCATTCGCTGTTCAAAAAATCCTCGCTGGATCCGACTGACGGGCCTGATCTGTATTGAAAAATCGTCACCTGCTATAAACTTGGCCGCGGTGCCCTTATCCTGAAACCGGTGGCCCGTCATACTGAATTTAGCGTCGGCAACGATGAGTGTGCCGTCCTGAATGTATGCGGCCCGCGTCGTGTCGCCCCGCCCGCCATCGTACGCTATATGCTGGAAAACGGCGGTTGTGTCGGAAAAATGGGCACGCCCCCAGCATCGGGATGCGATAGACTCCTGTAGCGAATTGGTGCTCCGAAAATGATCGTGATAGCCTGTGCCGCGAAAATGAACGACCTTTTTGGTTTTGCCGCGGACTCCCGTCCGTACAATTCTTCCGCTCACGTCAGACCGCGGAGCAACAAGATTCCATACCATCGACGGCGTTTCGGCCCCCGGAGGCCCAACCATCAGGTCCGATTCTATCGACAACCACTCGAGATCAGCCTCGATACGACGCTTTCGGGCCGTCATTACGTCAATATGCAGGATGATTCCCGAACCGTAATCGGCCTTCTCGACCCTGAAACTTGAATCTCCGATGGAGCACATTACATTGTCCATTCGAGCGGAAAAACTGTCGAAAGACCATTCGTTAACAGCCTGCATCACGACCTTGCCGTCGACCGCGTAAAGAAATGTTACTGCCGGAAACTGGCCCGAATTAACATTTAACGAAACATCGGCGAGCCGTTTGAAATAGCGTGGAGAGAACGGATAATTATCGTAAAAAGTGATTATCAGGGCTTCGCGGCCGTCATCGGAAAGGGCGTCAAAATGCCAGCGTTCGAACGAGTGCCGGCCAGCGCGTCCATGCCAAACATCGTCTTTCAAGCTCGACATGAACGAAGACGACGATCTGGAGCCAATACCGGGGTTTTCAGTCATTTATCCGTCATCTTTTGCAGTAAATTATGCAAATTCCAGACTTCAGAATCGCAGAATTAGAAAAATATGGCAAACTTACCCTTTGATACCGAATCAATATGCATTGACCGGCTCTTCCCGATAATTTGGACCTCAAGGAGACAAGTATGAAGACGTTTACGAAAACATTTCTGATCGGTGTAATCGCAGCCGCGGTACTATTGACCGCCGGATGCCCTGATAGGAAGAGCATAGCTGACATTGAACGAGACCCGGGCAGGTATCAGAATAAGGACGTGGTAATCGCCGGCGTGGTGAAGGACAGCTATGGCCTGTCGATTCCTGGAACAAAGATTGGTGGCGGGGCCTACCAGATCGATGACGGAACGGGTACGATCTGGGTATTGGTGACCGAAGGCAGCGTGCCGTCAAAAGGTGCTCAAGTAGGTGTAAAAGGTCGAGTAGGAAGCGGCGTTAACTGGAAGGGCAGGAATTACGGCCTCGGCATTTACGAGAAAGAGCGAAAATATCCTAAACGCTGAATTAGCATGAAAACCATTCTCTCCTCGTTGGACCGCGAATTCACTGCACTTGACGGCCGGGCAAGGGAGCTTCTGACCTTGATCTCAGAGGATCGTATCTTTGCCCGGCCCCGAGAGATCCCAAATTCGATGGCGATGTTTTCCTGTGGAGAATACATCCTTCGGTCCGCCGCAATGGTGGAAAAGACGTTCGGCGGGATAACGACACGTCTGTGGGATGATCCGTTCGAATGGACGCTTCGCGAAGAATTATCGGGGCGTCAAGATATCAACCGTTACCTCGACGAGGTTGAACAGACCCGTACACTTGGATTTGATTTCTTCGCCTCCGATTTGGACCTCGCACGCGAGCTTCCGGCACCTCGGGAGATGCGTCCGTTGATCGACGTGCTTATCGAGACCATTGCACGGGCCGAGCATTATCAGGGAAGGGCATTTGCGGTGTTCCAGATGCTGTCGGACGAAAAGCTGCCGCGTCTGTAAACCTATTGCATAACGAACTTTTTCGTGTAAGAATGCGTTAGGATTTGGGTCGAACTTTCCCAAGGAGCTTTTTTGATGCATTGCCCCAGCTGCGGCCAGCAGCAGATATCACACGAAACGAAATATTGTTCGCGGTGCGGAATGCCGCTCAGCACAGTTGCTGAGGTTGTGGCCCACGGCGGCTATTTGCCGCAGTTGATAGAACTAAGCAAAAAGAAACGGTCGTTATTCTCCCGGAGGAACGGCCTGGCTTTCAGTCTGATCTGGTTACTGTTCTTTTTGTTAATAATGACGCCTTTCCGGGGAATTTTAGGTGTAGACGAACTAGCCGGTGTCTCGGCGATAATAGGCATCTTCGGCGGGTTGATACTCATGATCTCCTCGCTGATATTCCTGAAAAAAGACATGAGCCAATATCCTAATCACGCGTTTATGCCGCCAATGCATCAACAGAATCTTCACGGGCAACCGGACTACACGGCGCTTCCACCGCAGCGGTCCGTACCGGCATCGTCCTACGGCGTTCCGCAAGCGGGCAGTTGGAGAGACACAAAAGACCTCGAACCGACGAGCGTTACCGAAAGCACGACGAAGCTGCTTGAAAAACAGGATAAATCCTAGTAACCGACCGCAACGCCGTCGCTGCGGGAATCGATCGCTCCGAGCCGAACCCCCTTTTCGTCAATCATTATCCCGGTCGCCGAAGCAATATTACCCGGCCGGTCAACAAATTTATGCCCATAACCAGCCAGGATCGACAAAGTGTCAGGTGACATTCCAAAGGGCTCGTACATGATCTGGTCGGGAAACCATTGGTGGTGGATCCGGGGAGCGTCGATCGCGGCCTGGATATCCATTCCATGATCGATCACATTCATCACCGACTGCATCACAGCAGAGATGATCCGCGGCCCGCCGCGAGCTCCCAAAGCAAACCATACCGTGCCGTCTTTGCGCAGAACGATGGTCGGGGTCATCGAGGAAAGCGGTCTTTTCCCGGGCTCAACAGCATTCCGTTCACCCTGTATCAGGCCGAACAGGTTTGGCTTACCCGGTTGAGCAGCGAAATCGTCCATCTCGTCATTTAACAGAACTCCCGTACCTTTTGCCGTCACTCGCGAGCCATAAAGATCGTTGATCGTATAGGTATTTGACACTACCATTCCGGACCTGTCGACGACGGTGTAATGCGTGGTGTCCATTGGCTCTGATCCGGCGACCGCGCCGTAACCGATATCCTTGCTAGCCGATGCGGTGGTGCTGCGAATCGAGGATCGCCGGCTCTCGGCGTATTTCTTATCGATCAATGAGGTAACCGGCACCGACGCAAAATCCGGGTCGGCCATATATTCCGCCCGATCAGCAAAAGAACGCCGCATTGATTCGGCGAGTATGTGGTACCGGGCCGCCGAACCGTATGGAAGAGCTTTGAGATCGTAGCCTTCGATCATGTTGAGCACTTGCAGCATCACTATTCCGCCAGAGCTTGGCGGCGGCATTGATATGATCTCGTAGCCGCGGTACGTGCCTTTGAGCGGTGTACGCTCTTTCGCCTGGTAATTCTTGAGGTCCTCCATCGTGATGAGGCCGCCATTAGCCTTCATATCGTCGGCGATCATTTTTGCAGTTACGCCGAAATAGAAGTCTTTAGCACCCTCGCGCTCGATTCTGGCAAGAGTACGTCCAAGATCCGGTTGGCGGAAAAGGTCGCCTTCCTCGAAAAACTTGCCGTTGTTTAAAAAGACTCTATTGCTCTCGGGGTACTGGGAAAGCGTGCTGCGGTAGTTCTTGAATAGCTCGGCGAGGCGGTGGGAAAGGACATAACCGTTTTCAGCCAACAGCCGGGCCGGACGGACTAGATCGCTCCAGCTAACACGCTTGGAACCGTATTTCTGAAAAGCAAGTTCGAATCCCGCAAGTGTTCCGGGAACACCTGATGCACGGTAACCAATGGTTGATGAACCCTCGCCACGAATCAAATTGCCCGCTTTGTCGACGAAGATATCACGATTCGCCGCTTTTGGGGCCATCTCCCGATAATCGATAGCCCGTGTATCGCCATTTGATGTCCGAATAAGCATGAAACCGCCACCGCCAATATTGCCGGCCTCAGGATAAACCACCGCCAGGGCGATGCCTACCGCAATTGCTGCATCGACGGCATTTCCGCCGCGTTTGAGGATTTCCACTCCAATCTTCGACGCCAACTCGTGCTGCGAGGCGACCATCGCGTGTTTTCCTCTGACGGGTGCCGGCGCCGACGCTTGTATAGCACTGTTTGGAGCCGATACGCATAACAGCAGCGACACGACAATTGAAGCGGCAAAATAAGATCTCCAGGGTTTGTTTGTCATATTCGAACTCTACCAAAAGTACCCACTTGCGACAAATATATTGGGCTTAACCTCGTCTGCTTTTCTATTTACAGGAAAAACGATATAGTCGGATTGTTTAAGCCACATCCAAAAAGTCTTGCAAACGACATGATCGACGACGGTAGTAGCAGCAATGGATTCGACACGCTTTTCAGCCCGAAAGTTTGTACAGAGCGCGCGTCGTCTACCCTCTCGCTTTGGCCGCAGGTTTGCTAATTACCGTTTTTTTGCCTACCTCGCTGTATTAGGCCCGGGGATCATCGCTGCAAATGCAGGCAATGATGCCAGCGGCATTGCTACATACTCCAGCGCCGGTGCCCAATACGGTTATTCTCTGCTTTGGTTACTTATTCCAATGACGGCTTCACTGATCATCGTGCAGGAAATGTGCGTTCGAATGGGGGTCGTGACAGGTCAGGGGCTCGCCGATCTGATCCGGGAGCAATTCGGCGTAAGGTGGACGGCTTTTGTCATGCTCGCTCTTCTGATCGCGAATACCGGAGTAATTATTTCGGAATTCGTCGGGATCGCGCAGGCATCAGAACTTTTCGGTATCCCAAAATATATAACGATCATCCTTTCCGCAGGGCTCGTTTGGTGGATCGTTGTAAAAGGTTCACAAAAGAGGGTTGAGCGGATCTTCCTTGCAATGTCGCTTGTCTTTCTGTGCTATATTGCGTCGGCGTTTCTTTCCGAACCTGACTGGGCGCTGGTGGGAAGATCGTTCGTGACACCCACATTCAACACGGACGTGGGTTATCTTTTTATTATGATGGCCCTGATAGGCACGACCATCACGCCGTTTATGCAAGTCTACGTTCAATCGTCGGTCGTTGAGAAGGGAATGGACATAGAAGATCTCCGGATGGTAAGGGCCGATGTCATTGCCGGAACGATCTTCGCATGCGCCATTGCCGGGTTTATTGTGATCAGCGCGGCGGCGACCCTCAACTCACGGGGAATTACAGAGGTCGATTCGGCAGCCACTGCTGCTGAGGCATTTGGGCCCATCGCAGGTGTGTATGCAAAATACCTTTTTGGTATCGGGCTGTTCGGCGCGGCTATGCTTGCTATGGGCGTCCTACCCCTCGCAACGGCATACAGCGTAAGCGAGGCCCTGGGTTTTGAAAAAGGACTTTCAAGGAGTTTTCGCGAAGCTCCGATTTTCCTTGGGATATTTACGGTCCTGATCCTGATCGGGGTCATTGTTGCAATGTTACCGGGGATTCCGCAGATCAGGCTGCTCTTGTTTACACAGTGTGTAAACGGACTGCTGCTGCCGATCGTTCTTTACGCAATAGTATCGCTAGCCAACAATGAGGAGATCATGGGGAAGCATAAGAATGGTCGGATCTTCAACTTGGCTGCGTGGACCGTCACGCTCACTGTTTCGATACTTTCATTGGCGTTGATTGGAAAAACGATTGCTGATATGTTCTAGGTCATCATGTCCCGTACCGATCGAAATAAGAGGGTTGGTTCTTTTCTCGCCTTTACGGCAGTTATCGCTTTGTTGCTGCTTCTGTTTCCCACAATGGAGGAATGGATCCGCAGTTATCTTAAGGACAGTTACGGATTGATCGTCGATGCTGACTCAGGCGATGTGTCGACCACGTCTGGCATATCGCCGCACAAAATAACAGTTACAACTACTCAGATCATTTTCTATCTTCTTCTGATCTTGAAGATAGTCTTATGGATGGCCTTGGTCATCGGCCTTGTACGCTTTTTTCGTCAGGTGATAACGAAAGCGCTTTACCGAAATAGCTCGCCGGGCGAGATCTCATCGATCGTCAAGACAATTCTCTCGGTAATAATCTACATCGTTTCTTTTTTTATCGTATTTCAATCGTTTTTTCCAAATGTTCAGCTTGCTCCGCTTTTCACGGGATCGACGATCATCGGAATTGTGGTCGGACTTGCTTTGCAGGATACGCTGGGCAATCTGTTTGCCGGACTGGCAATACAGGCGGACCAGCCATTTCAGGTGGGAGATGTTGTCACGATCTCAACCCGGGGCGTGGGAGTCGTTGAATCTGTTTCGTGGCGGGGAGTTAAGATTCGGACATTTAACAATCGGCTGCTGATGATCAGCAACTCCGTCCTCGGCAAAGAGACCATTGAGGTGGCGCCCAAAGATAATCTCAACGCACGGTCGGTTTGGTTTAACTCTCTCTATTCTAATTCACCGGCCAGAACAATTCAGGCGGTTCGAGATGCCGTCCGACAAGTGGAAAACGTTTCGGCCAAAATAAGGCCGGTTGTTAGGATAAGGAATTTGGGCGATAACGGGATCGACTGGGAAGTGAAGTACTGGCTCGACGACTATGCCAGACAGAATGATACCGATGCTCTCATACGACTGCGTATCTGGTACGTCTTTCAGAGAGAAAAGATCGATTTCGCGTTCCCGACCCGCACCATTCATATTGAACCCAAAGCGGAAGATATCGGCCACGAAGAAGTGCTGAACATGGCTGTCGAACGGCTAAACCGG
>JBGTCF010000233.1:0-8732 GCA_041748975.1 Pyrinomonadaceae bacterium
GGGGCTTTCGCCATTGTCACGTTCCTCTCTCAAAAGAACGACCGGCGAGCGGATTTTGAGGACTACAACGGCATAGGTTTTAAGTCGCCCGTTCTCGCGTTTTCCCTGTCGCTTTTTATGCTCTCGCTTCTAGGGCTTCCACTAACCGCGGGGTTCATGGGGAAAGTCCTGGTCTTCAGGCCGGCACTTGAGGCGGGGAATGATCTGCTAACGATCCTGGTGGTCGTTGCTGTGATTGGTACGGCGATTTCTGCATACTATTATTTACGGTTGATCGTGGTGATGTTCTTTCGCGAAAGGATCACGCAATGGACCGAACCTCGTATGTCGGCTGCTATGGGTGCCGTTCTTGTCATCACGGTAGTGGGCGTGTTGTATCTGGGAATTTTTGCTGGCGGCCTGATAGAGAAATTCGCACGATCGTCCTCACCCAACGTGATCGCTGCCGAACGATAGTTCGTGTCGAAAGCGATTATGGGTCTAATTGAAAATATTCGCATCGCTTTCGGCGACCAATGGATTCCGACAATATATCGGGACAAGATAAGGTCGCAACGTACCCGTCTTGTGACACTGGACATACCAAAACGCGAAAATGTCGCGGAAATTCAGTACACTTTGCTGGGTATTGAACTTAAGGTCGGAAGACGAAGGTTCGCCTGCCCTGATCTCTCGACGGCTCGTTACATGCGGGTCTTCGCCAGGTTCGGGGCTAGGGAGTTTGCGATTCCGTACGACATAACTAGGATCTCGACGGCCGCAGACGAGCTCGAAACATCATGGCATCGACTTTGGCTCAGCATGGACGAACAGGCCCGCGGCCGCCCTACCAGCACTAAGGGACGGGCACGCACAATGCTATTAAGGGCAATCCGTGACGAGATAACTGAGATCGGAGGTGGCGATGTAATGCCACTATTTGACCGTGATACGAAGCAACGTACCTAAGATGATAGATAGCCGTCACTCCTCCCTATTGAACTTTGGTAATCTGAATGACCTTTACCTCGGTAAAGTTATTGTTATAATCCTGTTTGATGCGCGGCAAGACCGGCGTATTGTTGGATTTCTCGAGAATTATGTTTGATGCGGTGCACACGAAAGAAGAAACGGAAAGTCTTCCGTTTCCATATAACCAAAACTCTTTTTGCCGATACGAACCGATCGAAAAGAAGATCGAGCACGCAAAGGTGCTGATCGTTAACAACCTGCTTAGGTATGAATCCGACCTTTCCGACCTGGCACGTCAGGAATGGAAAGAAACCGCGGCCAGCAAATTAGAGTTTGAACGCAAGGTTTCATTGATGGCGTGCAATAACATCGCCCAAAATGTTATTCGACTCGTCCAGAATCCAAAGACGATGACCGTCCATTTGTCCGAGATCGCCGATGCAACCGAAATGTTTAAGCCGGACGCGATCGTCATGAGCGGCACATACGCAGATTTTGATTATTATAATCCGGCTTACATTGAGAGCTTTACAAGATTTATCAAGAAGACGAGTACTCCGGTCCTCGCGATCTGTGGAGCACATCAGCTCGTCGGGATGGCATTCGGGGCGAGGCTAAAGACATTGGACGATCTCGAGCTTTCGGCCAAGCGCACGGACCGTGTCGTCGAATATCAATACAGATTTGTGAAGATCGTTGATCAATCGGATCCGATCTTCGAAGGGACCGAGGACTCAGGATCGGGTATTTGGCAGGATTACACGACGCAAGACAGCATCCTGCGTGTATGGCAGAACCACGGCGTCCAGGTGGAGGGAGTTCCGGCGGGGTTTAAGTTGCTCGCAACCTCTTATCTCTGTAAAAACCAGATGATGGTCAAACGAACAGATGGACAGCTGATATACTGCGTTCAATTTCACCTCGAAAAATCTTTTGAAGACTGGTCTACAAATCCCACCCGCTGGGAACACCCTAACGAATCCCGCGATGGCCGAATTTTGTTTGAGAATTTTCTGAATCTGGCTCTTGGCCACGGTTCTTAAACAGGTTGGTCGGTATTATTTTTCCATTACTCCTAGAACAAAATTACTTACCGCCATCATACCGTTGGCAACGCTCTTAGAATTGTAAACGACAGTGGAGTTGCCTCCACCCGATAAGTCATATTGCGGCGATAGAAACGTATCCGTAAGGGAAGGGTCGATTCCGTCTTCGACTCGGCTGCCGACGTAGGGTGCAACTACGATATTTCCCTGAATCGTCCCGGATCCGCCGCCTGACCTCTCCACGCCGTCGCGACCGGTTACGATTATGAGCCCGTGAAATTTAAAGTTCCCTTGAAAGGTGAGGGTCCCCGTAACGACCAGGATTCCTCCCCCATTCCCTGAAAGGGTACAGTTACTATCGCAGAAGGTAATGCCCTGGGCCGTAGCATTGTCACCGAAGCTTGTCGGCTGTTGTCCGTTCTGAAAGAAGCGTCCCGACGATCGTGCGACCATCGCAAGCGAGTGGACAGTTGCGTCCAGAGCGCTCGGACTGGCCAGCCAGTCTGGCATTTCTCCAGAAACATCTGATGCTGAACCGATTACGGTGCCGTTAAACGGATGGGGCGGAAGGCCAGACACCGAATCCTCTACGTCATCCAGGTTGTCGTCGCTTGTAGTTCCGATTGGCGGTATTATGTCTGTCGAAACAACGTCATCGCCCGAGTAGACAGTGACGCTTGACGATCCCGGGTTAAAAGTAAAGGACGTACTCGGACTCGTCGTGCTAGCCGACCCGACCAAAGTAAGGGTTGCGGGCGCACTTAGGCCATTAAAGAAATTCTTTTGTATTATCGCTTCGAGCTGCTTTCTTGCACCTCGAGGTCCGAAGCCAGTAGATCTCAGTAAGAGTCGGGTTGGTTCCGGGGAACTAATTGTACCTGTCGTGACATTGTCCCCAAATGACAACTGAGCTTCATACCCATATCGTTGAGGAGGCCCGAGGTCGCCAACGTTTGCCGGTGAACCCCACGCAAAGTTCAGCGTCATCGTGCTTCCCATCAATGTGAACGTTTGGGCATCGAATATTATCTTCGGGGGGGCACTAGCGGATACTGTGTTCGTTTGTATATAGCCCCTAATTATTCTCGTCTCCGTATAGGGCTTCGTCATTTTTATCCTGATTTCAAAACGATTAAACGCCGAGATCGTTGCACCAGTTCCGGCTTTTGTTACTGTGAACGTGCCGAAGTCGGTAGAACCCGGCCCGGCCGCAACATTTAGGTTGTTTACGGTCTTCGGAGTGTACTTAACTCGAATCGTATTCGAACCCGATCCGTAAGTTTTCTGGGTTGGATCGCTCGTATCACTCTCGAAAAATCGACCGGTCGTGTTGAATGAGACTATGCTCCCCGTATTATCTGGGTCAGAAATAGATAGCGAATACGCAAGACCGTTCTGTTTACTGCAGGCTGTGGCGCCGAGTATCACCCGGTCGGTACAGGCGGTGTCGTACCCGAGCCAGCGGGACAGTCGTGGGAAGCTCGATGTATCAGTCGACTTGTTGGATGTACTCAGCGACAACGCCTTGAAGAAATCGATCTTGTTGACGGGGTCCGTAGCAGGTTTGGACGTGTCGAGCAGCGGACTAGGTGTCACATTTCTCCGCAAAACGTTGATAGCCGACTGTATCCCGCTCTCGGCCGCGTGATAAGCTTGTTGCTCCCCGGTGGCGTCGGTTACATTCTGCGTATTCATGGCCGATTCGAGCAAGAGTCCGGCACTCGCGATTAGAAGCAGGCAAGACATCATCAAGGCCATTACCAATGCCGCCCCTTTCTCGCCGTCCCGACTATTGTACTCTATGGTTGATTGAATTTTCATTGCCCTGTTTTATCTCATAACCCATGAATATCGGTGATTCGCGCAGTTCGCCGGAAAAATTCCTAATTCTGAATCCGGATTTAATACTGGTTCAGCATATAGTTCGAATTGCGAAGGGTGACCTCGGTTGTGAAAACGATGCCAAGCGGATTTGGCTGTCCTTGTACCGGATCGAGCTGTACAAGAACTGTGATTCGAACCCGTCCAGTGTCATTTGTCGGGACCGTTACCTGGGTTCCGGTCGAGGAAGTGCCGACATAGTTAAAGTATTCGAATTTAACGCCGCTAATCCTGTTTACGACCACCGATGTCTGCGGCGATTCGTTTGGATCATATCGGACGATTGAGTCAGTAGAGCTATCGAAGAAATAAGTTATATCCTCTCCCGGTTGATTGGTTGCCAGTACCGTCGAGCCGCCGATTGGCCCCACATTTTCTATATTTGCCCGAAAGTGAATACGTTTGTCGTTCGAGTCCGCTGATACAATACCGTTGCTTGCAGCACGCGAACTCGTTCCAGAATAAATCCCGAACCCGGCATTGGCGACTTCCCGGGAAATTACGTTCAAGGCCGCCTGGGCAGAAGTCAGAGCGTCCGTCCGCTGGCTCTCTCTAGCTCGAACACCGAAGGCTTGGCCAAGAAGCGTGGCTACTATTCCTAGACATAGGAGTATCACGGTCATGGATATGATCAGCTCCAATAACGAAAACCCTGTATTATTCGGTCTCTTAATCTGCATTTAGTTTGCGCGCACTCGTCTAAGAATGATCATCGCCGGAACGGCCGTCTGCCATCCCGGGCTGGGATTCGCCAGTCTGACAGTCACACTGATCTCTTTGAGCGTGGGTTTCGGCACTGCAGCCTCGTTCTGGATTCCCGCGGTAAGCGGATCATTGTCGATATCCACCTGAACTGAAAATTTCGAGCCGGTCGCATTGACAACCGTTCTAGCTTCTGAACCGCCGATTAAGACAGAATCGGTAACCGTAGGAGTAAATTTTGCCGCACGAATTCGTTCGACTTCCTGCTGTAGTACAGCAAGCGCTTGCGATCGCGAACGGTTGCCAGCATTGTAATTAGTTGCATAAGTGAAGGCAAATGCCACCCCTAGAAGAGCGACAAGGATGATCACCTGGGCACAGACGGCCTCGATAAGCGTGAAGCCGGCATCATCCATCGGCCCTTCGACGGCAATATCGGGATCCCCATCTGTGTACTTTTCGAAATCGTCGGCACAGTGAATATTTTGCTCACGCTTCATGGCTTTCATCTGTAAGGTCTACTGACATTTACCATTCTTGCGGATCCACATGGGTGCCACGCAAATGCAGCCGGTATCCGACGGGCGTTCGCCTACAGCGCAATTAGGGGGAGTCGGTGACGGAGTAGGCGATTCACTTGATGTCGGCGACGGAGTAGGTATCGGTGATACAGACGGCAAGGGGAATGGCGAAGGAGTCGGCGTGGGGTAGGGTGAGGTCGACGTGTCTGGTTCCCAAACCGACAATAGCGGATTGACAGCGAAGTTACTCGCGATCGCCGTGACTTGCGGATTATCAAACGCAGGAACCTTATCTCCGCCATGCATCATGGCAACAGTACCTGTGGGCGAAACGTAGATTATGCTTGCATTGATTGAGGTAGCCGTTTGGGGCGTACAGCTTCCATTACAAAAATAAAAGATCGGGGTGATAGGTTGATTAGACCCGTTTCTGACCCTGATCTGGCCTCTTCGATCGAATGCTATAGTGATCGGATAGATAAAACCATCGCCAGCGATCCGCACATCGCCCCGCTGAGAAAAATCGAAAGTGGACGTTTCGGCCGCATCGTCGATAACGCCATTTTGATTTCGGTCTATCGTAATACTGAACGATGTAGAACTGAGGACCCTCACGATCGACATGTCAGCTACGGTGCTCGGCCGACGTTTCACCGCATCAAATCGGGCCCGCTCCAGGCTGATCTTGAATTCCCTGGCAACATTCTGTCGGTGCAGATTTTCTCGGGAGGTGCCGAATATCAAAACCGAAAAAGTCGTCAGTATGGCTGCGATCGTCAATACGATCAGCAGTTCCAAAAGCGAAAAACCGCCTTCCGAGCTACGTCGGGATCTGTTCATTAATAGGACCTCAATGCGGCATAGGACCTCAATGCGTCGAACAAATGACGGGTGGGAGGACCACGTAACTGCGCTCCATTAATCTATCATGAACTTCTCAACAACGTCAAGTTACGTTACTCATTGTTTAACCTACGCAGGCCAGTTGTCAATTCTGACTGGAACTCCTTTCTTAGGGCTTTGAATGACTTTGCGGTTAGGTTTTAAGATCGAAGTAGAGCAACACAAGGGCTTAGGGTCGACTGACGTCACTAACGGTTCTGGAAGTGTTTTTTGGCGGCTGCTACCTCCGGCACATCCATATCAGCTTTAGACCATAATTCGAGAAAGATCGAGTAGTTTCTACGGGCCTCACCCGCCATTCCCTTAGAACGGTAGGCCTCGCCGAGTCGGAAGTGTACAAGAGGATAATTGGGATTGAGTTGCAATATGCGCTGGAATTCGGCGATCGCTTCGTCAAAACGCCCGAGTCTTAAATATGCAAGTCCAAGACAGTCTTCAAAATCCTCAATATTCCAGGCAACAGGCGCATGGGTGATGATTTGTCGAAAATGTTCAATCGCCTCATCGCCCCTCCCATTTTCAAGAGCAATAATTCCTCGGTAGTACGGTGCGAACCGCGGGTTGACTCTGGCGCCCCGATCCCCGTTCGGCAAGTTTCTTAGAATCGCTTCTTCCAGATTTCGTGACTTGTTAACGTCCCCGCGTTTCGCTGCCACTTGATACAAGGTCCAGAGGGAGTCGGTCTTGATTTTCGCTGCCTCGCCGGCGTATTTTTCGGCAAGTACAAGATCCCCTGCTCTTAGAAAAACATAAGCCATCGCATCAAAACCCCGGGCCTTTTCGATATGTGAAGGAGCAGAATCAATGTAGCGCCGAAAAGCGGCAATCGAGTCTCGGTATTGTCCAAGCCGGAACTTTGTGTTGGCCAGGTGGACGATTGCGATCTCGAATTGTGGATCTATTTCTAGCGCCCTATTGTAGTTTTCTATAGCCTTGTCGTAATTCCCCGCCCATTGAAACGAAAGCCCGAGACTATCGTAGGCATTCGGTTCATTCGGGGCGAGAGCGACGTAACGTTCGTGGGCGGCGATGGCCTCGACGTGCCTTCCCTGCCGTGAGAGGATCCCGCCGAGTTGGTTGTAAAGATCTTTAGACTCAGGGTCGATCGTCATTCCCTGACGTAGAACCTCGATTGCTTCGGCACTTCTTGCTTCACCGTCGAGGAGCTTTCCCAATCGCCAATAGGCTTCGATCTCCAAAGGATATCGTTCTATCAGTGCGCGGTAAGCCTTGATCGAGGCGGGAAAATCAAAATTTGCGATTGAATACCAAGCTGTGATACTCATGCGATCTTTCTCGGTTAATCGATCGGAAAGCTGAAAGGCTTTTTCCAAATGGGGTTTACCTTTGTCATTTTGTCCCCACGTAACCGCGTAAGCATATCCGATACGAGCATGGGCCATCGCGAATTCAGGATCGAGAGCGACCGCCGTCTCCAGCAAGTCGATGGCCTCTTTATTTTGGAGAGCCTGAGCTTTTTCAACCCCCATCGAATAATATCGATAGGCCTCGAGATTGTCGGTCATGACGCTGGCCAGATCGTGTTTGTCATTAGGAGCAGCGTTTAGGCGATTGGAAATCTTTAGGGAAAGAAGGTCGATCTCGGTTAAAATTTGCTCGGCTCTTTCGACCGTTAATGTTTCAGTAGCCAGAAGGTTACCAGTGGAAGCCTCGCGCAAACTTGCGTCTAGCCGCACACGCTCACCTATCTTGGCAAAGCTGCCTGTGACGAAGAATTCCGCTTGGGTCTGACGGGCTAATTCTTTCGCTTTTTCGACCGAAATGCTGTTTTTTTCTGAATCATCTCGATCGAGCAGCTCGTGAAGTTGCCCGCGACCGAGAACCGTCAATCCTTCAGAACGCGAAAGGCCAGCGACAAGCATATCCGCCAAGCCTTCGCGTAACCATTCCAGTTCCGCGCTGTTCGACTGGTTCTCAAAAAACATCACGGCGACCGTCTTCCTTCCGTCAATCAGAGGCAAACGCAAATCCGTACGCGCTGATCTGGAGGTCATCCCAAAATAGACAATAGCGGCTGCCCCGCAAATCAGAACCAGCGAGGCGGCGGTCAGATAGAGGACTGGAAATCTTTTCCCAGCGAGCGCCAAATACGTCGCTCCTGCATGTCTTGTCTGTTCACGTGTAACGCTTTCGATCTCTTCCTCGATCTCAAATTCGACGCGCGTGATCTCCTCAGTGAATGATACGATCGGATGCTCTTTGACCTCCCCAATAAAGCGGTAGCCCGATTTCGGCACGGTCTTAATAAACCGCGGGTGTTGTCTGTCATCGCCGGTTGCTCGCCGAATCTCTTTTATGCATTGCACGAGCACGTCGTCGGTCACGGCAGTGTTGCTCCAGACCGATTCAAACAACTCACTTTTAGAAACGAGCCGTCCGCGACGTTCAAGCAGGTACACCAGAACCTGAAAAGCCTTTTGTCTGAGGTGCCGCTCGTCACCGGCGAGAGTCAGGCACTCGCGCGACAGATCGACCTCGACCTCATCGAAACGATATATCTGCTTTTCCGCTACATGCATGCCGCTCTAACGAAATTTCGTAAAAATTTCGTTTTTATTTCGTTACACGAATCTCTCTGTTCGGTTAGTTTCGCAGTATATACGAAACGTTCCCGAAATTCTATGAAAAATTCTACATCGGTCACAGTAACAAAGCGTCGGGTTCGACTGTCAGTTACATCAATCAGGCGCACGTTAGTTAAAGATGA
>JBGTCF010000234.1:0-39667 GCA_041748975.1 Pyrinomonadaceae bacterium
ATATTGCGACGGCAGCGGCAGATCAAAGCTCCGTCCGAGAGTATCCGTCCATTGGCTGGTGCTGTAGTCATAAGACAGCTTATTGCCGTGACGGTCGATAAGCGTCGAGCCGCCATAGCGTGAGCCGTCCGGTAGAAGAAGCCCCTCGCTGCCCGTGCGCAGCCGCGAGCCGTCAACCGAGTAATAGATGCCGTCCGAGCTAAAATTCGTGGCGGAATGAACATTATCATCGCGCCGCATCTCGTGTTTCGAGCCGTCCGGCAGACGTACGTACCTCCTGGCGACCATGAAAGCGCCCGAATCTCCGGCAGGCAGACCTTGAGAATTGTAAGTTTGAACCGGATTGTCACCGCTCGCATAAAGAAACCAGTCCAGATTCGATGTCCAGCCCGCCGCCGAAGATTCGGCATAGTAGGCTCGATAAATGGAATCCAGCGGGTAAATCATTCCATCGACGTGCGGCCCGCCGACCGTGCTTTGGTGAGTCAGCCGCCACAGTTTTGATGAATAAAACAGGGTAATCGGCATACCCGCTCCGCCGCGCCCCGGATAGCTGCCCAGAGTGATTTGAAACTGCAAACCATGCGAAACCGGGTCAACCCGCATCGGTGTTCTAAGGCGCGAATCAATCGCGTTTTCGGGATAGGCGATATTACTTTGCCCATTCGTCAAGGAAGCAAACAGGTTAATCAAGAGTACGCAAAGTATCATCAATCCAAGCGATGCGTAATATCCTTTCAAGCCGGAAAATGCAAAATGGAAGTTGCTTCCAATACGGTCATTATTCAACATTTTTCTCTCCAGTTTCCGAATTATCTTCTAAAATACGCCGGGACGGGGATGTCCGCTACGCCGTTGATGATGCCGCCCCAGCTGACCTGGCGGAGCGAGTTGCTGCTTCCGCTTTGACGGATGTACCAGTACCCGGATGCACTGGGCCGCCAGAATGCAATGTCGACCTTTCCATCGCCGTCATAATCGTTCTGAACTGGCACATCATTGCCACCGTTGCCGGACTGCCATGTGATACTGCTTGTAGTGTTGGTCGAGCTGTATCTGATCGTCCATGTGCTCCCGCTGAAAATGGCGGGGTCGGCTTTACCGTCACCGTCATAATCTGCCGGGACCGGTTTGCTTGTCGATGAGCCGAGCGTTGCCGATCCGGTCTGGCCGTCACTGCTCTTTTTCCAGGACAGCGTGTAGGTCGAAGGCGTCCATACCGCGAGGTCGGCTTTGCCGTCTCCGTCGTAGTCCGCCGGAACGGGCTGGTCGCCGGTTTGTCCGCCGAACTGTATATAGACCATCGTCGATGTGGTCGATTGATGTATGAACCAGTAGCCGTCCGAAGGGCGGTAGAGCATCGCGTCGGATCTGCCGTCGCCGTCATAGTCACCGACGGCAACAAGATGGATAATGTCGGCGAAGTAAATATATTGAGCCCCGCCGTCCGAGCTCCTGATCACATACCAAACGTCGTTTGAGGGCCGGAAAACAGCGAGATCGGTCTTGCCGTCACCGTCATAATCGCCAGCAACCGGGATATCGCCGTTCATGCCCCATCCGGTAACGAAATGGGCAGACCCCGGTCCACCGAGTATCCACCAGTTACCGTCACCGGGCCTCCAGATGGCCAGGTCCGCGGGCGGAGCGGCATTGGTATTTGCGTCCTCGACCGCCAGCAGCCGCGCACCTGAATAGATGTATTCCTTGCTGAGCTGAGGAGTCGGCGATGTCGGCGGTGCGAGAGAACCACCCCGTCCGCGAGACGCGGCCACCCCTCCTTCGTAAGGAGGGGAGCTTTCACGCCCGAACCATCCCGTTTTCTTTCCCGAAACCGAATCGGTCCGCGGAAGCCATCCGTTCTCAGCCATTACGCCGAGGCCGATCAAAAACACAAATGCACAGCAAGCCAGGCCGATAAGCCAAACCTTGCGCGCATCCTTCCGGGCAAAAGGCACTAGAGACATTGAGATCTCTCCTTTCGAACTAATATTATTATTGCCGCGACGATTGGGAGCAGTTGAAAGGATCTTCTAAACTACAGAATTTCGCTTCGGGAGTTCGAAATCGTCAGTTATCAATAAATCATGTGAGCCGTTCGACTGTGGTGCCGGTGGAGCGGCTCGTTGATTGATTGCAAGCATGATAAAAGACCTATCTGAGAAAAGTCAAGAAAAATGTTCACAAATTTGCGATTTAACAATTTTGAGGCAATCAAGGCTGCCAACTCCATAGGATCACGGGTGACGATTACGGCAACGCGTGGTGAGATTTGCGGGGCCATTATCGGTATAGCGTAGTTTTGCCGCCCGTAAAACGGGGTGTATGCTTGGCAGTATGGACAAATTAGACTATTCCGACCTGGAAGCCGAGATCATTGATATTAAACAGCCGCCGGTAAAACGTGACGGCCGAATCAAATGGATAGTGATGGCGGTCGTTCTCCTGGCCTTTGTGGCCGCGAGCAGTGTTGGGATCTATATCGAATCACTTTGGTTCGGATCGCTGGGGTTTGAATCGAGGTATTGGTATGTCCTAGGCCTCGGTTGGGCCCTCTTCTTTGTCTTTGCGATCCTCACGGTAGTAATTATTCGCGCCGGATTTTATGCCCTTGAGCGGCTCTTTGGCTCGGACATTCGCAAGCCCATCCGCCTTCTGGTCAATAATCAGCCGGTCAGCTTCGAATTCGCACGCTTTTTGCGCCCGGCCGCATGGGCGATCGGCATTTTGTTCGGCATTAGCTACGGACTGGGTCTGAGCAATGATTGGCAGATGTGGATGCTCTATCTGCATCACCCGGTTACGCCCGCCGTCGACCCGATCTTTGGTAACCCGCTGGCGTTCTATCTATTCCAATTGCCTGTTTATAGCCAGATCGCATCATGGCTGACTGGGCTCGCCGTTCTGTTGCTGGCCGCGACGATCGGTCACGCCGTGCTTGCCTCGGTGCCGACCACATCGCCCGTTCCCGCCGCAAAGCAGGCAAGCTTTGAGGGGATCAGCAAAACATCGTTTACGGCCATATCGCTGGCTCTTGGTGTCGTACTCATTATTGCCGCGTGGCGTACGATGTTGTCACGATACGGTTTTCTCTGGACCGATCATGCCTCATTTAGCGGGGTTACGTACACACAGGACAATTACCTTTTGCCCGGACTCGCCCTTGTTGCGGTTTCTCTGGTGATCGCTGCGGTTATCCTGTTTATCAACGCATTTACAAAAAAAGGCCTTCGGCTCATTCTGGCCGCCGTTGCCCTGCCGGTCCTAGTGTATGTCGTGGCCGGTATGCTGGTGCCGGCGTACGTACAGAGCTTTATCGTCAAACCGAACGAACTTGGACGCGAGACCCCATACATCGAGCACAACATTGCCGGCACACGAGCCGGCTTCAACCTCGATCAGGTCGAGATGCGGGAATACCCGGCCGATATCTCGCCGGAATCCCTTGATCTTGCGGCAAATAGCCATACACTCGAGAATATTCGGCTTTGGGATTGGCAGGCCCTGCAGGACACTCTGCGGCAGGTGCAGGAGATCAGGACGTACTACGATTTTCCGGATGTCGACGTCGACCGATATCGCATCAATGGCGAAATGCGTCAGGTGATGATCGCGCCGCGCGAACTCGATATCAATAAACTCCCCGATCAGTCACGCAACTGGATCAATGAACGCCTGGTCTATACGCACGGCTATGGCGTGACGATGAACACGGTAAACGAGTTTACCAACGAGGGGCGTCCGCGGTTTTTGATATCGAATATGCCGCTCGAGTTCACCAGCGATGTGACCGTATCACGGCCCGAGATCTATTTCGGTCAGCGGACGGATACCGATGTTTATGTAAAAACCCGTCAGCCTGAATTCGATTATCCGCAGGGTGACAATATCAACTACACGCATTATGAAGGCGATGGCGGGTTTGAAGTCGGCAGCGGGCTTCGCAGGTTATGCATCGCCTGGGCGACCGGCGATCTTTCAAAACTCCCCTTTTCAGACGACGTAACCAGTGAGAGCCGTGTGATGATGCATCGGAATATCTCTGCCCGGATCGCCCGAATTGCCCCATTTCTTTTTTTCGACGATGATCCGTATCTGATCATCAATACCGATGGCAGGCTGGTCTGGATGGTCGACGCTTACACGCGATCAAACCGTTACCCGTATTCGCGGAACTTCAATGTAAGCGGGCGAAACATTAATTACCTGCGAAATAGTGTCAAGGTCACGATCGATGCCTATACAGGAGCGGTGGAATTTTATGTGTTTGACGAGGCAGACCCGATCATTGCGGCTTATCGGGCGGCATTTCCAGAGCTATTCAAGCCGGCGAGTGATATGCCCACCGGAATGCGCGAGCATGTTCGTTACCCGGAGATAATGATCAAGGCTCAAGGGGATGTTTTCGGCCTCTACCATACGACAAACCCCAAAATGTTTTTTGGTCGTGAAGATGTGTGGAGTGTTGCTCGTGATGCTTCGGCAGGTGACGGAGCCGGATCAGGACAGCCTCAAACGCTTGAACCCTATCAGGTCCTGATGCCGCTTCCCGGCGAGCGGCTCGAAACCGAGTTTGCTCAAATACTTCCCTTCACTCCTGGAAATCGTAACAACATGATCGCCTGGATGGCTGGCCGTTCTGACGGTGACGCTTACGGCCAGCTGCTGGTTTATCAGTTTCCGCCGTCGCGCGTGATCGACGGCCCGCTGCAGATCGAGGCCCGCATTGACCAGGATGCCCAGATCGCCGGACAATTTACGCTGTGGAATCAACAGGGCTCTAAGGTCAAACGAGGCAATTTGATCATTATGCCCATCGGAACAGGGCTGCTTTTCGTCGAGCCGATTTACCTTCAAGCTATCCGGAGCCCTATGCCGGAGCTTCGCATGGTTGTCCTTGCTACTCAGGAACGGCTAACGTTTGCATCTGATTTCGAGACTGCGTTAAAGCAGTTAATAGGGCAACCACAGAAAACGGCACCGACAGAATCGGAACAACCGCCTGGGCAGCAGCCCCAGCCGCAGCCAGAAGTGCCGATTCCCCAGGATTCCGCCGACCTGATCAAGCGTGCGGGACAGACTTTTGCGGATTACCAAAGGCTTACATCTGAAGGGAAATTAGGCGAGGCCGGGCAAAAGCTCGATGAGCTGAAACGGATACTTGGCCAGCTGCAAGGCCAGCAAAACTAGTTATACGTGCCGCGTCTTATGCTTGAGTTGATTCTATATCGATGGCTATGTTTCGCCATTTACCCTGGAGAAATCTGATCACGCTAAGTGTACATCTTGCGATATGGCCGGCGAGTATGGCGAGCCAAATATGAATGGGCTCGAGTGTGCCGAATTCGCTTATCGCGAAGCAGATACCAAGCGGGATGATCACCTGTGAAATGATCGAAATGTACAAGGGGCTTTTGGTGTCGCCCGTTCCCTGCAAACCGCCCGTATAAGTCAGAGCAACCGCTATGAAAAGGCCGGAAACGCTTAGCACCCTAAGCAATTCCACGCCGATCGTTACAGCATCGGGATCGGTCATCCCAAAAATTCCCAGTAGTTGTCGAGGAAAGAAAAAGAAGAAGATTCCGATAAACGCCGCTCCCGCGAGGCCGTAGCGGGCCGCTATATTTACGGCGGCATTGGCCCGGTCGGGGTGACCCGCGCCGACATTCTGGCCGGCGACTGCCGCAGCGGCTCCCATAAGGCCGACCGCGGTCCAGGTAACAAGTGAGAATAGTTGAGTATAAGACACCGCAAATGCAGCCTGTGCCGCTGCGCTTTGGGCTAGTGAGCCGATAAACGCCAGCATCAAAACGCCGCCCACATTCATCGCGATACCCTGAAAGCCCGCAGGAAGCCCAAATTTGAAAAGTGCTCGAATGATCTTCCAGTCCGGGGCCCAGCCCTGTCCACGAGGAAAACCAACCACCCATCGTCCGCTCCACATCATGTAAATCGCGTAGGCCCCTATTAGGCCGGTCGCCAGACTCGTACCGATAGCGGCCCCAGCTGTTCCAAAACCGGGGATCGCACCTACTCCGCGGATCAGAATGACGTTAAAAATCACGTTCAAAAGAGTCATAATTATCCCTAAGACCATCGGAGTACGGGCATCGCCGGCCGATCGAAGTGCTCCGCTGGTCATAAAAAAGATCATCAATCCTAGACTGAAGGCAAAAGTAATCCGAAGAAATGGAAGTGCCTCGGCCTTAACACCAGGGTCGGCGTTGACGAGGTCCAAAAGGTAAGGAGAGGTGAAATAGCCCAGGGGAGCCATAATCACGACTGCTATAAACGCCGCCGTCAGAAAAGCCTGATAAACCGTCCGGTTTACCTTATTTTCATCGTGAGCCCCGGCAAATCGGGCTACCAGAACGCTCATTCCCGTAAATATCGACGAGATAAAAACGATGACTACAAGAAATATCTGCCAACTGACGCCGATGGCGGCATTTGCTTTGAAACCAACCAAATTGCCGACCATCACATGATCAACCAACCCCTGCAGACCCCCGAAAATATTCGTTAACATCGTCGGCCACGCGATTTTCCAGACAGCCCGGTCGAGCGGGCCCTCGACGATAGAGCGGTCATAGCGAGCCGTGGGTACGATCGGCTCGTCTATCAGCTTCTCTTCGTTTTGTGGTGCGAGGCTTTCAGGCATTCTGCGTAAAGGTAATTAAAACACATTACGCCCGCAGACAGGCGTCGGGCAACAGTCTAACGTTTGAAATCTATAGGGACGGCGTGGGGCGGTCTAACGAACTACAATAATCTAAAACCCGGATTACGCATTAGGGTAGTGATCGGCTTTTGTGCCGCAAGCGGGCCGCAGAAACACGGAGATTGGCTATTTGTTGCTTGAGAGCAAGTCTTTATAAATCAGTCACTTACAAAAGTGTTTCTTGAGAGATAATTTGATGCTGATTTTATCTCCGCGGCCTCCGCGTCTCTCTCCGTGATCTCTGCGTTGAAAAGCTGGTTGAATAGTAGGCGAGGCCCGTTTAACGCGGAGGTCGGGGAGTAAGACGCGGAGTTCGCCGAGAAAAACACACCTTGTTCGCCATAAAATACCTCTAATGCGTAATCTGGGTTAAAACCGCCGTAGACCATACGCTTGTAGTCAAAGGGCGGTTAAAAGAGAATGAGTGCGGCTTTTTTGGAAAACCGCACTCGGTAGGGTAAATCGGAAGGTATGAGGTGAAGGGTATTATGAAATCGTTCTATTAAGGTCGAACGCAACGGAGGGAGGATAGTAAAAAGTTCCTAATGTCTTAAAACTCTGAGTATCAAACTCGGCTCGTGCGCCACAATCGAGGCATACACGATACGAGTTCTCTTTACTTGTAAAAGGCCGGCTTAAAGATTTGTGCCAGCACCCGAACAATTTCCAGACGAAACCAATCTTTTTTCCGAACGTTCCAATTGTTCTAGTAATAACACGCTCAGCGATACGATTTTGTTCCAACAATGTCTGCATTCTTTTTTGGTTGCCTTTTCCAAGGCGACACTCCCCCTTTTTCTATTAAAATGCACAATTGACTTTGTCGCTGTACGATGAAAGACAATAAGTAAAAGTTTGTCTTAATTTTTTACCGAAAAGCCATCTTTCTATAAAATACTAATTTCGATAGAATCTAAAAAAAAGATTCAGGAGCTGCAATGTTTAAGTCCGTATCGCTAGGAATATTGTGTTTATTGGTTTTTGGTTCATTTTCTGCCCCGGTGCGGGCATGGGACGATGTCGGTCATAAGATAACGGGCTACATCGCCTGGCAGCGGATGTCGCCGACGGCCCGCGAGAACGTGATAAAGCTTCTTCGATCTGCACCGGAAGATTCACATTTATCCGCATTTTATCTGCAGTACGGGCCAAAAACCGAAGCCGCGAAAAAGCTCGATTATTTCACCCTTGTTCCTACGTGGGCGGATATCGTCCGCGACCGGACATTCCCAAACAGGTTTGCCAAGTATCACAAATCCAATTGGCATTATTCCGACACCTTCTGGCGCCAGGTCGAGGGAAAGGCCCAGCTGATCACTGATCGCAAAGGCGATGGCCAGGGCGTTGCAAAGCTGATCGAGTTCGAAGCTGCGATGCGTGACACAAAAGCAGCGGGGCCTGACAAGGCCCTCGCTATCGCATGGTTTCTTCACATCGGCGGCGATCTTCATCAGCCGCTCCACACATCCGGAAGACACACTGACCGTGAACCCGAAGGCGATCTCGGCGGCAATATGTTCCTGCTTTCGCCTGAAGGCACCCGTCGCGAGGATCAATTGAACCTGCATTGGTTTTGGGATTCAATTGTTGGACGTAATCTGCCTGTGATCGCGGGGCAATGCGAAGAGGATTACATCCGCACAGTAGCCGAATCCTTCATGCTCCGGCATCCATTCGCTGCCCAGTCGGATCTTGCACTTGGTCGGTATGCAGATTGGCAGCAGGAGAGCTTTCGCCTTGCTAATTCGGACGTATTTCGCGCAGACCTCGTACGATTTCAGCCGCCTGTCGATGAATATCGACGCAACGCCTTTCATGTCGCCGAAAGAAGGCTCGCCTTGGCCGGCTACCGCATGGGCGAAACCCTGGAGCAGATCTTCAAGTAATAAATATGATCGCCACCGAACTGCTTGGCCGATATAGCTTGCGGACAAGCCAAATTTGCGACGAGATCCGCGAATTAGTCGAGATCGAATCGCCGTCGCATGACAATGTCCGAAGCTGTCAGGTAGCAGACTGGATCGAAGACAGGGCCAGGAAGATCGGCGTTGATATCGAGATAGAACGCATCAGCGTGGATGATGGGGAACACCTCATAATTCGTGCATTTCCGGGAAGCAAAAAACCGGCCCTGCTGCTGGGCCATACAGACACCGTTCACCCGGTCGGTTCTAAGTCGAGCAATCCCACGCGCATCGAAGGTGATCTGTTTTACGGCTGCGGCATCTTTGATATGAAGGCGAACATCATACTGATGCTCGAAGCACTGCGATATTTTGCCGTAACGGGAACACGGCCCGCACGGCCGATAACCATTGTCCTATCGTGTGACGAAGAGGTCGGCAGCCACACCGGACGCGAGCTGGTCGAGCGTGAGGCGGCAAAGGCAGAGCACTGCCTCGTCTTCGAGCCGTCAGCTGATGGCCGTGTCAAAACCGGTCGCAAGGGCACTGGCTGGTACACTTTGAAAGCCCGCGGCATCCCGGCACACGCCGGTCTCGAACCAGAAAAAGGTGCCAACTCGATCGTCGAGGTAGCCTGTCAGATCGAACGGATCAACGAGCTTGGCAACACCTCGATCGGCACGACCGTAAACGTCTGTACCATTAAAGGGGGCACGACATCGAACGTCATCCCGGAGCACACCGAATGCGAGATCGATGTCCGGTTCAGTTCGATGGCCGAGGCTGAACGCGTCGATACCGCAATGCGGTTGCTCACGTCAATTGACGAGCGCGTCACGCTCGAACTCCTAGGCGGCATCAACCGCCCGCCGATGGAACGCACGGTAGAGGTCGTCGCATTATTCAAAAAAGCTCGTGATCTCGCTGCCGGCTTTGGCTACGAACTCGGCGAAACCCAGGTCGGCGGGGCGTCGGATGGTAATTTTGTAGCTGCTCTTGGTGTACCTGTTTTGGACGGGCTGGGAATCGCGGGTGCGGGTGCACATACGTTGGGTGAGTATGTGTTGCTTAGTGATATTGCGCGACGAGCGACTTTGGTAACGTTATTACTAGACCGTTGACAAGTAATCAACTATGGGCAGAGGAATCTCAGAAACGGGCGACATCCATTCATTCTTCGATCGCCAAATCAATGGTGAAGTCGTCAATACTCAGACCACCTACGTCGATTTGGCGGCAAGCTCTCCCAATCTCGAAAAGGCACTGTATCGAGTTCATTTCGATCAGAAGCAGGAGTTCCAACTCGAAAAAAGAACCTTTACGCGTGTGTCGATTACCGACAAGCACCCGTTACTTATCGATTACGATGAAGTCAGAATGGACGTTCATCTTAGCGGTATGGTCAAAGAAAAAGGTGAGTTCACCGATGCTCTGCAACGAGTTGCATTAGATAATTTTGGCACTTGGCGAACTTACGATCGGTATATGAATGTTCCTCTGGATCAATTTCTTGAAAGGTCCTACGGTGTACTAATGACCGCACCGGCATCATTCGCGAATAGCGTGGTTGAGTTGGCAACGGACTTTGAGGTATCACTATTCCTGCGGAATGAGAGTCCCCCAAAAGGTGAATTCAAAGTATTATTGCTCGACGATCTTTTTGTTATCGCGAAGGATTTTAGATTTCAGCTGATGGGAGATTCGTAGTTACTTTTCTTTAGTGAGGAGGCGAGGCTTGTCCGGTGATGGGCGCGGTCTTCAAAACCGTTGTGAGGGCGCGAGAGCGTACTCAGGTGGGTTCGACTCCCACACGCCTCCGCCAATAATGATTTCGGATTTGGGATTTGGGATTTTAGATTTTGGATTGCAGGACTATGAAGACGAGGGTCTAGAAGATGACCGAGGCTGAATTTAAGAAAAGAACGAAGGACATTGCATTGCGGGTTATTAAGCTCGTGCAATCGTTGCCAAAGAACTGGGTTGCGGAGACTATTGGGAAGCAACTGCTTCGTTCTGGCACATCGATCGGTGCGAACTATCGTGCAGCTTGTCGGGCGAAATCGACGGCTGACATAATCAACAAACTCGCGATCGTCGAAGAAGAGGCTGACGAAAGCATGTTTTGGATCGAGTTGTTGATCGACTCAGAGATATTTTCTGAGAAACAATTGCTCAAACTTCACGCGGATATCGACGAGATCGTCGCAATGACTGTTTCGTCGATCCGAACGTTGAAGGAGAAGAAGTTGACCAATCCAAAATCCAAAATCCAAAATCCAAAATGAGAATATGATCAATTGGATCGCAGTGAATATGACTCCGGGCGTCGGGCCTCGGGCGGCAACGAAGCTTTTAGAGCGGTTCGGATCGCCGGATTCGGTTTTTAATGCGCGGCGTCCGGAATTGGAATCGCTGAGGCTTAAAGGCGAAACTATCGACAGCTTGATCAAGCGCGAATTTCATGAACGCGCAGCCGGCGAACTGGAGAGAGTAAAGCAACTAGGCGGCGATATTTTGATATTGGATGATGGCAGCTATCCGGCCTTGCTTCGGGAGATCGATGATCCGCCTATCGTCCTCTATGTAAAAGGCGATTGGCAGGTGTGCTTTGATCAGCCGGGGATCGGCATCGTCGGATCCAGAATGTGTTCGACCTATGGCGAGAATGCGTCGGAGATGCTGTCGCGTGACCTGGCGACCCGCGGTATTTCGATAGTATCGGGCCTCGCCCGCGGCATCGACGCCGCCGCGCACAAAGGGGCGATGCAGGCGAAAGGCCGTACCGTTGGGGTGATGGGTACCGGGATCGACAGCGTTTATCCAAGGGAGCATAACGGACTTGTCAGGGAAATACTCGCATCAGGCGGTTGCCTGGTTTCCCAGTTCCCGCTTGGGACACCGCCGTTAAAAGACAACTTTCCCTACCGCAATAGAATCATAAGCGGGCTGAGCCTGGGAGTTTTGATAGTTGAAGCGTCCGAAAGAAGCGGATCGTTGATAACGGCCCGGCTTGCCGCGGAGCAGAATCGTGAGGTTATGGCCGTTCCGGGGAATATAACATCGGGTAACTCTTTCGGAACGAATTACCTGATCAAGAGCGGTGCCAAGCTCGTGCAACAGTGGCAGGATGTAGTTGCCGAACTTCCGAGTGAGATCGCGGCAGCAATACTTCCGCCAAAGATCGAGGAAAAGGAACATGGAGAGTCGGTGAGGCAGCCGGATCTTATCCCGACAGGGATGTCGTCGAACGAAAAGAAAGTCTGGGAGATACTTTCGGCCGACGATTCGACACATATAGATGTTTTGCTTGAAACGAGCGGGCTGTCATTCGGCGATCTCAATGCGGCCCTGGTTGGCCTCGATATTCGTGACCTTATACGTGTGCTGCCTGGAAAACATTACGCCCGCCGCATCTAGCCCCGAGAGAATTTTGAAATTCGGACAAACTTCGTTAAGGTATAGCGTCGCATTGACAGAACTGATGTCAGGGTGATAGTTCTCAGAACGTCAGCACTAAGTAATGTGTCTGACGTATTTTTTTCACCATGGGTAAATGCTTAGTAAGAATCGCTCGCAAGGCCGCAAAAGAGTATCTGACTTCGAGTATCTAGTAAGGCAGCAGCAGAAAATATTTCAGGCACATAACATTTATATATATATATTGAACACTTCATCAGAACCTTGCTAAATACCACGGAAATATGTCGAAGAATCTGTTAATAGTTGAAAGCCCTGCAAAAGCGAAGACCATCGAAAAGATCCTTGGGAAGGATTTTCAGGTCAACAGCTGCTATGGCCATATCCGTGACCTTGAAAAATCGGCTATGGGTATCGATATCGAGAATGATTTCGAACCCCGTTATATCGTTCCTGACGAAAAGAGAAAGGTCGTGACCGAACTGAAGTCGCTGGCAAAAAAATCGGACGAAGTATGGCTCGCAACTGACGAAGACCGTGAGGGTGAAGCCATAAGCTGGCATTTATGTGAAGTTCTGGGCCTTAACCCCACTACGACCAAACGGATCGTGTTTCATGAGATCACCAAGCCTGCTATCGAGGCTGCTGTAAGCAATCCACGCACGGTGAATATGAACCTGGTAATGGCGCAGCAGGCTCGTCGGGTGCTGGATCGCATAGTCGGTTTTGAATTAAGCCCGGTCTTATGGCGGAAAATCAGTACGAGCAATAAGAACCTGAGCGCCGGCCGTGTGCAGAGTGTCGCCGTACGCCTTATTGCCGACCGCGAACGCGAGATCAACGCCTTTCAGCAGGAAAGTCATTTCAAGATCGAAGGGTTGTTTTTTGCCGATGACATAACCGGCAAGCAAGTCACGTTCAAAGCCGAAGGGAGAAAACAGAGCAGTCCTGAAGATGCGGAAACGTTTTTGCAGGGATGTATCGGTGCCGATTACAACGTAACGGATATTCGGGTGAAGCCCGGTAAGCGAACTCCCGCTCCGCCCTTTACAACCTCAACGCTGCAGCAGGAAGCATCAAGAAAGCTTGGCTACGGTGTGGCCAGAACGATGCAGATCGCACAAAAGCTATATGAAAACGGCCATATCACCTATATGCGAACCGATAGCGTGAGCCTGAGTGCAACAGCTCTGGCCGACATCACGCAAACGGTGAGCAGCCTTTACGGTGATAGATATCAGCAGTACCGCAAATTCAAGAATAAGAACGAATCTGCGCAGGAAGCACACGAAGCCATTCGCCCGACTTACACGAGTACCACAACAATTCCGGAAGAGGAATGGCAGAGATTATACGAGTTGATCTGGAAGCGAACTATGGCTTCGCAGATGGCCGATGCTGAACTAGAAAAAACCACGGTCAAAATAGAAATTTCCACTAACAAAGAAGAATTGACGGCTTCCGGGGAAGTGTTGAAATTCGACGGGTTTCTCAAGGTTTATCAGGAAGATAAAGATGAAGACGAACCGGAAGAATCATCCGAAAGCCTTCTGCCGCCGATGACGGTCGGGCAGTCATTGCCGCTGTCCGAGCTCAGAGCAACGGAACGGTTCAGCCGTGCTCAGCCGAGATATACCGAGGCATCACTCGTCAAAAAATTAGAAGAGCTTGGGATCGGCCGCCCGTCGACCTACGCACCGACAATTTCTACGATCCAGAAAAGGGAATACGTAGAAAAACGAGATAAAGAAGGTACGCCGAGGGCTTTTCGCGTACTGGTATTGAAAGACGATCTCATCAGTAAAAGAGAAGCATCTGAGAATACGGGCGCAGAAAAAGCTAAGTTGTTCCCGACGGACCTCGGGCTCGTGGTTACGGATTTTCTGAAGCAATATTTTGACGCCATTATGGATTATGGCTTCACCGCCAAGATCGAGAAAGAGTTCGATGATGTAGCCGACGGGAAACTACAGTGGAACGACATGCTCGAGAAGTTTTACGGCCCCTTTAAAAAAGACGTCGATAATACTATCGAGAATGCAGAGCGTGTGAAAGGCGAAAGGATACTGGGAACCGACCCCGAAAGCGGCAAACCGGTTGTTGCCCGGATGGCGCGTTATGGTCCGATCATACAGATCGGCAGCGCCGCGGAAGAGGAAAAGCCGAGATTTGCCAAGGTCCCACCCGGACAGAGCATCGAGACGATAACATTTGAGGAAGCGCTCGCCCTATTTAAATTGCAGGATGCGATGGGCAGCTATGACGGCAAAGAATTGTCCGTAAACATTGGCCGTTTCGGACCGTATGTAAAATGGGGTGATGAATTTGTCTCAATACCCCGCGGGATCGACCTTTCGACCGTGGATGCGGAAAAAGCGATCGAGTTTATCAAAGCCAAACAGGTGGCGGACGCTCCTGTGGGTGAGTATGACAACAAACCGATCACTAAAGGAACGGGACGCTTCGGGCCTTTTATTAAATGGGATGGCCTGTTCATTAACGTGCCCCGCCGATTCGATCTCGAGAACCTAACCCAGGCCGAGATGGATGAGCTTATCGAGGCAAAGGTCAGCAAAGAAGCAAACCGTTACATACAACGCTGGGAAGGTGAAAAAATATCGTTGGAGAACGCCCGCTGGGGCCCTGTCATCAAATTCGGCAAAAAGATCATTTCACTTCCCAAAAAAGCCGATGGAACACGCTCGACAGCGGAGGAGGCAGCAGATCTAACGCTGGAACAGGTAAAGAACCTTATAGAGGCCGAAGTGCCGGGAGCGTTTACAAAGAAGACGAGGCCTCCAGCTAAGAGGGCAACTTCCAAGAGAACGGCGAAAAGTATTTGAAGATGACGGAAACGTTCGGACAGTACAATTACCCGAGTTCAGATGCTGTATATTAGGAAAAGGCAGTCAAGTAAAATATGACCGCAATGCAAAGCTCCGTACCTGTTCGATAAGGCCACGAAGCTAGATTGCCAAAATGAGGAATGTGATTATAAAATGTCAGTCGATACCCCAGACGTTTTAGCTGAGAGTAGATCGGAGTCAGTGTTCCGGCCTAAGGTCGTTGTCGAATGAAAGAGAATCTCCAATTTTTACAAGCATTTCTGAAGAACCCGCTTAAGGTCGGAGCGATCGCCCCTAGTTCGCCTGAGCTTGCGGCCGAGATGCTGCAGGACATTAATCCGGACGACCATAATATTGTTCTCGAATTGGGTGTTGGTACCGGGGCGATTACCAAATTTCTTCGTGATGTCATTCCCAGTAAGGAATCGTATCTTGGCCTCGAACTGGACGCTGATCTTGTAAACACACTCAACGTAAAATATCCCGATATGAATATTATCTGCGGCAATGCCGCTGAAGCATACGCAATTCATTCGCAATCGGGTCTGGGTAAAGTTCGGTACGTGGTCTGCTGCCTGCCATTTGTATCACTACCGAAAGACTTAAGTGAAAAGGTATTGATCGAGATCGAGAAATTCATGGACGAGGGCTGCGAGCTGAGAATATTCCAATACGCTCACGGCTATTTTCTTCCTCCGGCTATCAAGCTTCGAGATACTCTCAAATCCCGCTATGGAATTTCTCGCCGCAGCCCACTGATTTTAAAGAATGTGCCCCCCGCGTTTACCCTGACCTGGTCCACGGTTTAACGCCGGACAGGTATGGAACGGGCGGGTTCGTTTTGATATAAGTAGTTTGAACACGCAAAAAATTCAGACCAGATATTCAGGAGATTCGATAATGATTCGACGCAAGATCTTAGGCGTATTTTTAGTTTACGCATTTTTACTGCCCGCATTTAGCTTTGCACAAGCCGACCGAGTATCCAGCTCGGCACCGATTCCCTCGGTAAATGTCTATACCGCACCAAAGGCCGATATGGACAAGATACGTGACGAAGGCATGAATCGATCGCAGGTCATGCAGCACCTCAGCTATCTGACGGACGTGATCGGCGGGCGTTTGACCAATTCGCCGAACATGAAACGTGCCAACGAATGGACACGAGATACGATGGCAAAATGGGGAATGCAGAACGCGAAGCTCGAGGCCTGGGGGCCGTTTGGGCGCGGTTGGTCTTTAAAGAGTTTTCATGCGCAGATAATAGACCCGCAAACTATCGCGGTGATCGCGTATCCTAAGGCATGGTCGCCGTCAACCAAGGGAACGGTCACGTCCGAAGTCGTGCATTTCAATCCGCAGTCAGAAGCCGACTTTGAGAAATTCCGAGGAAAGCTCAACGGAAAGATCGTTCTTGTTTCAGACGTACGCGAGGTAAAGGCTGATTTCGGAGGAATGGGAACTCGTCGTTCTGACGAAGAGCTGAAGAAAATGGCCGACGCCCAACCGGCACAGGCACCGCAAGGCGGTGGACCAGGCGGCGGTGGACCGGGTGGAAACCGAACCGCGGCGATCTTCAATGCGAAGCGTTGGAATTTCCTGCTGAGCGAAGGTGCTGCCGTTGTGGTCGACAGTAGTTCGAAAGGCAGCGGCGGCACACTGTTTGTCGGCGGAGCGGCAGCTGTTCCAAACGTACCCTCAGCGGATACGTCAGTTCCGAATCCAGCTCCCGTTCGTGTCTATGACAAAGCGTCAGAATCGCGGATCATCCCGCAGTTGACGATGACGATCGAAGATTATAACCGCATCATGCGAATGATGAAGCAGGGCGTCACGCCGAAGATGACGGTGAATATTCAAACTCAATATCACGACGAAGATCTGATGGGCTATAACACGGTCGCCGAGATACCGGGAACTGATCCGACCCTTAAGGATGAGATCGTAATCGTCGGAGCGCATTTGGATTCGTGGCATGCGTCTGGCGGAGCTACAGATAACGCTTCGGGTTCGTCGGTTGCGATGGAGGCTGCACGTATCTTGATCGCCTCAGGATTAAAACCCCGGCGAACTATCCGCGTTGCCCTTTGGAGCGGCGAGGAACAGGGCCTTAACGGCTCACGTGAATATGTAAAACAGCAGTTCGGCGAAATGACTGGAGGGCAAACCTTTGGTCCGCCGAACTCAAACGCACCCAGACCCGTGCTTAAACCGGCTGCCAGTTACGACAAATTGTCAGCCTACTATAATTTGGATAACGGAACGGGCCGGATCCGTGGCGTTTACCTCCAGGGTAATGCCGCGGTAAAGCCGATATTTGAAGCATGGCTCAAGCCGTTCCACGATCTTGGTGCTACTACGCTGACCATATCGAACACCGGCGGAACCGATCATCTTTCGTTCGACCGGATCGGCCTGCCGGGATTCCAGTTCATTCAGGACGAAATCGAATACAGCACGCGGACACATCATTCGAACCAGGATAACTATGATCGCATTCAGGCCGACGATATGAAGCAGGCCTCGACGATCATGGCGGCTTTTGTTTATCAAACCGCTATGATGGACGAGAAGATCCCCAGAAAGCCGATGAGGTAGCCTGATCAAGAGATCGATTATCGAAATGCCCGGTCACGCGAGTTTTTATAGACGTGACCGGGCATTTTCGTTTGCGAATTTAGCGAGCCTCCTCCACCGGGTGCTTATGGCGGGGGATATGGCAACTCAATTTAGGTCAGAGTGTTAACTCCATGAAAAGCACGTCATCGTGCGGATTATCGTAGTATCGCGGGATCTCGACAAAGCCAAACGATTCGTACAAGTTGGCCGCCTTTCCCATTTTGGGCGGATAGGTATCAAGGCGAATCTTCGAATAGCCGATCTCGCGAGTTGCGGAAATAAGCTTTTCGATAAGGCTCACGCCTATTTTCTGTCCTCTAAACTGATCGCGGACAAAAAGCCGCTTCATCTCGCATATTCCGTCATTCAGATTCCGAAGTGCTATACAGCCTGCCAGTTTGTCATCGGAATACGCCAGAAAAAGGCGTCCGTCGGGCGGCGCATATTTACCGGGGAGCGAAGCCAGCTCCGCCTCGAACCCCTGAAAGCAGAGGTCGAGCCCAAGCCAGGCCTCGTATTCCCGAAAAAGTCCTGCCGCCGTGGCGACCTCACTTTCGGATTTTGCTGAAACTATGAGTAGATTTCGACTCGGCATGTTAAGTCTTTTTTACATCATCGTCTAACGATTGAAATCGGAACCATTAGGGTCTAAATTATACATATAGATCCGATAGAGGAATTAATGGACAGAAGATCTTTTATCGCCAAACTGGCATTGTTTTCAGGCGGGCTAGCCTTGGCCGGCAGCTCGCTCGGGCGGCGGTCCGACATTTTTGCTCAAACGGGCGATCTCGGTAAGTTTCGCGCCCCCGGCTTTGGACCCCTGATGCCGACCGCAGCTAAGAACACGGGAGAAACGATGCTTTCCCTGCCTAAGGGTTTCGAATACAACGTGCTCGGCCGTGTTAAGGAAATAATGTCTGACGGCCGTCCCACGCCCGCCGCACATGACGGCATGTGGACATTCAAGGTAAAGAACGAGCTTCGAATAGTCCGCAACCATGAGGTTTCAAACTCAAGCCTTCCGCGAGAAAACGCCGCTATCGGCGGCCGCTATCATTATGACGAAATGGCCGGCGGAGGCACTACAACCCTGGTTATCGATCCTCGCACGAATACCGTGATCCGTGATTTTGTCAGTCTGTCGGGAACAATGATAAATTGCGCGGGCGGCCCGACTCCGTGGGGAAGCTGGATCTCATGCGAAGAAACAACCCTCGGAGCGGCGGTTCGCACGCGAGCCTCGGATGGGCGCAAGACCGGCGGTTTCCCTAAGCCGCATGGTTATTGTTTCGAGGTCCCCGCGGCGGCGAATAGCGAGGTCGTTCCGGTTCCGTTAAAGGCAATGGGCAGATTTGTTCACGAGGCCGTAGCGGTCGTCCGGAAGACGGGCGTTGTTTATCTGACCGAGGATTATAACCCGAGTGGCTTTTACAGGTTTATCCCAAAGAGAAAAGAAAGATTAGCCGAGGGCGGCACGCTTCAAATGCTGGCTGTCGATGGTCAACGGGCCTACGATACTCGTAAAGGCCAAAAGATGGGCCAGCCGCCGCTTGCGGTGTCGTGGGTAACCATAAACGATCCCGATCCCGAATCCGCCGATGTAGACCCGATTGCGGTTCACAAACAAGGTGCCGCTATAGGCGGAGCAGCATTCAGCCGGCTAGAAGGATGCGAGATCGACGCCAAGGGCAATGCTTATTTTACGGCCACTAGTGGCGGCGAGACACGCGGCGGGCAGATCTGGATCTACTCACCCAACGGTGCCGACAGGGGTTATCTCAGACTGGCATTCGAGTCGCCGGCTCCGGAGATATTGCATATGCCCGACAATATTTCGCTTATGCCTAAAAGCGATCTCCTGTTTATCTGCGAAGACAGCGATTATTCTGGCCAGGAATCCCGGAATCACCTGCGCATTCTCACCGCCGATGGGCGGATCGCCGATTTTGCCAGGAATAACAGCAAGGATTTTCCCCGGAGCGAGTTTGCCGGGTCTTGTTTTTCTCCGGATGGTACAACGCTTTTTGTCAATTTGCAGTCTGCCGGGGTCACTCTGGCCATTCGCGGCGACTGGAAAAAATTCAGGGCATGATCCCTTTCATCAGGTCTTATCTCGCCGCAGTTCTTTTCGCCTCTGCATACTTTCCTGTTTTGCGGTTAAAATAAAAGCATGGAACTTGCGGTCGAAAAATATCGCGTCGCGGATGAGCCTTATTACCTGCCGTTAGGTAAAGAGGTCGAGTTGTTCGAGGCGGCGTACGCAGCCAGGCTGCCGGCGATGCTGAAGGGGCCGACCGGCTGCGGCAAAACGCGCTTTGTCGAGTATATGGCTTACCGTTTAGGCCGTCCGCTGATCACCGTTGCATGTCACGAAGACCTGTCATCGACCGACCTCGTGGGCCGCTTCCTGCTCGAGGGTGACGAGACTATTTGGCATGACGGTCCGCTAACCTCCGCCGTACGAGCCGGCGCGATCTGTTACCTTGACGAGGTTGTCGAGGCACGCAAAGATACCGTTGTCATCATCCATCCACTCACAGATGATCGCCGCCGCCTACCCATCGAAAAACGCGGTACCATCATCGAAGCCCCGCCGGAATTTATGCTCGTCGTATCATACAATCCCGGTTATCAATCCATACTTAAGGATCTGAAACAGTCGACCCGGCAGAGATTTGTCGCCCTGGAATTTGATTATCCCGAACCAGAAGCCGAAGCGGAGATTGTTGCAAAAGAAGGCGGTATCGATCTCGACACCGCAACCGACCTTGTAAAGATCGGGCAAAAGGTACGCAACCTCCGCGGCCACGGGCTTGAGGAAGGCGTATCAACCCGGCTACTCATATACGCGGCCCAGATGATCGCCAAAGGCATTTCACCGATCGACGCCGCCGAGGTAGCCATCTGCTCGCCGATCACCGATGACCGCGAACTGCAGCGGAGTATTCGGGAGATCGTGACGACCATCATCTAGAAAATTCGGCTAAAGTGTGATAAAATAAGGCTTAATTGACGGCAATAACAAGAAAATTCATTGATAAAAAAGGGCGTCTCGTTATGACCCGGCTTGGCAGAATGAGTGATGGCGACGACCGTTCTTTTGATATAGAATTTTGGCAGAGTCTCACTCACGAACAGCGAATGACCGCCGCTTGGGAACTGGTTGAACATGCTCATGCGATCAAAGGCGGAAAACCTAATGAACTCAGACTTCAAAGATCTGTTACAAGCCTTAAACGACGCGGAGGCTGAGTATCTGGTTGTCGGCGGCTACGCGGTTATAGAGCACACTGAACCGCGCTACACAAAAGACATTGATGTTTGGGTAAACAATACAAAAGAGAACGCCGAACGCGTTCTGAAGGCCCTCGCGAAATATGGAGCTCCGATCGGCGATCTCACGGTTGAGTATCTAGGATCCGATGAAGCTTTTTTTCAAATAGGCATCGCTCCGGTAAGGATCGATATCTTGGGAAACCTTATTGCCGTGCAGTTTCCGGATTGTTGGGATCGGAGACTCGTCGCACAGGTTGATGGCATGCCCGTTAATTTCATAGGCATTCACGACCTAATCAAGAACAAAGAAGCATCGGGACGGCCGATGGATCTAATCGACGTCGACCGGCTGAAAAAACGCCTCGATATATTTAGCGGTGGAAACTAGATCTTGCACGCCGAACGACCTTTTCGACTGGCGCCAGGACGGCAAAACCGTCGTCCACGACACCCACGCCCTCCGCACCCTCACCAAACAAAAAAACGACATCCGAACCACCCTCCGCGAACTCCCGCTGGATAAACTTGAGAAGCTGGGCGAGATGCTTATCGAGTTGAAGGTAGTGATATTAGTAGTAGGTGTCGTAACCTAGAGCACTCCATCCGTCACTGAGATGTTTTGCGTTGATTGTGATGGCCGGCCCAATATGAACCTCACCGTTTATCGGTAACGTTTCCCGAATGTATCGACGCTCGGGCCGGTAAACAAGTTCCACGCCATTTTCGCTATCTCTACGATCCACAAGGGACCAACTTTGAATCTGCGACGTATTCTCGCGCTCACAAAGATAAACAATTCTCTCGTTTTCCATCTCAGGTAAGGCCAAGGCTTCGCTGCATTTTCCTTCCGTTAGTTTTTGAAGAACTTTCTCCGCTTGAATCTCTGGAGCTCTGTCTCGAAACGGATTAAGAATAGTGAACGTACCATATTGCAAAGCTGCTCGATCTACATGTCGATAGACGACGGGATTGTGACGAGTTAGTAGAAGCCAGACTGCCCCTGCGGCCACTAAAGCGAGTACAATAAGGACTGATTTCTTGATCATTTCAATAGTGTATCGCATGCGCGTTTTGTTTCTTCTCAGCTTCCTTTCCATTGGCGTTATCGTCGCTCATGCGCAGGATGCAAAACCTTCGCAGTATCCCGCAATTTGGTTCGCGCCGATCAACGATCCCCACAAACCCGACTGGGAGATATCGCCGCAATAGGCGAAGTCGGGGGAGGTTATTTTGTCGAAGCGGAATGAGCTTGACATTTTGTCGAATTTTGCGGCGATGCCGTTTGAGCTTTATGGCAAGCGGTACGGATCGGTCGAGGGCTTACGAGATCTCGATGCAGGACCGTAGCGAGGTTCGGCGGAATTGAAGACGATACAACCATGAGAACGAGCAGACGGACCCGACGGATCCCTTTTGCACTACCTCACGGCCGTAGCACTTTTTTCCCTCGGGTCAAACGGATTCGCCATATATTTCTTTACGGCCTCCTGGGCGTTGTCGTAGTTGTCGCCAAGGTTCTCGGCACGTTTATAGGCAGCAACGGCCCGTGTTCGATCACCTTTGCCGTCGTAGGCGTTGCCCATCTTGATATTTGACCAGACGGTCAGCCAGGCCGGATTCAGATTGCCGGCGAGGGCGGCCTTGAAGTTATCGATTGCGAGATCGTAATTTCTCTGTTCGAGGAACAAGAGACCGAGATGATAGTAGATCCACGAATTGGACCGATCCAGTTTTAGAGCAGCCTCGAATTGCTGCTGTGCCTCGGGGTAATTTCCTTCTTTAAACTGTTCGATGCCGCGGCGGGCGATCGACGAAACGCGAAGCTCGGGTGAGATACGCAACAGCTTGAAGGAGGGGTCGATGACGATCCCGATCGGCCGGCCCGTCGATTCGATATTAAAATCGGCGCTTGCCTCATCCATCTGTACGACGATTGTCTGCAAACCTTCATCACCCTCAGACCTTAGCTGGACGTCGACCGGCAGCCGCAAATTGTCGTAATTTTGCTTTACGGTGCCTCGTGTTACAAACTTCCCGGCCCGGGTTCGAATGATCAGATAATCTGAACTAAACTCAGGTACGCCCGTACCCTCGACCCAACGAGCGAAGAAGTATCGCATATTGTCGCCGGCGATCCTCGAACTTAGTTTTTCAAAATCATCGATGGATACGCTTTTGCCTCGATATTCCTGCAAAAACGTGCGCATTAGCTGGTCAAACTTTTGTTGGCCCAGCGTATCGCGAAGAAGCTTAAAGACAAATGCTCCCTTGGCGAACATTATGTATTGGTAGCCTGTGCTTTGGTCATCAAGGTTCGCCGGGGCCCGCAATAGCGATGCGGTCTGCTCAAATGTCAACGATTTTTCGAGCAGCTCTCGCCGGATCGCCTCAAGCTTTGGCCCGCTCAATTCACTTTCGCGAAGAGAGAATGCGCTGTATTCGGCAAGCCCCTGCGAAAGCCACGCGTCATCGAATGATTTAAGGCCGACGGTCAATCCCCACCATTGATAGGCAGCCTCGCGCTGGAGCCGCTCTATCGTGATGTCGCGGGCTTCCTCGAAATGGCGGTTGGCTATAAAGAGCATTCCACGCGTCGAGTAAAAATCCAGGCTCTCATCATCTATCTGGACAACGGTCAGTTTCTTGCCGTTGTCGGCGGGGCCGTACTTCTGAGTGTAGAAACCAAGTGCCTTCCCCAGCGTCTCGCCATATTTTGCAATGAGCGTATCACTGCCCGGCTTGGCGAAAAACTGGAGCTCCTGATCGGTTATCCGCAATGTTTTCGGCGTGTAGCGGCCGTAAGCAAAATTACCGAGAAGGGCGGGTGTGGAATTAACAAATTTGTACCTGCCGCCAGTATTGGCTACCGGCACATCGCTGTGGCCGACAGGCTGCAATCCGGCCGGAAGCGAAATGGTGATCTCCGATGTTGCCGGATCGGCAGCATAGTCGTTGAACGGAAACCACCGCGCGGCATACATTAAGTAGCCGCTATTCTCACCGACATTGGCCAATCTTTTCGTCAGGAGCGGCCCGCCGGCAGGAGAGTCGAGAACGCCGCTGTACTTGAATCGAAGTGTAACAGGCGTTCCCTGCGCAACATTATCGCCGAGTTCGACACGCACATGCGGGCCAAGGTCAGAGCTATTGGTCGGATCCTGAATAAACGTTACCGGATTGGAAGCAGGCGGCTTCACCGCTGTTCTGGCGTTGGCAGGTGCCGCAGCTACGGCTGCAGCCCCAACCCGCGAAATACTCTCGACCTTAAGTGAACCGTTCAATTCGAAGGATACCGTCCGGGTGTCTTCCAGCGGAGTAAACGTCACGTCCACCGTGGCATTCATCCGGCGCCCCTCCGGGATGAGCGAAACATCCATCACATAGTGTTTCACGTCAAACGGAGTCCGTTTGAGCGTTTGAGCAAATATCGGTAGAGAGAGAAGCGTAGAGAAAAAAATGATCCGGGTCCCGATTCTGATAAATCTATTCATTATATTGACCAAACGTTTACTAAATATGCTCTCTTTGGATGTTAATGAAAGCTAATTCGTTTGCTTTTCTCAACTCGGCGGACGGTCGCGGCCCGGACACTATTCTTGGGTAAGAAAGTCGACGGAAACTACCTTTTCCGATATCTCTTTTCCCATTGCTGCCACCTTCTGATGTTCCGGGTGATCGGTATACAGGTCCAAAGCCTCGCGATCCCGGAGCTGTATTACCAGCCCGGTATCGAACGAACGGTCAAGATGCAGAATGTCCGCTCCGACATTGAAGCTATGGATGCCATCGACAACACCTGCGAGAGCGGCGAGCCGATTGCGATGCAGATCGCGTACCGACGGATCAGTTTCAGGTTTATATTTCCAGCAGACGATATGGATCAGCATATTTTTGGATTAGCCCCCATCGGGGCCTTCGCACCAATCGCGAGTAACTTTATGGCGATAGTCGAACATTGCCCGCAATTTCGGCTCGATGGCAAACGGTGCCGCCAGAGCGCCGAGGAACCACATTGGCGGTTCGTATTCGATCTCATCACGTAGGATCGAGCCCATTTCGAGAGGTTCGACGATGTGCCGATGCCGCCAGCTCTTAAATGGCCCCGAGATCTGTATATCCTCAAACATCCTCGGCGGATCGTAGGCAGTGTGTTCAGCAACCCAGCGGACCGGTACGAGGCCGAGTATTCTCATTTCAATGATCGCACGTGAGCCGATCACGGATATGTCAGCTGTCTGAATAACGGATGCATTTTCCCAGGGCGGAACAAGCCGCTCGAACGCGTCCGGCAGCTCATGAAAAGCAAACACGCGTTCGGGTGGCGCCGCAATTACAGATTCCTTTACAAATCTCATAACTTAGCCGGCAGGCGGTCGTTCAGGAGCTTCCAGACTTTTTGGAGATGCCTTTCCTCGACGCGAATGCTGCCGACCGACAGCCTGAGAACGACTTTTCCGTTGAGCTTTGTGTGCGAAAGATAAGCGTCGCCCGATGTATTGATATCGTCCATTATTTTCAGATTGAACGAATCGAGATCGGTGACGCCCTCCGGACAAGCCCTGAAACAAACGAGAGCGAACGGAACGGGAGCCATCAGCTCGAAATCCTCGGATGCCTCGACCCACGAGGCAAAAAGAGCGGCCAGGCGGCAATGTTCGCGAATACGCTCGATCAGGCCATCGCGTCCGAAGTAGCGAATTACGAACCACAGTTTTAGCGCCCGGAACCGCCGTCCGAGCTGGATCCCGTAATCCATTCCGTTCTTTACCGTCGTTTCATCACTCGTCTTTAGATACTCCGCAACAAGTGAGAACGCGGTTTTGAGTGCGCTAAGGTCGCGACAATAGAGGACTGACAGGTCGAATGGCGTGAAGAGCCATTTGTGTGGATTCATCACGATGGAATCGGCCCGTTCCCATCCTCGAAAGAGGTGCCGCAATTCCGGAACGATCGCGGCGGAAGCAGCATAAGCGGCGTCGACATGGAGCCAAATATTATGTTTTTCACAAATATCCGCGATTGGATCGACCGGGTCGACGCTCGATGTTGACGTCGTTCCTATGGTCGGAATGACGCAAATAGGCTTATATCCGGCTGCGATGTCCTCTTCGACGGCCTGCTGCAGTTTTTCGGGGATCATCTCGAACCGATCGCTGCACTGCACCTTTCTCAGGCTGCGAAGTCCGAGACCGAGAGTGATCACACCCTTATCGATGGACGAATGAACATGTTCGGAACAGTAAACTCGCAGCAGAGGAAGATCGGCTCGTCCGCTCATCCCCGCATCGCGTACGTTCAACTCAGCCTTTTCGCGGGCGGCCGCGATCGCGTGCATTGTCGAGACGGACGCCGTGTCATAGATTATTCCTTCATAGGTTTCAGGCAGGTCAACCATTTGCCGGAGCCAATCCAACACGACATCTTCGAGCTCGGTCGAGGCCGGCGACGTTCGCCACAGCATTGCCTTCATATCGAAAGCGGCCGAAATCATCTCGCCGAAAATACCCACTGAGCTGGTGGATGTGGAGAAAAGGCCGTGGAAATTGGGGTGGTTCCAATGTGTGACGGCCGGCAGGATGAGCCTGTCTATGTCTTTCATGACATCGCCAAACTCCTCACCGGACGCGGGCGGCGAAGCGGGCAGGCCGTTTCGTAGGGAACCCGGCTCGATCTGTGAAAGTACCGGGTATTCCTCAATATGTTCGAAATACTCCGCTATCCAATCGACGATCTCATAGCCAAATTTTCTAAAGTCAGCCGGCGGCATGTCGCCCAGGGGCTTGCTGTGTTCCATATCTGGTTTCAATGGCGACTCAAGACGCGATCCTTACCGCTCAATCTCAGGGCGCAGCCTCTTGATTGATTCATATTAATCGCCGCAATGACCGAACACAATACATAGGTGTCGATCGGGTGGGACGGAGCAATATTTGCGGACAGAGTCGCAAAGTGCACAAGCCCGGGCGTCAGCAAGGGCGAACTTCCCGAAGGGCACAAGCCCGCGCGTCAGCAAGGGCGAAATTCCCGAAGTACAAAGGGAATCTCCTAGATCGTGGACGGCACTGTTTCCACTTTTTGCAGAATCATTGGTTGGCTGAGAGGACTTGCATTAAACGTGTTCGCCCTTGCTTACGCGCGGGCTTGGACTGGGCCCGGTCTTCTAGACGGTGCTATGCGTGAATTCATAAAGAAGAATCCCGTATAGGCACGGAGGCACTGAGGACACAAAAGGCGGTATTACGGGCAAAATAGCGGTCGGAACTTCAGTGTGTTCGACAACCTGACTAAATCGGTTATAATGCACTCTTGTAAAAACCAGCAGCTACAAATACTCTCCCATTTTGTTTTTCTATTCCGGGCTTGTCTGGTCTTATTGTTCAGGGTCAAATCTCAATCTATAGTAGAGGTAATAAATGAAGCGAACTTTCGAAAAATATTTCCTAGCCGCAGCAGTTAGTTTGATCTTACCGATAATGGCCAGAGCCCAGGAACCGGGACTCGACGAACGCATAGATGCGGCGTTCAGGCCGGTCGCCGATTGGTGGGAATGGCTGGTTTTCTTTCCGATGCCATTACCCGCACCTCTTGATCTGCCGATCGTCCTTTATTTATTGATCTTCGGAGCTACGTTCTTTACGGTGGTTTTCGGCTTTGTTAATATTCGCCGATTCCCATTGGCGGTTAACGTTGTTCGAGGCAAATATGACGATATCGAGATGGCAGGCGATCCTGACGACCCCACACCTCTCGTCGAGAAGGCCGAAATAAATATCGTCGATGGCGACATTCCCGATACGATTAAGGATGAGAGCCACCATGGTGAGGTGAATCACTTTCAGGCCCTTACGGCCGCGGTGTCGGGCACTGTCGGCCTCGGAAATATTGCCGGCGTGGCCATCGCGATCGGTATCGGCGGCCCGGGGGCGACATTATGGATGATCATTGCAGGCTTGCTGGGCATGTCGTCGAAATTTGTCGAGTGTACGTTGGGCGTCAAATACCGTGACATCGATAAGGACGGTACAGTTCACGGCGGACCGATGTATTACCTTTCTCGAGGCTTTAGCGAGCTGAAGATGGGTGGCTTCGGCAAGGTCTTGGCTGTGGTCTTTGCCATATTTTGCGTCGGCGGCTCATTTGGCGGCGGAAATGCATTTCAGGCTAATCAGGCAACATCTCAGATCACGACAATGTTTGGTTTTGCGACTGATGGTTCAGCAAGAACCGTGATCGGTATTATTATGGCGATCCTTGTCGCTGTGGTGATCATAGGCGGGATAAAACGAATCGCGAGAGTTACGGAAAAGCTGGTCCCGCTGATGGCGATAATTTATATAATCGCCTCGCTCATAATCATTTTCGCTCACTTTAGCGAGGTGCCGGCGGCGATCGGAATGATCATTTCCGGGGCATTTACGCCTAGTGCCGCAGTGGGCGGCATCGCTGGTGTGATTATACAGGGCTTCAGACGGGCCGCATTCTCTAACGAGGCAGGAGCCGGCTCGGCCGCAATCGCCCACTCGGCCGTGCGGACAAAATATCCGGCGAGCGAAGGGCTGGTGGCTTTGCTTGAGCCCTTTATAGACACAGTCGTGATCTGTACGATGACGGCAATCGTGATCGTGCTGTTTAATATGCAGGGCGATTTCTTCCAGTATGGCGGCATCGTTGACGCGAGCGGTGCAAGGAACGTAATGATCGACGGTCAGGCCGTTAACGGCGTCGACCTTACGGCCAGGGCATACAATGACGTTTTACCAGGCTTTAACGCGATCCTGACTGTGGCGATCGTATTGTTTGCTTTTTCGACAATGATCTCGTGGTCTTACTATGGACTTCAATCATGGAAGTACCTGTTTGGCAGATCTAAGGCGGCTGACTTATCGTTCAAAGTGCTGTTTTGCCTCTTCGTGGTGATCGGCGCAGCCGCCTCACTCGGATCGGTCCTGGCATTCTCAGACGCCATGATACTGGCAATGGTCTTTCCGAATATGATCGGACTCCTGTTCCTTTTCCCGAGGGTCAGGGAGGAGCTTAACCGATACTTGAAAGCAATCGGAAAAGCCTGACATTTGCACAGTTAAAGAGGTAGCTGCAAGGCGACCTCGCACACCATAGTCGCAAAAAAGGCGGAGAGTAAGAAATTACTCCCCGCCTTTTTAGCCATTGTTATATTTTACTGTTCTTCCATCGAGACGACCGGATTTTCTGTCGGCGGGCCCGAAGGTTCGATCTTGTCAAGAGCAGCCTGGTAGATCCGGATGCTGTCGGAATCCTGCAGTTTCCGTCTAGCAACGGTCAGAAAGTCGGTAAATACAGAGGTCCGTTTTTTTGAGAGCATCTGCTCGATCAGCCCACTGCGTTGTTTCGCAAACTCGGCTGATTCTGCATCCTGGCGATTGGTAACGCCAACCACGACCCAACCGTCACCGATTTTGATAGGCGTTTTGCTTACTTCGCCGGGCTTGAGGTCATAAATGGTATTCTCCAGTAATTCGTTGGTGCCCGCACCCGTGCCTTCGCCTAGGGGAGCTCCCAAAACATAGTTCTTTTGCTCCTTTGCAGCCCAACCGCTGCTTGAGGCAGCCGCAGATAGACCGCCCGCAGTCCCTGCTTTTTCAGCGATCTGCTTTGCGATATTTTCGACCTCGTTCCTGGCAGAGTCATTTCGTACAACTTCCAGGATCCGCTCACGAACCTCGGAAAATTCGGCATCACGCGGTTCTTTCTTATCAACCAGCATTGGAATTGCAAATCCGTTTTGGATAGGGGTTTTTTCGCCTACGTCATTTACATTTTCGAGCGGCTTGATCCCCTCTTCGAACTGAGGCGAAATGCCAATATTCGGAACATCATCACCGGGCTTTAGGTAACCGGTTTCACGAACCATGTCGGCAACACTCATATTGGCCTGGGCCGCGAATGCCTGGGCCGTTTTCTGCACATCTTTGGTTACCTTTAAAGAGTCGACAACCTTTTGGGCGAGTTCGGCAGCTACGGCGTAAGCGCGGCGGTTGCGTAAACCAGCCTCGATCTCTTTTTTTGCCATTTCGAAGGTCTTTGGAACCTCATCTCCACGGCGAAGGATAAAAATTCGGCTCTGATATGTGATCGGCTCAGAAACCTCACCCGGCCTCATTTTCAAAAGGCGCTGGTATGGATCGTCAGCATTATTAGGGTTCTCACGGACCGGGCCGCTCAGTTTGCCGCCGTTTGGTGCGGTAGCCGGATTTTCCGAATGCCCCTTTGCAATGGTAGCGAAGGTTTCTTCGGAAACCGTGGGTCCTTCCTGACGCAATTGCTGGATCAATTCGTTGGCCTTAGCCTGGACCTGAGATTCAAACTCAGGATTAGGCAGGCGAAGCACCAATTCCTGGCCGAGTACGCCTGCGATCTTCTTGTCAGCGGGAAGGTTATGAAACTCGGTTTTCAGGTCGGCTTCGGAGATCGGCATCTTTTCGCCGAGCTTACTCGTATTTACGAAAACGTATTTGATCTTCTTTTGCGGGGATCTTATGAAATAATTCGATTTGTTACCTTCGAAAAAACTGCGAAGCGAATCTTCCGAGGGGTTGATCTTTTTAGCTAGTTCGGCGGTGCTTATGGAGACGTAATTGACGTCGAATTTTACGTTCTTTCGCTGAAAGTCTGCGAGAGCCTCGCCTTCAGATACGGTGACGCCGGCCGTGATGAATGTCTCAAGCTTCTTTGCGCTCCGGTCATCTCGAATGTTTTGTTCGAAGGCGGAAACACTGCCAAACTGCTCGGTGATGTTCTGTTCATAGAGTGTTTGATTGAAGGGCGTACCATCAGTCGACCATTGTCGGCGGATCTCAGCGGCCACCTCGGCGTCGCTTGCAGTTAGGCCCATGCGTTCGGCTTCGATCCGGGCAACACGGCTATCGATCAAACTCTCGAGCATCATTTTAGCCGGAAGGGTCTGCCCCTGGCTAAAGCGGCTGTAATTTTCCTGCTGCCGGACAAGTTCACCGATGGAAATATCATTGCCGGAAACTGAGGCGACAGTTTCGGTGCTTTGGGCGAGATTCGCATTTACTACGTTACTGGCCGGCGCGTAGAACAACACCAGGCTCACCACCATAACAATGGCGAATAAAAGAAGAACAAAGTTTCGGGTCTTTTCGAGACGTTTGAATAGCTTTAACATCGACAATTTACCTTTCTTATTTGAAGTAGAAAAAAGATTGCCCGGAGGGACAATCCGCAATTCTAACAAAAACCGCGATCGAAAACCAACATAAATGCGTGGTGAGACGATCGCATGAATGAACAACCATTTGGATGCCCGCAACGGCGTCGAAAGATGTAAGGGCCCAAGATCGGCCTCGACATCAAGAAACGCTTGCAGTTTAGAACCGGTTGGCCGATGATTAACGGGACACTTTGCGACTATGACTAATCAAGAGATCAGATCCGTGGGTATCGTAGTCAAGCCGGGACATGACGAAGCCATGGCGACCGCGGTCGAACTCTCCGGATGGTTCAAAGACCGCGGGATCATTCAGGCTGGCGAACCCATTGCCGCCGGTAACGCGCCGAGCGAAGGTACAGGCTTTTTTGATGCGGACCTTGTCGTAGTGCTGGGCGGCGACGGTACGATGATCTCGACTGCGCGGCTCCTAGGCGACGCCGATATGCTCGTACTGGGTGTTAATTACGGGAGCCTCGGATACCTGACCGATTTTCGGATCGAAGAGATGTTTCCGGCGCTTGAGGCGATAATTGCAGGCGAATATGACATTGACCGACGAGTAATGCTCGACGCCAAACAATGGCGCAGCGGCGATCTGATCGCCAAGGGACGCGTGTTGAACGATGTCGTCATAAACAAGGCCGCACTTGCCAGGATCATCGAGATAACAGTCAATTTGAACGGCCTTTTTGTAAATTCCTTCCGGGCTGACGGGCTAATCGTCTCGACGCCGACGGGTTCCACAGCTTACAACCTTTCGGCAGGCGGGCCGATCATTTATCCCTCGATGAACGCAGTCGTTCTGACGCCGATCTGTCCATTCACATTGACTAACCGGCCGATCGTCGTGCCGGACACTGCCGAGATCGAACTTATCCTCGACAACGAGAACGAGGGTGTCGTTCTAAGCCTGGATGGCCAGATCGGCTACCAGATGCTCGTCGGCGACCGGATCGCTATACGAAAAAGCCAGACGACCTTTAATCTCGTCCACCCCTCGAACCGAAATTATTTTGATGTGTTAAGAAACAAACTGAAATGGGGACGGTGATGGGAGTGAACCGTGATGAGTAAACAGTAACGAGAAGGAGGCGGACGCAGCTATCGAGTTTTTTGACGAATGAAGAGGCGGACGCGTTCTTCATCGACTTCGTCCGTCCCCTCGGGAAACCAGCGATATTGCCTGAGATCACATTTCCCTGTTTTACTAAAGGAAATGCCTTCGGCTTCGAGGAGCTCCTGCTGTAGGTTGATCGGGATGGTCAGGCGGCCGGTAGAGCATTTACCTTGTGAATTGATCACCCGCTGCCACGGCACATTCTCGGCATCGGCTCCGCTCATGACATAGCCGACGGTCCTGGCAGTGTAGCCCTCGCTAAGAATGGTCGCGATCTGCCCGTAAGTCATGACGCGGCCCGGCGGGATGCCGCGGACGATGTCAAAAACCCGGTCCGATAGCTTTTGTCGTCTCGTTTGCTCAACCGTTTTGCTCAATGGGCCTTACGATCCAGCCTCCGCCTATCACCTCATCATTGTTATAGAAGATCGTGGCCTGGCCCGGCGTGATCGCCCTTTGGGGCTCGTCGAAAGTTATTCGAGCGTTATCATTCGGCAAGGCAACGATGGTCGCGGGGGCAGGGTCGTGACGGTACCGGACTTTTACATTCGCACGGACAGGCTCGCCGGGCGTATCAAATGCGACCCAGTTTACGCCTTTTGCTTCGAAACCTACGCTATCGAGTTCATCCGCCTCACCGACGATTATACGGTTCTTCGCGCGTTCGATCTGGACAACGTAAAGCGGCTTTTCATTTGCGATGCCGAGACCTTTTCGCTGGCCGATCGTGTATCGGTGAATGCCGGTGTGAGTACCAATCGCCACGCCCTCGCTGGTAACGATCTCACCGCCTGCAGGCTTTTCATCGCCTCGCCCTTCATGGTCAAGGTAACGGTCGATAAATTCGGAATATTTTCCGTCGGGCACGAAACAGATCTCCTGCGATTCCTGCTTCTCGGCTGTGTAAAGATCAGCTCCGCGGGCGATATCGCGGACCTCTTCTTTATGCATCTCGCCCAGCGGAAAATATGCGCGTGAGAGCTGTTCCTGAGTTAATTCCCACAGGAAATAGCTCTGGTCCTTTGCATAATTTCTGCCGCGGAACAACCGATACCGGTCTGCGACAGCGTCGTATTCGACGCGGGCGAAATGCCCGGTCGCAACCTTATCGCAGCCGAGGCTGATGGCCATTTTATCGAGCGAAGCGAATTTCAGCCGCGAGTTGCAGGCTACACAGGGAATCGGCGTTTCGCCCTCCAGATAGCTCCGTACAAAAGGCTCGACCACCGCCGTCTCAAACTCTTTTTCAAGATTCAAAACATAAAAGGGAAATCCCAGACGCTCTGCCACACGTCGCGCGTCATAAACATCGTCAAGCGAGCAGCATCGCGAGGGCAACGGGTCGCCATTCTCATCCACACTTATCCCGCGGCGCTGGTTCCAGAGCTGCATCGTAAAACCGATCAGTTCATGCCCCTGCTCCTTTAATAATGCGGCCGCAGCCGAACTATCGACACCGCCGCTCATTGCTACCGCTATTTTCATTACCTGCCCTTCCACGACGGAACGTCCATGATCCGTCGCACCTGAATGTCCAGTATAGCGGTTTGAACGGATGTTTAGAATTAGATCATTGAGCCGATTGGAGTAGGAGAGGAGCGAGAGCAGTTTTTATTGACTTAGCATATGCACGGGCGCCTGCGTGGTTAGGATGGCCGATCGCGGCGATCTCACATAAACGAATAGGAAATTCGATGCCGGTTTCAGCCTTTAGTTTTGGTAATGCTTCGTTGCAGTCTTTTATGCGCGACTTTGCGAGCGGATCATCGACCACGCCATTCTTGCCCATGCGAAACAGTTTTGTACTCGGCGTTTCGGTCGCATCGTCGAGGGTTAGCGGTGATCGAACAAATACTGCCCTGGTTGTGCCGTGCTTTGAATTCAGCTTATCAACCGCAAACTTTAGACTCTTATCCGATTCTTCGACCCAGATGCGCGAGCGTTCGGCCGCGCGTTGTTTTAATTTGTTGAAGAACAATGGACGGACGATCGGATTGTTGAGCATCGCCTTCTTGAACCCGTTGGTATCTAGTGCTTCGAGCCACGCATTCAGGAGTTTGCTGCTCGAGGACTTCGGTCCTATCGCCGGATAGTAGCCAAGAACAGCAATCAACGCTTGGGGATGGAGCTCGGCAGCGCGTTCGATCACGTCATACATATCGTCACGGCAATATTGTTGAATTTCACGTCGAAGCTCATCATCGTCGCCCTTGGGGTTATAAACACGCGATGTAGTGATATCTGTAATGCACCCGGTCAGCATGATAAGATCCGCACCGGATCCACCGGCGGCCCGATATTCGGCCGCCGCTACTTCGATCTGTTTCGAAGTGCTCGGAAAGCTGACATTGACCTCTGGTTTGAACGGAAAAGTTTCGTCGCGTCCTGCCTTTCTGTATTTTTCGGCTTCGCCCGGATGAAATTTCACTGTCGACCCCGAATGCGCTTTTATCTTAATGTTCACCTCGCGCGAACCGCGAAAAGCATCCGTCCGCAGCCAGTCGCCGATCAGAGTGTAAAACTTGTCCTTTTCCGCGAGGCCCTGGCCCCAAACCACTGAATCGCCGACGACCAGCATTTCAAATGGACGAGGCTCCTGTCCATATGTTGGACCAAGAACAACAAACAGGCTTGCTGCCACACAGCTTAAACCGAGCAGCACCCTGGGTACGATAAGATCACGAACGAAAAGTGTCATTGCAAAGCCTCTCTGACTTGGCCGAACCGTGACGATACATTGAAACCCAAATATCGTCCGACCCCTTGATCCGCTGGTGAGATTTCTGCAAAAGCTTAAACAGATTCCCGGAGATTGTAAAGGGTTCTTAGAACACGATCACCGCGTGGCGGTCTTCGCATTGTCATCGTCGCTCCAGGTTCCTTCAGCGAAAAGTAGACGAAAGTGCAAGGCATAGCAAAACTACGCTTGATTTTGATATCGGAGTAGCGGCTCTCGTCTTTGCAGCATGATCGCGATGGACAGGCATCCGACACCCGCCAAGATATGTTTTAAGGTATGTCCGCTTATCAAGCCGCCCATATCTGCAAATATGGTCTTGTCACCAAGTTCAGTAAGCTTCGCAAGACCGTACCAGACAGCTCCACCCAATAAAAGGTGTTGGTGTGAGAATCTTGCCCGGTAAAGGAGCATCACAAACGGCAGCGTCACGAGTGGCACCATTTGGATCCAAAAATAAAATCGCAGATCGTCGTACCAATTCCAATAAATAACGCTCCCGACTCCAAGTATCACTGCAGGAATAAGCAAATAACGAAATTTTTCACTAACGTATTCGCCCAATATAGCTACAAAAAGTCCCATGAAACCGATCGTTAATGACATTCGGTCCCACACTAGAGTGTAATCATTCGGGGTCCAATGATAATACGAGGAAGCGATGCCGACGAGTGCTATCCCAGCAAATGTCACGAACCAGGCGCTTTTCATTCGGCCAAGCGGTCGTTCGAGACATACCTTCGCCCCGGCAAGCCCGACCAGAAAAAACAAGAGATTTGACGCAACGTCACCGAAATTCGGAATGCCGAATAGACCCCGTGAGTCGGCGAAATTATGATAATTCTGGTCCTGGCCGAAGGGTGCCAGCGATAGCATGGCCGCTAACGAGCCAAACACGATCAGCGCTAGAAGAAAGTGCCGCCAATAAGTGTCGAAAAATGTTCGATCCGCCGGCTGGGTGATCTGCTTCTCCATAGGCTAGGATTCCTCCCGAATGATATGGAAATATACCATTAATTCGCCAACTTTGAGTCCTCGTTTGAAAGGATGGGTCTCAGACTGGCCTTGATAGCCTCTGCGTATGCCCGCGATCCCTCCACGTTGGGGTGGGCAACTGAGGAAAGTTCACACATTTTGCGGGAAAGCCGGCCATAGTGCTGGTACTTTATCTCTGAGAAAACTTTTGCACAGCCTATCTTGCGTTCGGCATAGGTATCATCGTTTGGACGATGGTCCTTTCCGATCTCCCATAGATATGTGTTCTTCATTCCGTAACTGAGATCTTCGTTAAAAGGGGATGCGACGAAAAGTATCTTCCTCTGAGGATGATTGCGATTAAATCGGGCGATTGCATTCCGGATCACGTTATTTGATTCTTCGACCCAGTATTTCGAGCGGGCAGCTATCCTTTTGTGAAGTATTTTTAATAGCAGCCGGCTGGCAGGATTGGTAAAAAAGAAATGCAGTTTCTGGGGGAGGCTGATAATATTCAAAAAATACCGCAGCATCACCTTCATGTCGCTTCGATTTGAGGCAATCGGAAAATAACCGACCACAACTATCGCCGCATTAGGAAAAGATGCTGCGGTATGGGCGATTAGGTCGCTCATCGACTCGCCGCAAAACCGCTTGATCCGTTTACTTAGCTTCTTTTTTGGATAGAACGGATTGATAATATCGGCGACGAGCACATCCGTGATGCAGCCTGAAAGCATCACGAGTTCCACGGATGCCGGATCGGAGTACTCAGCCTTTGCAACATCGATCTGGGTTTTTATCGTGGGCGAGGAAATATTTGCCTCGGCGTAGTGAAACCTATTAATGTCGTCGCCTGACTTCTGCATCGCCGCCAGTTCCTCAGGATGCATACTGATGCGGGAACCTGCATGTGCCTTTACCTTGAGCTTTACTTCTCTCGACTCAATTATCTCGCGCTGGAGCCAATCCCTTACCCTTGAGTAGAACTTGTCCTTTTCACGCAGACCCTGGCCGGAAATGTGCGAGTCGCCGACGATCAGCATCTCAAACGGGCTGCTGTCCTGTGCCAACGACGACTGCAATGGAACTATCGCGCCGATCGCGGCGAGGCAGGCTACAATTATCTTCGAACGGAAAGTGGGAGTGTAAACTAATTTGATCATCCTCATAACGACCTCCCGAAAATCCGCAACGCGGATCCGTCAACAACCCAAGGGGCAAAAGCTTCCTCCGAAAGGGTCTTTAGATAGAGCCCCGAGGACCACGGCGGTCACGACCCCGGCTCCGATAGCAACGCCCAGCGCCACTTTCGCCCCGGTCGACCAGCCCTGCTTCTTTACCTTTTCCACATCGCGGTACGGAATGGTCGTCGGTTGCCTGGTTTTTGCGTCCAGCAGATCGAACGAGTCATCAAGCACGTTGCTGATAATACCTTTGACCTTTGGCCCGCCTTTCATTGTGACCACGACCTTCTCGCCGGTCCGCTTGGTGACGTTAGATCTGATCTTTTCGATCGTGTCGCCCCGTACGGGAGCTACGGCCCAAAGGTTGGAGACCAACCCGACCAGCAGAAAGCCCGTAAAAATTCTTGAAAATGAACGATGAAACATTGGAGTTCTCCTTTCTCGGCCATCGGCCTCTAGTCGTAAAAAGTTTAGGGTCATGGCGCCAACACCAGTGTTGCTGCGACCCCTGCGTGATCCGACGGACGAAGTCCGGCCGGCGTGACATCGGCTACCAGATCTTCGCCGAGAAGATCTGCCCCAGATACGCCGAACCCTCCGCGGAAAAGTATCAGGTCTAGCCGCTGGTCGGGGGCCGTAAAGATCGATGGCGACTCGAGAAATAGCGGCCAGGTGTATCCGCTGTTGCTGGGTTGTGCGAGCGACCACGTATCAGCGAAACCCGCGCCCGTGAGCAAATGGTAACTGGCGCCATTAGCTTCCGCGTCGGAGTTGAAATCTCCGGCGAGGATGACGGGCAGTGAGGTGTTCGCGGGTCCCTGAAGCAACTCTGCCGCCTGGGCAAATTGCACGCCCGGATGAAAAGCCTCTGTGTGGGCATTGATAAAGCGATATGTTTTTCCCCGCATTTTGACATCCACCGACATCCAGCCGCGCTGGATCGTAATATTGCCGATCAGGAGCGGAAGGGTCAGCAGCGTATCAAAGGTCCCGGCTCCGGTTTGCTCAACCTTGAGCTGCGACGTCTTAAGGTCACTCCGCGCAAGGATCACGGCCCGGTCGGTGTAACGGACGTCGGCGAAAATGTTCGGGCCGGCTGCCGGCAGCTCTGCGTCGAATCCGGTGTGAATTGCGGCGGCGCGATATCGGAGTCCACGGGCCGCGAGTTCGTCTAAAAGCATTTGTAACAAGTCGTAGGAAACGTCGGTGGCCGCAGCGGAGTCGAACGGGGAGCCTGTTCGCCAAAGGGCTACTTCCTGAAGCCCGACCAGTGCCGGCCCCGCAGCCTCGATCTGATCGGCGATGGCTGAGATCCTGGCCGCGGGATCGCCAGACTGAACGTCACCATAAGCCTCGGCAACCTCCTCGACGACCTCCTGAAAAGATTGGGCTGAAAAGATCTCGGTAAAGTCGGTGCCGAGATACATGTTGTACGTCACCACCGTTAACGACCTGTCGCGGTTGTCCGCCGGCGTAGCTGAAATATTCGCGAAAAAAATCCCGGTAATGATTATCAGTGCAGAAACCCTATGTTTGAACGACATTACTATTCCCTCCTAAGCTGGTTTTATTGCCGAGATCGGCGCCTTCATTACAAAGTGCAAACGGAAAAAAAACGTGTCACATCAATTTCTATGTCTGTTCTAAAACGCAACATTCGGAAAAATTTCGGATCACGGAGCGGCCAAGTTTTTGGCGCGGGAAAAGATCGTAAGAGCGGACGACCAAATCTTCGCGGAGTTTAACTTGTGTCGTTTATTTAATCGGGACTTTGAACGTGAAAATAGAAATCGGCAACGTGCTCGAATTTTCTCTTTTTTGAACGCCGACGGAGTTGTAAAACATGAACACCTGCCCGTAGCAGTTTGATCGTACTGAGAGTTTAACTACGCCTTTCACAACAGTGTTCTTACTGAGATATTTTGAATAAACAAGCTTGCCAATGCGTATTGCCGGGCCGAGGAGTCGGAAATCGACTACCTGCGAATCACTGTGGAGCCTGTCACCAGATTCCGGGCGGTTTCGCGACTACCCTTGAGACCGGATGGCCGTTGGGGTCCATTACTTTGCCGGAGAGTTCTACAGCTTTTTTCCTGGCGGTGGAATCTTATCGACCCGCCGAACGTGAAAGTAGTACTCTTCGATGGTTTCTAATTTCCCGTTCGAGGTCTGGCCTTGGAGAATAGCTATATAATCTCGGTTTCGATTTTCGAACATCGAGGTTTCATCAATCCAGAGGCTAACTGTCCTATTGCCATCTTCCTTTTTCTGTTCTTTTAGATCGTTCTCCTTCAGGACAATATTTCCCTGTACGTCCGTAATGGTTATTACGTAATTTGGGTAGGAGTCTCCGCTGAAAATGAGGTTGATGTTTACCCAGTTTTGATCGTTATCTGACCGAAGCACCAGCGTATTGGCTAAACCTTGACCTCGCGTCGCCCCGGAACGCAAAACGACAGACTGCGTCAATCCTTCCCCCGGAACGGCATCCCTGCCGTTATCACGTCCGACCGTGGACAACGTAAGGGCGGATCCGGTCGAGGCTCGATCTCGGACAGGTAAGCCTGGAGTGGGTGACGGCGGCATCTTTTGCCCCGGGGCAGGTGCCGTCTTTCGTGATCCTCGGATACCTGGATAAGTGTCCGCCGCAGA
>JBGTCF010000235.1:0-3509 GCA_041748975.1 Pyrinomonadaceae bacterium
TTGAGCACCTCACGCTGTGGGCGTTCGCCCGCGGCCGCGAGCGGCCGGCCTTCTTCAATAGCCCTGACCTGTTCCAGCGTTAGTGGGTTACCCTCGATCGCAGTCGATGCATGAACATTTCGTGCCCGCGAATCCTTTTGCAAAGCCGGGACCCACGACAGTTCGACCGATGCGGCTTGTATACGCTCACGCAGTGCGGCTATCTCCTCGCTAAGAGCGAGCAGCCGGGCCGTGATCGTGAACTGCGGAACAAATACCATCTCATAAGTCAAGCATGAGTCCAGTTATTAGTCAAGAGATTTGCGCGGCCGGCCAGTATGTCGATGCTGTAAACACAAGTTTCTTGTACTGGTTTTGAGTTCTTGGGGACTTTACTGAGTTCTCTGGCCATTAACAGCAAACTCGCCGACGTATTCGGATCTTTTGCTCCATGGAACTGGACTTATTTGATAGTTCAAAAGTGCCCCGATCACATCTGCCGAAACTGTTTTGTCGGCGTCGTTATATATTACGAGCTGTTTTGTCGGCGTTTCACGTACCTGACCAATGTCGGTAAAAGCCCATATTGCAGACATCATGGGTTCTTTCTTTGGTGAGTTGATCGCCTTTATCAAACGCTCTCTGTGGCCACGAATGGACGGGATGAGGAAGTCAATGTTATGGTCAAAACCGCTCTTCCCAGTTAGCTTGATATCTTTCGAAAAGACTGCTTGACTCGCCCGCAAAAAGTTCTCCACATCTTCCTTGAATAGGGAATACACAGTCTCCTGCGCGAGGTTGAACATGTCATTGACTGCCAAAATCGCCTGCAAGAAATAATGTTTCTTTTGTCCGATGTTACTGAGGTTTGCGTCCACAAATAGCTCATTAGCTTCGCCCACGTGCACGCCGAAGCCGTTTAGAGTTGTTCGTAAGATTTGTTCACGCTTGGGCGAGCTTATGTCAAAGCCTGACATTTTGAGATCGGCGATAGTATGCCCGTCGTCGGATAATCGTACGTTTCCATTCGATTTAGTTAGATAGACCTCCACGTGGTCGTTGTGGCGATCTAAAAAAGGTGTTGATACGGCGCACGATACGCCGTCTGCTAGGGATCGGACGATAGTGTTGTCCTTTATCCACTTAAGGTATTCTCCGATGATGTCGTCGCAATTCATCCTTTAGAAGAGTCCCGCTTCAATCGCGGGAATAGTTGTCACATTACAATACTGCATAAGCTTCAATAACACGACATCCATCCTGTCTCCCGAAATGACGCCGATGTCGGCCACCGGAAAAGCGAACTTATCATCAAAGCCTTCTCTGAAAAGATGGACGTGTGGCCCATCAAAAGTTACTCCATCCGGATTTGTGTGCCGAACCGAACTGCAGTATCTGATCATTATGATGGTCTGCCTGTAGCGTTTGTTGTAGCTGTATTTCGAAATCTCAAAACCGCTCGCCTAAAATCGAGAATGAATTTATCTCTCGTGGCAAGCGCCGTCAATCCTCGTGACCAATTTCTTGGAGGTGGCCCAAGTATAAGCATATCGCTCTCGTCAAAGGTCTTTTCGAGCGAAAGCAGGTGATCGAATTCCGCTTGAGTTATGGACATCGTATTCCTCTATGCCCGCCAGCCTAGTTCTTTGGCGATGCGTTTGATCTCGGCGATGAAGGTGTCGTCGGGGCGGAGGCGTTTTATTTCGGGGCCGGAGGTTGCGGCCCAGCGGTCGGTCTGTTCGAGGGCTCCGTAGCCTCGGCTGGAGGCTTTGGCGTGTTTTACGCAGTTCTCTTTTGTCGGGGCGTCGGACGATACTAGTCTCAGCGTCAAGATAACCTGCAAACATTCACTACTTTAAAATCTTAACAGCGACACTTGCCAACAGCAATGCAATTTCCTTATGCCGAGCCTTCATAAGATTAGGATCACTTTCCATTGGCCATCTTCGAATCGCCGCATGTCTAGGCGGCGGTTCGGCGGAAATTATCTCAAGCCCAGCTCTTCGAACCTCTTTCGCTTTAATCATCGCGGCTCCATGCAAAGTGCTGTTGGTGATTACGGAATTCCCGATTTTCCAAAGGTCCTTAACCGGTTTCGCACCATGGCGAAAGACGGAGGTTTCGCCATCTTTCGGATTTGGCAAAAAGGCGTTTGGTCTTATCGAAGTAGAATTGAAATGGCCGCTTGATGTGAGAAAGCGGGCTAGGTCTTCGTCATCGAAAACTAGTTCAGGCAAGCCTGATGGAAGCTGAGGCATAATTCAACAAAGGGCGGAAATCCTCAATCAAACGTTGAGGGGCAGTAGTTCCGTCGAAATTTACTACCGAATGACCTCTTTCTGTTCCGTCTAACCATGCGTAGGCCAATCGGTTGCCTTTGCTAACACTCACAGAAAACATTTGATTATGTGAACGGATCCAGTCGAGAGAGACAGAACCGTCAGGTTCAGGTGAAGCCTCAGGCATCGGCAGATTATCCGGCAATGCTCTAATAAACTCTTCGGCATTCCAGACCGAAAGCGGGTCTAACGCTGCGGCCCCGTATCCGTCCCAATCTTCGTCGGCGTATTCAGTTGCCAGTCGCTTCAAATCAGCAATCAAAGCAGCCTTCTTTCCAAACAAGGATTGTGATCGCTCCTTTGATTCAAGAAGTTCAGCGACCGCCCTCTTTGCAGAATCCGCCTCGGCGGAGATCGCGGTGTTGCTGCGACCATATCCATACAAGACGGCATAACCAATACCTACGCTAAGCGCTATTGAAAGAGGTTCAGGCATTTTTCTGTTAAGGTGCGGCAAAATATATGATTCTTTAGCTCTCTCAGTTCAAGTATCTTTGTCCTGATCCACGTCCAATCATCGACACTGCCTGTTTCAAGGGAGATTACTCCATTATCGAATATTATTGGAAGCTTGTCACCCTCAATTGGTTGCAGCGTCAGGACGCTATTCACTTGGTAGCCGGTTCTTGTATCCACAGCAGCATACTGGTCAAGAAATCCCATTAGAGTCAGCCTGTCAGGATCCGCAAGACGTGGGCCGTTTACGATGTATTCATCGATCTCGACGGCGCCATTCTTCATTGGAAGGGGAACTCGATTGATATATCGGAGGCGAATAAGCCTCACCTGAACGGGCGAAGTAAGCTTGGAATACAACGACCATGCTTTCTTTATTTGCGGCAGATAATCGTCAAGGCTCGCATATGGAGAAAGTCGATTGAATGAAAAGCCCTGCATTCGAAATTGAACCAACTGCTTTTCATCGTCTTTCAAAAACTGCACGCCCTGAATCCCGCCTTCAACGGAATATTTAAGTTTCCTATCCTCCGTCGCTTCCACGCGGTGGTCCTGTACGTAGATCGGCCGTTGTTTTGGATAGCTCTTTGCCAAACTCTTCCCGGCAGCTTTTTGAAATTGCCGCACCTCCACTGGCGTTGAAAAATCGCAGTCGATGTCCAAAACGGCTTCGATGATCGGCGGATGTTTTAACTTAACTGAGGTCTTCATTTACACTAACCAATATACCATCAA
>JBGTCF010000236.1:0-2393 GCA_041748975.1 Pyrinomonadaceae bacterium
GTTCTGGATAGTGCCGCTCAGTTTGTCAAAAGGCACGCCCTGCCGTCGGGCGACCGCGAGATACAGGCACAAAAGTGTTGACGCCGTTGAATTTATGGTCATCGACGTCGATACCTGGTCAAGGGGAATGCCATCGAACAGAGTTAGCATATCGTCGAGGCTGTCGATCGCGACGCCGACCTTTCCGACCTCGCCCGCCGACAGCGGATCGTCCGAATCGAGCCCTATTTGCGTGGGCAGGTCAAACGCCACGCTCAGGCCCGTAGTACCCTGCGAGAGCAGATATTTATAGCGTGCGTTCGATTCCTCGGCCGTCGCAAAACCGGCATATTGCCGCATCGTCCAGAACCGGCCGCGGTAAGTGTTTTTGCGGACACCCCGTGTAAACGGAAATTCGCCCGGGGCACCGAGATCGTTGGAATAATTTACTGGGGTGGTGTTATCGGGATTGAAATCGTTAGGAAGGTCGATACCCGACGAAGTTTCGAACTTTTCGCGTCGTTCTGCCATAAAAGATGAGATTAACACAGGCCCGGCGGCTGGGCGGAAAACGACGGGTATGTGTCTAAAGATTATAGAACGCTTTTTCGTACGAGATTCTTGCGGATGTATTCGCCGAGCAGGCGGTCGTATTCGTCCGAGACTACTTGGTAGCATTCGCAGCAGGCCCTTTCGAGGCCCTTGCGGTCGATGATATTTACCGTGCCGCGGGCATATTTGATATAGCCCATGTCCTGCAGATGCCCGGCGGCCAAGGTCACGCCTTCGCGGCGGACACCGAGCATGTTTGCGATGAGGTCGTGCGTCATGACAAGCTGATCGGCGGGTAATTGGTCGTGGTTCATAAGCAGCCAACGGCAAAGCTGCTGTTCCACACTATGGAGCCGGTTGCAGACTGCCGTCTGCGAGATCTGTGTCATCAGGTACTGGGTGTAGCGGAGCAAAAGGTCTTGGAAGAGACCGCCTCGCTTGAACTCGGTTCGCAAAGCGTCGGGCCTCATGCGAACGGCCCGACCGGCGCTCTGGACGACCGCTCGATTTGACGTCGTATCTCCGCCCATGAATAAAGCAACGCCGACTAGGCCGTTGTTACCGGCGATCCCGATCTCAGCCGTGTTGCCGTTCTGCATGATGTACAGCAAGGAAATGATCGCAGTGGTCGGGAAATAAATGTGAGTCATCCGGTCGCCGGACTCGTATAGAACCTGGCCGAGCGTGAGCGAGACAAATTCAAGATGTGGTGCGATCCGGTCGTAGTCCTTGGCCGGAAGCGCTGCCAGTAAATGGTTTGCACGCGGCGTCTCGTTAATTGCGGTTTTAGCTGGCTTCAAAAATATCGGCCCTCCCGCCGACTCACTAAAATATGATTTCTGAGTGAACATTACGATGATACAAAAATAAAATAATTATTTAAATCTAAATGTGCGAGACCACACAGACCGGCGACCGACATTACTCTATTGTAGGTCACAGCACTGGAAATGTTGAAGGTCTGCCAAGACTGATCAAGCCCTCCGAGTTTCCAAAAAACTCTTTCGGTATTCAGCTGCTATGTCGCGTACAAGTTTGGATATGTTCAGGCCGGGCAAGACGAACAATGACAAGGGGACGAGCCTGAAGAGATCTAAGCCTAATAATACGCGAACAGGGCGATGTCGGTTTGCAGAGACCAACATCGCCCTTTTTTTTCTCGGAAAAGCGTAGGTATATCGGTCTAAAGCTTATCGTGCAAGTATCTTAATGAATGGATCAAAGCGTCGCGGGCCTCAGCAAACGTATTTCGACCTTTATCCTAAACACGTGAAAAACAATTTGCTATTATCCGGCCAAACGTGCATTATAGTCTCTGTTAATCCTACTCTCGCGTGGAATTTTCACGCGCTTCGTCTATAGCGATTTTGGATAAGTTTGAGAGCGGGCCCTTGTTAGTTAATAGAAGTCACTCTCAGTAGTTTTGAGTATCCAGGATCGGTCCTTCGCAGCTAAAAGTTTTCGAAGACATCGGTTCCAGCTTCTTTAGAATTCCCGAAAAGGGAAAAGGTAAATATTTATAATGTCAATGAAACTTTATGTAGGAAATCTTTCCTTCAACACAACGAATCAGGATCTGAACGATCTTTTTGGCGAGATCGGAACCGTAGAATCGACCAATATCATCGAAGATCGCGAAACAGGCCGCTCACGCGGATTTGCTTTTGTCGAAATGTCGTCACAGGCAGAGGGCGAAAATGCCATCTCGCAGCTGAACGGCAAAGAAGTCGATGGCCGTGAGCTTAAGGTCAACGAAGCTAAACCGCAAGAAAAACGCGGCGGCTTTGGTGGCGGTGGCGGCGGTGGTGGTCGTGGCGGTCGCGGCGGAAGCGGCGGCGGCTACGGCGGTGGTGGAGGCGGCG
>JBGTCF010000237.1:0-4702 GCA_041748975.1 Pyrinomonadaceae bacterium
CACGGTGTACCCTGCACCACCGCAGCCGAGATTGTAGATCTCGCTACGCTCATCAAGTATTCCGAGGGCGAGTATATGGGCCCGGGCAAGATCGATCACATGGATATAGTCCCTTACGCACGTTCCGTCACGGGTCGGATAATCGTCACCAAAGATATCGATATGACTTATTCGGCCGGTAGCTGCCTGTAAAACGAGCGGGATCAGATGTGTTTCAGGATCATGCAACTCGCCGCATTTCCCGCTTGCGCCTGCGGCGTTGAAATAACGAAGGCTCGCATAGTTAATGCCATGGTCATGCCGGAAACGTTCGAGGTCCCCTTCGAATTCCAGCTTCGTCTCGCCGTAAGGGTTTGTCGGCTGGAGCCGGTCGCTTTCTACGATCGGCTGCCGCTCGGGTTCACCATAAACGGCTGCGGTAGAAGAAAAGACGATCTTTTTCACCCCTCCCTGCGCCATCGAATCAAGCAGCACCCGCCCGGCGACTACGTTATTGTCATAATATTTTTCAGGATGTTGGACCGATTCTCCCACCAGCGAAGATGCGGCCATGTGAATGACTCCATCGACGTTTGCACTCGTCAAAGTTTCTAGCAGCAGGTCGCCGTCGTGTAGATCGCCGAGAACGAATTTCGCCCTCGCGTCGACCGATTCACGATGACCTCTGGAAAGATTGTCGAAAACGACGACGTTTTGCTCATTTTCAAGCAGCTGCTCTACGACGACGCTGCCAATATAGCCGGCTCCGCCAGTGACGAGAATATTCATAAGGGTATATTAGCCAGACTTAGTTCCGTTAGCCGCCACTCCAAGCGATTTTCCATTTACTGCCGCCTTTCCGTTTCCCGCAGCGGCGAGAGCCAGCGGGACGAACGGCTTTTTAGCAACGGCGTTGAAGACGGTTGCTTCCGAACGCTTCCTGCCGATGATCTTGCCGTAAACGGTAAGTGCCTGCGCCACGATCTGATCCATATTGTAATACTTATAGGTCGCCAACCGGCCTACAAAGTGTACATCAGGTCGAGCGTCAGCCAACGCCTTGTACTTGGCATATAAGGATCCATTCTCTTTTCGCGGGATCGGATAATACGGATCTCCCTCGGCGCGAGGGTACTCATAAACTATGCTTGTCTTTTCGTGTTCCTGCCCCGTCAAATATTTAAATTCGGTCACCCGTGTATATGGCTGTTCATTTGGGTAGTTGACGACCGGAGCTTCCTGGAATCTAGCCGTGCTGTGGGTTTCGTGTTTGAATTCGAGTGATCGATAAGGAAGCTTTCCGTATCGATAGTCGAAAAAAGAATCGACCGGCCCCGTATAAATCATTTCCCGGAAAGGAATCTCGTTGACGATCTCGCGGTAATCGCAGTTGAGCAATACTTTGATATTTGGACTATTGAGCATCTTTTCAAACATGCGCGTATAGCCGTGGCGGGGCATCGCCTGAAAAGTGTCGGTAAAATAGCGGTCGTCGCGATTCGTTCGGGTCGGAACACGGGCTGTAACCGAGGCGTCAAGCTCAGAAGGATCGAGGCCCCACTGCTTTCGTGTGTAGCCCCGGAAGAACTTCTCATACAGTTCCTGTCCGACGGCGCTTACCACAACATCCTCTGACGTCTGTACGTGTTCGCGAGGCTCGCGGACCTTATCGAAGAACTCCTTTAATTCGAAGGACGTTAGAGATAGACCGTAAAGTTTATTGATCGTATCCAGATTGATGGGGATCGGCACCATCATGCCATCGACATTTGCTAATACCCGATGCTGATATTCGCGCCACTCTGTAAACCGCGTCAGATAATCGAAAACTTCCGCAGAATTTGTATGAAATATATGAGGCCCGTATTTATGGATTAAAATGCCGTCGTCGTTGAAATGGTCGTAAGCGTTTCCCGCAATATGTGGCCTTTTGTCACAGATCAATACCTTCTTATTCGAGCCGTTCGCCAATCGCTCCGCCAATACACTGCCGGCAAAGCCGGCACCTACAATGAGATAATCAAACATCAAATTCTCCCTTTTCCTAGCTAAACCAAAACCTATATAAAATCCTATATAGCGATGATAACGGGCGCTACAAAATCAGACTGTACGGTAAGTAACAGTAGATTGCCCGATCCCAAACACACGGTTTAATCCTCTGTACGAAAGAATACAGACGTGCCAAAGCCTCTTCTATAAACTTGGTCTAGTGCGGTAGTTCACTCGCGGGATTGAGATGCCAAAAACCGAGGTCATCTCAACGGGTTCTTTAAGGAGCAGTAGAAGCAATGGTAGATAAAGGCAAAAATGCGGCGGACAAAACTGATCGTTCAACAACGACAAAATCCAACGGCGGTACGAGGTCCTCTCCGCCTCGAATCGCAGGCAACGGCAGCGGTGAAGCGAAGGATGTGAAGGCAAAATCGGCTTCAAGGGCAAAGAAAAATGCCACTGAAACGAATGCAAAAACAAAAAGTGCAACACCAGGTACCGAAAAGAACAACATCAAGCAAACTGCATCGAAGCGGGCCGCTCGATAATTCAGAAACAGTAATCAGATAAATTTCTTAGGAGGAAAAATAATGCTTTGGACAATAATTCTCGTACTTTTAATTCTTTGGGCTCTTGGATTCGGCTTTGCGGGTGCCGCGGTCGGAGGTTTGGTGCACATTCTGCTTGTGATAGCAGTGATCGTACTTATAGTTCAGCTCGTCTCCGGGAGAAGAGCTGTTTAGATCCCACTTCACAGTAAAGGGGAGGCCTGAAACGGTCTTTCCTTGTGAATTCGACCGACCGTGCAAGCGGCCGGTCTTTTTTGTGTTTCGCGGAATTTTAACCTTCAAAGCGAAACATGCAGATCTGTCGATACACGCATTGGCCGCAAACTGACTCGGACGGGGTAGCCTCGTATAGGCCTTTTGCAATATTATCGAGATGGCCCTGCACCGCAACGTCGATCTCGGCAAGCTCACTTGGGCCGAATTCGTAAAGAACATTGTGAGCGAGATACGCGATATATCCGCGTTCTTTGCCGAAGGCTCGTGCATAGGCCCAGATCTGAAAGCGGTGTTCCTCAGGATCCATCTCAGCATCGGTTTTATAATCGAGAACAAAATCCGGGCCGACCACATCCGCTATCCCGACAATTGTTACAGGGCCAAACGGCTTGTTGAACGATACTTCCTTTTCATTCCCGCTTAATCGCACGGCAGCGAATTCGGGCATTTCCCGGAACGACCTCGCGAATCTGATGGCCCGCTCCAGTTCCATATCCGCGCCTTTCCCTGAATGTTGACGCAACGAGGCAGCATCATTTATGTCAAGTTCCAGGGCAAGATGGGTCAATTCTCCGATCATCATGGCCGTTGACGATCCCTCTCCAAGCCCCGGATGCCCTTCTACGTACTGCCAATTGAACCTCGTCGGGCATTTTGCAAAAACAGTCAGCGCCGTTGCTGGTATTGTGGACAATCCGGCCGAGAGCGGAGCTATATTCAGTTGTGCCGGGACCGTCATCGGCTCAGGCACGCCGGGATCGGGTGCGATCGATCTCGAAGCGTCAAAAGGAATGATCTCGTCGAGAATTCCGGCGGCGTCGAGGCCGGGCCGCAGGATGTCTATACCCGGCCCGCTTTCCTTTGTGGCCGTGAGAAAGACCATGTCTTTTGCACGCGTGATGGCAACATAGAGCAACCTATGTTCTTCGTCACGATCTTTCGCTCGCGACTTATTTTTTATGAGCTTGTAGATCGCGGGTTCGGACATTTCGTAGCCGTCGCCTTCTATCTGGAAGCTGACGCCGATCTCCGGGTCAACTAGAACCTGCGGTATCGAGAAATTCTCCTTATTGGCCAGATCCGGAACGAAAACAACACGCCACTCGAGCCCCTTGGCCATGTGAATGGTCATCAGCGAAACTGCATCGCCGACACGGAGATGAGGCCGGGGAAGCATGGTCTCGGTCTCGATCAACTCACGCATATACCGGACCGTTCCAAAAATATCTCCGCGGCCCCGCCTTTCGAGTTTGCGAAACAGTTCCATCAAACCCCGGAAGTCCGCCGTTCTACGCGAACCGAATGGCAGATTAGCTATAACGGCTTCGTACCCGGTCAGTCTGTTTGCCAAGGCAAGGAGCTTCTCAGCTGAATTCGCCGTCACCGCATCAATTAGAGTCTCGAGAGTCTCGACCGCTTTCGAAAATGTGGGCTGACCCCGGATCGCATTCCACCAGCTACCCCCGGCCACAGAAGGGGCTGTTTCATAAAGATCCCGATCGCTTACGGCAAAAAAGGGGCCTCTTAGAAGCGCGACCAAAGGAATATCTTCGGTCGGGTCGACCAGAAAAGATAGCAGCGCGTAAACGTCCTTTGCTTCACGCGTATCCAGCAGGCTTCCCCCGCCGGCGTGCACGGCCGGGATTCCGCTGGCGGACAGGACACGAAGGTAGTCGTCTAGCGGCCTCCATGTGCGTGAAATTATCGCTATCTCTCGAAACGGCACACCCTGCTCGTTATAGAGCCACTTGATCTGGTCCGCTATATACCGGGCCTCGATCATTTGTTGGTGGCGGGGTAATGCACCTTTAACTTCCTCAACGACAGCGGAGCGAATGTAAGGAGCGGGAAGTGTGGATTCCGATCTCTCCGCTTCCAACGCCTGATGGATCCCTCCCAGAACTGGTTCAAATACCCTTTTCATTTGTTCTACAAGGCCACTG
>JBGTCF010000238.1:0-5548 GCA_041748975.1 Pyrinomonadaceae bacterium
AATGACGAAAATCTTGCCGACGCCGCCAATTTACTGGAAAAAGGCCTCTCGATCCGGCCAGGAGATGAGTCTTTCGAGATACTTCTCGCGAAGGTTATGTTAAGGCTCGAGAGATATGACGATGCTCGAGGATTCGCTGAGAAACTAAACCAGCGGGCCAAAGACCCGCAGGTACGTGCGGACGCAAAGGAGATATTGTCGTCAATTACGCAATATTCCAAGGCGCGGCTGCAGATCTCCGCGATGCCCACCGCGAGAGGCGTCCCTTGGTCGCCGACACTTCTGCTGCTGAAACGTTCGTGGGTGAGCGAGACGGATATCGCCGCTATCGAACGGGCACGTGAGATCACAAACCTGAATCGCGTCCTCGAAAGGCCCAGGCCGGAGGAGCAGCGAGTTTTGGGCACGATCCAGCGGGTGGATTGCGCAGGCGGAAATATTACTTATCTTGTCAGATCCGACCGTGAGGTTCTTAGGTTTTTTGGCGAACGCTTTGACGATCTTCGCATGGCCGTGCTCGTCACTGGTCAACATTCGTTTAAGATCGAATGCGGCGTGCGTCTGCCGTCGAATCCGGCCGTTCTGTCTTTTATACCGCCGGCCGATAATCGCTCAAACGCAAGGCCACGGCTGACGTCGATCACCTTTGTTCCCAATCATTTCGAGCTTCTGACGCCCGAACAGCTTGGGGGTTCAAGACAGGTGATCATCGAGAACGACCTGCTGAAAAGGGTGCACGGTACTGAAGACCGTATCGAAAATGAGTCTATCGATCCCGACGGGCGATGGGCGTCGATAAGGACAGATCTTCGACCGCTGAGGACGGGCGAGCTGCGGGTCGCCGGAACTCTCGAATCAATAGTCTGTACCCCGAATCGGTTTACTGCCGTCGGTGTATTTGGCGGTAAAAAACAGATATTCACGGCTGACGAAGACTTCTTGCCAAGATGGTTCAGTGCGGAGGCATCTCAAATATCGCTAGCCTGCGGCAGCTCGCCGCGTGTCCCGAACGTTCTATTTACTTACCGTCAGACGGAAGGAGCAGAAGATGGGGAGCTGAATTTGGCAGCGCTGGAATTTATGCCCGAAGGCTTTCCGATCTCGTCAGTTACCGGACCTTAGCATTGACCGTTATCGTCTTGGTCCTTGGCGGGTAGCAGACTTCATCCGTACACGCCTGATATCGTACCGTCACGTTGAGCTTGATAGTACTTCCGCGATAGTTTGCCGGTACAGTTACCGGAAATGTGAATAGCACACGCCCCTCATACACATTGATCAAATTCTCAGAAAATTGAAATTTGCGGTTTTTTCCGCGTGGATAACTTACCGGGCCGATACGGGCACCGCTGGCGCTTGCCCTGACGGTTGTCGCGATGGCATATTCGCTCTCCGGACGGTTTGAATTAACGTGGAGTCCGCTCGGTATTACGAGCAAAACGGTGGCGCGTGTAGCTTTTCCCTTTGCAGCAACGCCGCCGGGTATCGATGCAGTAACGGTCTGGGCGTTGGCGGCCGATAAAGCCCCTGCGGCGACAAAAACGAACACCAGTAATGCAGATCTGGATAGATGTCTGATCATAATTTGTAAATCGGATTACTTAAGCTCAAAACTTAGCAGCATTGCTTCGATGTCGCGAAGCAACTTATCGGTTGTTTCATTTAGCAACACTATCTCGAGCTTTATGATCCGGCCGTTCTTCTCACCGGATTTTCTCATTACCTTAAAATCGACATTTTTTACTGTTCGCCGGGCTTCTGTTACCCGATATGACTGGCCCCCGATCTTCTTGCTGACATCGCTGTCGATCCGGTCACCCGCATCAGGTTTGGCCGGACGGCTGCCGGCGTTATAGACGCTTACATGGGCCGTTGCCTTTCGAAACTCGGACGCTGTCTCGGAGCCGAATTCCTTTGAATATGATTCGAAGGCAAATTGCGGATTGCCGCCGATAACCGTAAGAAAACCGGCAGGCTTATTAATGACAAAATCGTCGGTCTCGATTGTCTCAGGCTCGTAGGCTTTAGCGGCGCTCTTTTTAATACGCGTCGAAGCATAGACCATAAGTGCAACCAGGATGAGGCCCGGAATTAAGATCTCCATAATTAAAATGAGGCTGTCGCGGCTGCTCCTGACTTTGCTGCGAGCTGGCCGCACGCGGCATAGATGTCGCGACCGCGGGGCTGCCGCACGTAAGCCGAGACGCCGCGGGATTCTAAGATAGCCTTGAACCGCTCGACACGCTCGGGTGTCGAGGCCGTGTAGTCGAGCTGTTCGGCGCCGTTGTGCGGGATCAGATTGATCTTTACGCGGGACAGCTGGTACCGGTCAAGCAGGCGAGCTAATTCGACGGCGTCTTCGTCCGAATCGTTTATGTCGCCCAGCATCACATATTCAAATGTAAAGCGTTCGCCGCGGCGGAGCGAGCCCTCGAACTCTTTCGCGGCGGTCAACAATTCGTCGAGATTCCAACGCTTATTGATCGGCATCAACGTGTTGCGCAGTTCGTCGCGGGCTGACGAGAGCGAGATTGCCAGATGCGGGCGGTCCTCGAGCTTGGCAAAATCATAAAGCCGCGGGACGACGCCTGCGGTTGAGATCGTCACACGGTTCGGCACGATAAAGAGCCCTTCTTCGTCCGACATCAAGCGGAGAGCTGCGATCAGATTGTCAAAATTCAGAAATGGTTCACCCGCCCCCATGCCGACGAGATTTGTGCCGTGCGGAGTTTCGGAGCCGACACCGTAAACGTCGTTCAAGACAATGATGATCTGCTCGACGATCTCGCCGGGCGTGAGATTTCGAAGCAGGCCAAGCTTCGCCGTAAGGCAAAAATCGCATTTGAGCGGACACCCCGACTGGGATGAGAAGCAGATCGTGTCGCGTTTTTCGGTCGGGATGTACACGGTCTCTACCGGAAAGCCGTCGGCCGTTTTCATCAGATAACGGCGAGTACCATCGGTCGAAACATATCGCGATTCGACCGAAAGGACCGATATCTCGGCCGATTCCTCGATCCGTGCCCGGAACTTCTTAGGAAGGTCAGTTATCTCGTCAAATGAAGTAAGCCGACGATCATGCAGGGCCTTGAACAGCTGTGTCGCCCGGTAATTGGGCTCGCCAAGGCCAGCGACGAAATTGACGAGGTCGGCACGCGATATCCCTATTAGATGGAGCTTTTCGCTCATAACTTTCTATTTTAACGTATCGGCAAAGATTTATCCGCGCAACGCAGACCGTTTGATGTTCCGCTCGGTAAACTCCAAAGCAAGTTCTGTCGTATTATGTTCGATATGAAAAAACCACTGATTCTTTTACTCACTTTATTTTTCACTTTCTCGACGGTTATGGCTCAAACAAAAGAAGCTGACCCGAAAGACGTAGGATCGATCGACAGCATAATGAAGGCCGTTTACGACGTCATCTCGGGAGACGCGGGCCAGCCTCGCGACTGGGACCGGTTTCGAACGCTCTTTCACAAAGATGCACGGTTAATACCGGGTGGAAAGAACGCTCAGACTGGTGTCTTTGCTGCGACTGCGATGAGCCCGGAGGACTATATAAAGCGGGCCGCTCCCGGTTTTGCGGCAAACGGTTTTCACGAACGCGAACTCGCCCGGCATGTCGATCAGTACGGCAATATCGCACAGGTCTTCTCGACTTATCACGCATTCCGTAAATCGGACGACAAGACGCCATTCCTGCGGGGCATCAACAGCTTTCAGCTGCTCAACGACGGCAAACGCTGGTGGGTCGTCACGATCTACTGGCAGGCAGAAACGCCGGACAACAAGATCCCTAAGAAATATCTGACCAGCCGAAACTAAAAGTAGATTGCCCACGAAACACACTAAGGACACGAAATAAAAACCCACTTTTTCGTGTTTCTCGTGTGTTGGGGCAAAATCTATGGCTGAATATATTCTCACGCGTTCGCTGACACTGGATGTGTCTCGAGAAGAGGCCTTTGCGTTCTTTGCTGACGCCGGTAATCTCGAACGGATCACGCCGCCCGAGCTGAACTTTCACATCATCACTCCACAGCCGATCCACATCAGACAAGGTACGCTGATCGACTATGAGCTTAGAATGCGCGGCTTTCCCGTAAAATGGCGAACTGAGATCTCCGTCTGGGAACCGCCATTCTGCTTCGTCGATCAACAGATCCGCGGACCGTATTCCCAATGGATCCACACCCATACTTTTACGGCACTCGAACCCGACAAGACTCTGATCGAAGACGAGGTTCGCTATCGCCTGCCGCTCGAACCGTTTGGCGACATCGCTCATTTCTTTGTCAGGCGCGAACTGGAGTATATTTTTGGATTTCGGCAAGAGGCAGTCGCGATGCGTATTCACAACGGCCATTCGCCGCAATAAACGAAATCCGCTCGGCCTTTAAGGACTATTTCGTCGTCATTTCGCCAAAGGACGTCTGTAATGCCGCCCTCGGAATGGACCCGGACCTTGCGGCCGGTTTTTAGGAGAAATGCGCTCAGGACCGCTGCTCCGCTCGAACATGTGCCGGACGCCGCGGTCTCGCCGGCGCCGCGCTCCCAAATTCGAATATCAATGTTTTCACGGTCGATGACCTTAACGAACACAATGTTGGCGCGGTCGGGGAATTTCTCATGCGTTTCCATCGAGCGGCCGGGCGTTCGCCAGTCAAAATTGAGATCGTCAACAAAAATGCACGCTACAGGATTCCCGATATTTACGGCAGAGATCCAGAATTCCTTTCCGTCGACCGTGATCGGAACATTTACCACGGCTTCGAGCGGTTGCGGGCATTTGAATGGAACCTCCGAGCTTGCAAACTTCGGACGGCCGATCTCCGCTTCGAACCAAAATTCGCCATCGCCTCGCCGTTCGATCAGCTCATAATTCTTGACGCCGCTCCGGGTTTTTAAACGGAGTCGCGGATCCGGCCAGATCCCTTTGTGGTGAAGATAGGCGACCGCACAGCGTGTGCCATTTCCGGAAAAACCGGCGGTGCTGCCGTCAGGATTTATGATCTCGCAGAAATAATTAGCTTCGCCGTCATCGAGTTTGTGTAAAACAGCTATGCCGTCGGCTCCCGCTCCTGTGTGGCGATCGCAGATCGCAACGCCGAGTTCGGAGAGGATCACCGAGTCCTCATGGTTACTCCGTTCGATCACAATATAGTCATTACCAAAACCATGAAACTTGCAGAATGGGATCGTCATATTTGGTTTCCTATTTGAGAACTCAAAACTATCTCATAGAATATCCCTTAAATTAAGAAACCATTCATATCATAGCCCTTTCTGCAATGTTGGTCGCCACCGGTATAGCGGACTTGGTATTTCGGGATCAGGCGGCGAGCACTAAATTAGCCGTCACAGATCGCCCCCTGTCAGAGCGGGAACACGGTGAAGAATCAAAATCAACTTTTTCATCCCGCTGCCTTCGGGCCTAATTAACCCAGTCGGCTATAAAAACATTCGTATCGCCCTCTTTGGCAGCGTTTCGATTTGAGGCGAAAACAAGTTTCTTGCCATCCGGGGAGAACATCGGAAATCCGTC
>JBGTCF010000239.1:0-5559 GCA_041748975.1 Pyrinomonadaceae bacterium
GGCCTTCAACCGGAACGCGAAATGTGCGATCAGATCCTGAATGCCTTGGGGATAACGCAGGAGACGCGTGGTATTTACGTTTCGTCGTCATGGCGGCACGACCTAGCTATAGAGGAAGACCTTGTGGAGGAAGTTGCACGACATATCGGTTACGAAAATATTGCCGCGGAATTACCGCCTGCGTTCGGTGCCGGCGAGTACCAGGAAACCGAGCTTCGCGAAAAGCTCCTAAGGCAAACACTCGTAGATATGGGGTTTGACGAAGCGATCTCGTACAGCTTTATTGACACTCGCTTCGATGACGTTTTTGAAACTGTTCCCGGCGTTATTGATGAAAACGCAGAGGAAAAGTATGTAACCTTGAGAGATTCAGTGATCGAGGGCGCGGTTAGGATGCGGCCTACGATATTGCCGGGCCTGCTCGATGCGGTCCGCCTGAATCTGAATCATCAGCGAAGGGACGTAAAGCTTTTCGAGGTTGGCAAGGTATTCGCAAGTCATACCGGTGAATCGGGCCTGCCAAACGAGCAGGAAGTTGCGGCCCTCGTACTTACCGGCGGCGAAACAAACGAAGATCGAGGTTTACCGGGCCGTCCTTTGGATTTCTACGATGCCAAGGGAGCTGTGGAAGCTGTTCTGGCAGCGGCCGGGATTAACAGCCCTTCGTTTTCTTCGGCGGACGTAGGCCATCTTCGTCCGGGACAGTCAGCTGTGATCGAAGTTGCCGGGAAACCTGTGGGATCGGTTGGCCGCCTGGCCGATCAGACAGCAGCGAATTATAAGTTTCGGCAGCCTGTTTATGTTGCCGAACTCAATTTGCAGACGGTGCTATCAGCGGTCGTTTCACCGGCCCGTTATCGCCCGCTCGCCAAATACCCATCGATGGTTCGGGACGTTTCATTTATCGTCAAGCGGAATGAAGAGTTTACGACCGTAGCTGAAACGATCCGAAAACAGGGGTTCGACCTTTGCCGTAACATCAAGTATATTGATATTTACGAGGGAAAAGGTCTTGCTGAAGATGAAAGGTCATTGACGGTGCGGCTGGAATATCGCAGCGATGAGCGGACCCTCTTGGAAGATGAGGTTGAGCAGATCCACGCTAAAATAATCAGCGGCGTGGAACGCGAGTTAAATGTTTCGGTAAAGTCCTGAGAAAAACTTCACCTTTTACTTGAAGTTTTTCTAAAAAGTCACGATAATCGAATCTCACTGGAAATAGTCCCCGCAATTGGAGACCTGAATGAACGCCTTAACGGGAATGGAAAAGTTCTCGCATCTCGAGGACAAGATCTACTTAACGATCGAGTTTGCCAAGAAAATGCGTGAGGAGAAAGAACGCCTCGAGCGTGAGGCCGTGGAGCTGAGGCGAGCGGCCGAATCGGCCGTTGCCGAAAAGCGCGCTATGGACGAAAGGCTGTCGCAGCTGCTTTCCGAACGAGATTCGATCCAACTTAAGGTTGAAGCGATGCTCGATGCCATCACGTTGATCGACACAGATGTAGCGGAGGCTGTCGGACGCTAGAGCCATCATTTATGTCGGAACAAACAATAAGAGTCGAGATATACAATCAGACATATAGCATTCGTTCGGACGGCGACAACGAGTATATTCAAGACCTTGCTGAATATGTTGATTCCAAAATGCGAGAGATCTCGTCAGGAACGATGACCGTAGATTCGCTGAAGGTTGCGATCTTGGCGGCCCTCCACATTGCAGATGAGTACTATCAACTGAAGCATGTACAGGCCCAAAACGACGCCCAGCTTGCGGCCCGCAGCTCCGAATGTTCCGAAATCCTTGATCGAATTCTCAAACATCGCGATCTGGAGCCGGAACCGCTTGAGCTTTGATTTCTCATCGTACTTCCACGTTTTGGACCCATAAGTTTTCGGCGATCGCTTTTCAATTTCCCTTCGGGGATCGATGTGATAACATCCAAATTGGCGAAGGGTTAATTACTGCGGATCTCGACAACAGACGCAATTACAATTGAGCCAACACATGAATGCCGGGAGGCTAATGCTGATTTTCGGTGCGGTCCTTTACGTGAGGTTCGCCATAGATATCGGCTCTGATGTTCGAAAGAATAGAAAGCCACCCACCTGTAATCTACAGGTTCAATTCATACGTCTGACCGGATCAGCGGTTACCATTCGCCAGCAAATTCAAGATAGTTAGAAGCGGGCTTGCCCGCTTTCGTTTTTTCCTTTCGAAATTACGGTCGTGCCCGCTTGGCGAGTTATGCGGACGATGTCGGCGGGCCAGCCCGCTGCTAAACGGATCTATTAAAATTAAACCTACCAGCCGTTCAGATGCATGCCTAGTCGATCCCCTCTTTTTCCAGCTCCAGGCGGATCTCGTCGGCCATCTTCGCGGATTCGAGTGCCAGCGGCAGTTCGGCGGTGCGAGAGGAGAGCTTTTTCAACGCCAACTCCGAATCTGCAATGCTCCCCGCACGAGTTCCGGCGGATTCTATCATTTTAAGGCGCGAATCGGCCTCGGCGAGCATTAATAGGGCTTCTTCACCGATGTGTTCGAGTTTCTTGATGTCTTCACCGATCACCGCCCGAAACTCTTCCGCGCGGCCGCTCTTCAGCTGCCTGATCGAGGTCTGCCGCCGTTTAGAGAGCATCAGCTCGCGTCTTGACGATTTGATTATTCGCGATGCTGTCAAGCGAGAGGCAAGCGTTTCGCGATAAGCGTCGGCGAGAAGCAGATCGCGATGTTCCAGGGCCTTTAAGGATTTGCGCTCCTCGCTTCTCAACTCACTTCGAAACCAATCTATCTCCTCGGCCTTGATCCCGCGTGCCGCCATTCGGTCCTTGAGCTGCCGCACCCATGCCGACCGCTTTTGGGTCAAGACTGCCGCCGTGACGACCCCGGTCACAAAACCAAGTATCGTAGCGATCACACCTCCAAAAAGCAGAAGCACTGCTGCCGGGGGGCCGCCGGCGGCAACCAACAATAAGACCAGAGTTATAATCGCGGGTACAAGTGTCAGCACCACGGGAGCCGCTATCGCACCAGCTTTGAGCCTGGTGGCCCGGTTCAGGTCGGATTTTACGATCTCGTTCATAGTGTTGATGTTTACAAGTCTAGCGCAATGATCGGGTTAACTGCGTAAACGGATAACATTCTTTCCGCATCTCAAAGCTTAGTGTTTGGATATAAATATATTATTATTCATTAGCCGGAGACCTATATGAAGATGAGGATAGTATTCTTCGTTTTTGCTGCCTTGTTGATCATTACAGGTCGACTCGCCGCACAGGATGGCGAGTCAAAACCGCGTGTCCGTACCGTTACCATTCCGATCTCCATCTTTACCAAGAAAGAGTTAAGGGAGAGCCAGTTAGAAGAGTTTGTTCAGGCAGAACGACTCATAGTTCAGGAAAATAACGATGAGCAGCAGATACTGTCGATTCGAAGTGGAAGCACCACTCCACTGTCGATCGCCATTGTCATTCAGGAAGATCTGGCCTCAATTTTTAATCTTCAGCTTCCGGATATACGCGATTTTATAAGAGGGTTGCCGAAGGGAACCCGAGTGATGACGGTGTATTCAAGAAGCGGCTCTATGAATGTCCGCCAAAGATTTACCGATGACTTAGACCTGGCAGCTAATTCTCTTAGAATCGTTTCGGGGTCGCCTACCATGGGTCCGAGAAGCCCTTATGATGGTGTAGAACAGGTGCTCAGCCGATTTGATTCGGTACCGGCGGGCCGTCGTGCAATATTGTTGTTTTCGGACGGCCTCGATGCTTCTCAGGGGCTTAATCTCGCTTCTATTTCGCAGAGTTTTGATCTGGATCAGGCTATCCTAAAGGCCCAACGAAGAAGCGTAGCAGTATATTCTTTCTATTCGCCTACAAGTCTGACGGAAAACGGCAACTCAGTATTCGTACTGGCGGCACAAGGCTCACTAGCAAAGCTCTCGGACGAGACCGGAGGACGGGCTTTCTATCAAGGTTCGCTCGCACCAGTCAGCTTTATACCCTTTTTTCGTGAGCTTGTAATGTCTTTGAATCGTCAGTTTTCACTGACATACCTTTCAACCCATATGACAAAGGGATACCACAAGGTTAGAGTCAGAAGTACGAATCCTGAGATAAAGATCGAACATCCGCGAGGCTATTATTACCGATAGGATTTTAGCTTACCCGCGAACGGCAGACGGGACAAACCGCGACTTCTTCCTTCATCAGCAGCCCAATCCAGAAAAAAATAACCGTAAAAACAAGAAGAACTGAAAAAACCACCCATCCGGCCGTTGATATTCTACGTTCGGTTGTCGGAAGGTAAGAACTGCCACATCTGGGACATCGATAGTTGCTATCCATCACGGTCCACAGTGGCTGGACATTATTACCGTCCTGTCTTTGTTGATATGTCATCGGAGCGCCGGCGAATCCTTGATTCGTACCAGAACGTTGCATAGGAATCGGCTGTACTCGGCTGATGGGATCCGTTTTCCTGGGCTCATTCTCCGTCTGAAATTCATCTGTTTTCCAGGCATACGGACGCGGGGCCGAGTAATCATAAGGATTATCTGACAACGTCTGCCTCGAAACATTGAATTTGGTACCGCAGAAGCGGCAAAAATTTGTTTCCGGCGTGTTGAGTTTTCCGCAATTCTGGCAAGGATTCATATTCGGGGGGCGAGATCTTTATCTCAAATAATAACGAATAATAACATTGAATTGTTCTATTATCGAAAATTCCCTTTTACATCTAAAGGCCAATACTGTTCGATTCATCAAAGTGCAACGCAAAGTATTATCACGTCGTCTAAAACTCAGGTATCCTAAAGTTGCCATCTCGCCCGCTTTTCAATTTATGAAACGTTTCATCTTGGTTTTCTCGTCAATTTTTCTGTTTTCAATTGCCGCTTTCTCGCAGGCCTCTGATTCCGCGTTACGCATGGTAACCGAGAAAGACCGGACAAGTCGGGCAGTGGATGGAAAGCTATTACCCCTTACACCCGCAGATCATTTTTCGCGGGGAAAGATATACTTTGAAAACCGACATTTCCCTGAATCACGCGAACACTTTCAAAGGATCTTTGACCTGCACCCCACTGACTCGACGATGGCCGGGGCTCTGTTTATGACCGGACGTTCGTTTTACTGGGAACGCGAATATACGCGGGCAATAACGTATCTCGACCGTGTTGCCCGCGAATTCCCCGCAACCTTTTATGGACGTGAGGGCTTAGCCTTCAGCGGTGCATGTCATGTCCGACTTGGAAAGAATTCCGAGGCTGCAAAGATCTATGAGCAGTACACCGTGATGTATCCGGATGGCGAACGAATCGATTCCGCTCATTTGAATATCATCGACGCTTTGCGCGAAGCGGGGAAATATGATGACGCAAAAGCATGGGTAGAAAAGTCTCGACAGAATTTCTCTGGAAGTCCGACCGAAACCAATGCCCTCCAGGCTCTGCTCAGGATGAATATTCATCGCGGAAATTGGACCGAAGCAGATGCGGCCGCCGACACAATGCTTCGCGGCGTAGTTTTCTCCGGTTCTATGACGAGCATCGATGAGATCAA
>JBGTCF010000240.1:0-3307 GCA_041748975.1 Pyrinomonadaceae bacterium
ATACGACTGCGTATCTGGTACGTCTTTCAGAGAGAAAAGATCGATTTCGCGTTCCCGACCCGCACCATTCATATTGAACCCAAAGCGGAAGATATCGGCCACGAAGAAGTGCTGAACATGGCTGTCGAACGGCTAAACCGGATATCGATCCTCGCACCCCTTACGGGCGAGGAAATTGATCGTCTAGCGAACGCATCCGCTTCGAGGGTATATGCTCCGGGTGAGGCGATAGTAAGGATGGGCCGAGAGGGAAAGTCGATGTTCGTTATTATAAGCGGAACGGTGAGCGTTCAGATACCGGACGGCGATTCGAACCGAACCATAAATGAACTTAGGGAAAACGACTTTTTCGGAGAGATGAGTTTGTTGACTGGGGAGCCGCGGACGGCAAATGTGATCGCGACAGAAGAAACTGAGGTCCTGCAGATCGATAAGGAGGCCTTAAAACCTATCATCGAAGACAATCCTGCACTTGTAGAATCGTTTTCTGAAATGATTCAGGAAAGGAGAGAATTGCTCAAGGTCGAAACCGATGCTGCGGCCAACCAATCCGAAGATGATAAATTAGGAATGCTTTCCTCAATAAAAAGATTTTTTGGGCTCAGGTGACCACGTCTTTTTAAAACGTCTATCGGACGCTTTCGTCATATATATCGTGCAAAACTTCCGAAATGGTTTGCCGCTCCCGTGCCTTCGGCTCACGCGGTTGCGACGAAACCCGTTGAGGAATCGGTTGGTCCTGCATGCCTTCTGAAGTTTGTTTTGATGAGGCAGAAAGGTCCATAAAGTCGGCTGAATCAGCGTATATTATTGATCCTTGAATATCCTGAGTTCGGTCGACAACCGATTTCAGTTCGTGCGGTCGCGGCTCGTCTGCGGGTTGTTCACTTGCCACAATGGCTCGATTTGTTTCCAGCAAGGTCTGAGCTTTACTTTTTCGGAGGCGTTCGAGCGAACGGATCGCGGCAGACGTCTGTGGGGCCTCGGCAGGGGTTCTTTCGATCTTTCTAAGGATTCGGACGTATTCGCGAAGTTCGTTAGACGGGAATACGATACCGGATTCCTCCCCGGCTTCCTCTGAAATATAAGAAAGATGCTTTACCGCAGATTCGTGGTCGCTGAGACGATCATACAAGGCTCCCAATGCAAAATGGACGAGGGGTGGGGCTCCTGGTATTGCCCGAACGATCGTCTCTCCGCGAGCGATCGTTTCATGGATCTCAAAGCCGTACCAGCGGCGATAATCCTCACGAAGGATCGCGTGGGCAGACAGATAAAAGTCGAAGATCCGTCGAACATCATTACGAGCTTCTGAAGAGAAGATCTTCCAAACGAAATATGATAATACCCCGACAAACAGGAGAAAAAAAACGGGGAATCCAGCGACGTACAGCATGACCCCTATCAAGCTAAAAGCCACTGCATATTGGCCTTTTTCCTTCACCGAAGACGATGGCCGCTTTAATATCTCGTTTTTACTCACAAGTTCATTCCTGTTGAACAGGGACTATATGGAAGGTGAATTCGGCCCAGTTGCCCCTTTGGTTCGAGTCTTTTTTGCTGCCCCGCCTGTGTCCTGTTTTGTTGATTCCCCTGAATAAGTGGCGGTAGCGTCCCGGAATTCCTTTTCAACTTTGCTCCCAAGATCAGTGATAAAATCACCAAATCTTTCCGCAACCTTCATAGGGTCCCTAATGACGTAATTCACCGCCTCTGTGATCGTGACTACTTCCATCTTAAAGAGGCTTGATAATTTTTCATTCAATGGGAGCGATTCGAAATTTTCCTGGATCCTTTTCTGATCGTCTGTATCGTCCGAAACCTTTTGATTATCCTTCATTACATTTCTCCTAACTAATAGAACATTTGCCGCTTACGGCATACTCTGCCTACGCTGTTTCAGGGAAGAATGTTCCCTAGCCTAATAGTCAATCTTTCACGAGTGCCCGGCCGGCTTAACCCTGACCTTCGGTTGGGCTCCGGAAGGCGCTGTTGGCTTTTCAACCGATAGCTGCTGACAATTAAAACATACCCCCCACATACGCAGGCTGTGATGTGTCGGCCTGAATCCAAAGTTGCTCGCCATCTTATCCTGATGAGCCTCTATCTCAGGTGAGAAAAATTCAATAACCTTTCCACACTCGGTACAGATCATGTGATCATGGTGCTCGTGATCATAATGATGTTCATAATAGGTCCGGTTGTCGCCGAAACGCACTTCGCGTGCAAGCCCGGCTTCGGTTAGCAATTTCAACGTACGATATATCGTGGTAAGCCCAATGCCCGGATCCTTTTTGTGAACAATGGAATGAAGGTCTTCGCTGGTGAGATGTTCCTCGGTGCTTAGGAATGTTTCGAGGATCAGATCGCGCTGGCTGGTCCGCCTTAAACCGGCCTTTTGAATATGGTCCTGGAAGACCTTTTTCTCGGTTTGAAATTTCGCCGGTTTCTTATTCAACTTAGGTCGATACTACCATTTCAATCGTGATTTCGCCACAGACATTTTGGCCCGCAAGCTGTCGATCCTTTCCGCGTTCACGCCTTCTCTGGACGCAAGTTCGAGAGACCTTTCTCCGAGAAGCAGATAGATCTCGAGCAGGTTGTCGGAGACGTTTTCATTCAAAGTTGTGAGATGTCGGGTAAAGGTCTCGATGTCAGCTCTGCCGAAGGTACCTGTCAACGCAGATGAAGTACTCTGCTGGCCGAGATTCTCAACCGTGCTCGCCACCAGAGGTAAGAGGATCTCCTTGGACTTCTCAGGCGTAAGGCCGCAATTCGTGAGAACTTCAACTGAGGAGTCAAACAAAGCCACCAAATGCCCGCATGCCATTACTGCGGCAGCGTGATAAAGGGTCTTGAATTTCGTGTCGATGGTAAATGGATGCCCACCGAGATCGGCGACTATGGTGTTGGCCATCTCAATAGCGAGGGGATCGCCCTCTATACAGAAAAAAGCGTTACGAAATCTCGTTGGCCCAAGTTCTGGCTTGCTTATAGACACGAGCGGATGAATGGAGCCGATATGACTTCCGGCCGCAGCCAGAGAGTCCATCACCGTCGAAGTGAGTGCTCCGCTTGTATGAAAAACAAAACTTCCTTTTTTAACCCGACTGACCAGATACCTGGAAACAGTCCGGATATTTTCGTCGCCCGTGGTTATGAAAACAACATCTGAATCTATCGACGATATCTCTTGAAATCCAGCAACGCTGCGGGCATAAGTAAAAGCCGGATGATCCTGGTCAATCGGCCCTTGTCCGATTATTTGGTCGATAACGTATTTCTGCCTAGGTAGTGTGATCGCCAA
>JBGTCF010000241.1:0-2090 GCA_041748975.1 Pyrinomonadaceae bacterium
GGCATCGCTGTCGTTTATTAAATGAAGCGTCACTCCGTGTTCGACATCGCCCGCGAGTAAAATATGGTCTTTGTAGGGTTTTGCCTCGATCGCAGTCCTTAGCTCGCCTTCGAGCGAACCGGACCCGACGATTATTAAGCCAGCGTTAGGAAGGTCGGCCAGCACCTTTCCCATCGCGTCGATTTGCATAAAGAGATCGTATTCGGGTTCGAGCAGGCCGACGGTGAGCATTGCGGGCTGATGTTTGGCTATGAATTCCTTCAGGTCAGCGGGAACGACGACTTTTGGATCGGGCAGCCGATGAACGAAAGGATAAATTACATGGATATGTTCCCGAGAGATGCCGTAGCGGGCAAAAACGTCAGCGATAGTCGGATTTACAGCGACGATCCGCTTAAATCCCCGAAAGATCCGACCGCGCAGCGAATTGCGCTTTGCCGCCTTGCCCTCTCTCGTTGATGGGTAACCGCCGGAGTGAACAGAGAGAACTTTAATACCTCGGCCGAATGTACAGCATGCCCACGCGAGAGCAAGAATCCGTTTTGTAATGTCGCCGCCGATGTGAAGATGAATTACGTCTGAATCGATCAAACGAAGAAGCTTGATCAATTCAAGGGCGGAACCAGGATGGTGCACATCGGTCTCGGGTGTGATCCTGGTGCTGCGTGAAGTGGCAATGACCGAGCAACGGTGCCCGGCCTTTTGCAGTTCCTCGCGAATAGCCAGAATATTGCGGTTGATGCCGCCTTCAGGAGGCGGATATGGCCCGAGCTGCAGAACGTGCATTTCACATCGCCCCATCCAGATCGATATCCACGGGCATTCCGGTTTGGACGGAATCCAGCATTCGTAGACAGCCTAACGTCGCCCGGAATCCGTCACGAACGGTGATCTCGGTTTCACTGCCGTTTTTGAGGCTCTTAACGAATGATGCAAGCTGGGCGTCGTATCCTTTGGCAGCAAAAAATTTGGAACTCGCTTTGACGGATTTCTTTTTAACGGCAAGACTTTTGAAGTCCTCGGTAGCCAAGCCGACCCCGGGAGCAAATACCTCGACCAATTCGCCGCCCGATGTTTCGCTGCCGACTACGGTATAAATAAAATTCCCGATCGACCCGTCCGCTAACTTTATCGAGGCCGCGACATTATGCTCAGCGAATCCATAGGCTGAAACGCTCACCGGCTCGCTCTCGAGCAGCCAATGCATCAGGTCGATAAAATGGCACCCTTCGCCGAGAACGACGCCGCCTTGTGAAGCATCAGCGGCCCAGCCGTTTTCGATGCCCGGTGAATTCATCCTTGTCGAGATGACGACAGGGCTCGTTCGTCCCGCAAGGTTCTTTTTCATCTCGACGTAATATGGGGCAAAACGCCTATTGAACCCGACCATCAATCGCTTTCCGCTTGATTCAACCGCCTCTGAGATTGCGCGGCACTCGTCGATCGTGACGGCCATTGGTTTTTCGATAAAAACGTGTTTACCCGCATTCAGTGCGTCGATCGCCTGCTGTGCGTGGTCCCTGTGACGGCTGGCAATGATCACCGCGTCGATATCGTCATCCCTGAGGAGTTCGTCGTAGTCTGAAGTCGCATATGAAGCTCCAAAGCGCTTCGCATACGATTTTCCGCGTGCTCCGTTATTGGAAAGTACTGCGTGCAGCCTCGCTCCATCGATCTTTTTCAGCGCGGGCAAGTGTGCCCATTTCGCGAGATTACCGGCTCCGACGATGGCAAAATTGATCTCATTTTTATCTACAGGTGTCGAATTGACCGCGATCTTGCGGCTCGGGCGATACGAGGCGATCGCATCCTCCGCCTCGCTCGCATCGTACTTCAACACGACGGCCATGCTGCCGCCGCCGTTGCCCATGATCGTCTTGTAGGCCGCGGGTGCATCGTCGAGATCGAATTCATGGCTTATCAGCGAGCGCACGTTGATCTTCCCCACTGACATCAATCGCAAAAACTCTTCCATATTGCGATTCTCTGTCCATCGCACGTATGAGATCGGGTAATCGACGCCCTGCTTTTCATATTTGGGATCATAACTCCCCGGCCCGTATGCCCGCGAAACCAGAAAGCTCAACTCT
>JBGTCF010000242.1:0-6063 GCA_041748975.1 Pyrinomonadaceae bacterium
GCCGCAGTTCCGTTTACGGACTTGATGATGGGCGAACATTCTACTACTACAATTCCGGGTACGATCTAGACTACGCCGACCTTAGCGTGGGCCTTGTATTGATCGGGCTGTCGATAAAAAGCGCAGTCGAGCGGGGAAATATGCTTTACGATTTCCTGCGCGGCGACGAAACCTATAAGTTCGATTGGGCAAACCAGTCCGTTGAGATCGTTAATGTTACGCTTGGCCGAAATTCTATTTCGAGTGCCGCGGCTGACAAACTAGCCAGAGCATTGGCCAGCGTCGAGAAGATCGGAAAGGCCGCTTTGCCGGAAGGCTTGACTGCCTCGATCGCTAACCGGCGACGGGCATGGAAGCGAAGTTATCAATTGTCCGAAAGATAAGGATCAGTTAGATGGAAAAAACAGTTTCCATAGTTGTCATTGGGCGAAATGAGGAGCGTTCCATTGGCCATTGTTTCGAGGCCGCCCTCGCGGCGGCCGAACAGATCGGCGGTGCGGAGTTGATCTATGTCGACTCGCGATCGACAGATACCTCGGTTTCTATCGCCGAGAGCTACGGTTTTCGCACAGTTGCATTACCAGCCGACATGAGACTTTCACCCTCGGCCGGGCGTTTCGTCGGGTCCAAGATAGCACGGGGCAAATTTGTCCTCTTTCTCGATGCAGACACGCTGATATATCGAGATTTTCTGCCAAGAGCGATCGCTGTTTTCGATCATGATCTAACGCTTGGTGGCGTCAACGGTCGGATCGATGATTTTACCGAGGCGGGCGAGCCGGTTTCGGATGTCGAAGAACCCTGCGACCGCGAGATGGACGTAAAATGGCTGCGCGGTCCATGCTGTTTCTATCGCCGTAAAGCGTTGATCGAAGCGGGTTCTTTCGATCCGGAACTCGCAATGGAAGAAGAGGCGGAACTGGGTTTACGGATCATCAACAGCGGATGGTGGCTAAAGAAGATACCGCTTGCGATGGCCAGACATACTCGGTGTTACCATGGGGATTCGATATCGAGCATTTTAAAGACCTTCGCTCGCGATTACCGTGCCAACAGGCTCGGTGAGATAACGCGGACCATTTCTCACGCTTTTATCGCAGGCAACGGCGTGGAATTTTGCTGGCTTCGATTGAAGACGACCATCCTGTTTCTATGCTGGCTCATTCTGTCTTTTGCCGCATTGATGCTTCCAAGCGACTTTCATCCGTGGAAAACGGCCGGTTTGCTGGCCATCATCGGATTTGTCGCTCTCCTGGTCAAGAAGCGAAGTATATATCAAGCCATTATTTTTGTGCCTTCGAAAATATTGAACATCGTCGACATTCTTATGGGTGTTCATAAGATTCAAATACGGGAGTCGGGGATCCGCCTATCTGGCGAAACAGTCGAACACAAGGCTCGACCGACTATTTGACGCTTACGGTGCCGTCATCGGCAATATTTGGGGCGTTACGGCCAAAGTCCGTTTCGGACAGGTTTCGTACGACTTTGATAGCGGTCCCGTTGTCGTCAAGCACCGGAATTCCGCGGCCTTCCTGCTTTCCCGGATGGATCTTGCCGCTGAGGAATTTGCCGTTGGCGTCTAGTTCAACTTCAAGGATCATCGTGAGCGCGGTTTCGGCCTCCAACCTGAACCAGCCATACGTCGCAAAATTCCCGAGCGAATAGGCGATGAGCCTGTCCTTGTAAATCTCTATGCCTCTCAGCACGTGCGGTCCGTGGCCGAGAACCAGATCGGCCCCCGCATCGATCACGGTCCGCGAAAATAGAGGAAGATTACCTCGTGCTTCGCCGACGTACATTTCGGTTCGGTTCGGAACATTCTGGGAACCCGTCCCCTCGGCTCCTCCGTGAAATGAGACTATGACAATATCCGCCTGTTTGTCTGCCTGCTGAACTAACTGGCGTGCCGATACAAGGTCGTTCACATTCGGCGTAATGTTATTATGAGCAAAACCGATAACCGCCACCTTAATTCCCTTGACTTCGAGAAAAGTCGTCGAAAACTGTCCACGGTCGCTGCCTGCGTGTTTGATCCCGAGCCCATCGAGAATTCGGCGGGTACTGATGCGTCCGGCATCACCAAAGTCACCAGCGTGATTATTGGCCAGGCTCAACACATCAAACCCCGCTTCCTGCAAATACTTCCCGTACCTCGTGGGCATGCGAAAAGCAAAACAGCGGGTGCTTCTGGGTGAGCATTTTGTGGAAAGACCACCGTCAATGATCGGCCCTTCGAGATTCCCGAAGGCAATGTCGGCGGCGGATAGGATCGGTGTTACGTTTTTCAACAAGTCAGCACCGTCATTCGGCGGCATACGGGTATCATTCGGGAAGGGCGACCCCAACATAATGTCGCCGACCGCCGCGATCGTAATAGGTGCGAGAATCTCAGGCGTGGGCCGGGCCGCCGATAGGTTATCCTGAATCGGTTCTTCGCTGCGAACCGATTTTGGCTGGCATGCCAGGATAAATATGATCGCAGACAGAGAAACAACTAAGATCGCAAACTTTACTGTGAAAGAGTTCATCAACTTTGATTCGGTTGCCGGAAACCTGGCAGTTTAAGCCCCCGCAGGGGCAAGCTTTTCGGAGACCTCTGGCTCACTCGCGTCCGATATTTCGTCGGTCTCGACAGCCAGCGAGTCATTTACTATCTTCTTCTGTTCCAATTCGTGAATTGCATAGGAACCGGTTGCCGGTGAAGCCGATGCGGCGCGGCCCACGTATTTTAACTTGGCATTGACCGGCAAGATGGCCCGAAGCCGGGCTTCCACAAAGGTCCAACCGCCCATGTTTTGCGGTTCCTCCTGCGTCCAGACGATCTGGCTCGCACGCGGATAAGATGCAAAAATCTCCTGCAGCTTTGCAGATGGAAAAGGATAAAATTGTTCCAGCCGTATGACCGCGACATGATCTACACTGGCCTCTTCGCGGGCCGCTTCGAGATCGTAATATACTTTGCCGCTGCACACAACGACTCGTCTAACTGCAGACTTATCTAATATCCGCTTGTCCTCGATCACCGGCCGAAATCCGCCCGTCTTAAGCTCGTCAATTGCGGAAGCGGCTGCCGGGAGCCGAAGCAGGCTCTTTGGTGTCATCACTATCAGCGGCCGGGCAATGTCCTGTTTCACCTGCCGACGAAGCAGATGAAAGTATTGTGCCGGTGTGGTCGGATAGCAGACCTGCATATTGTTTTCGCCGCACAACTGCAAGAATCGCTCTAGCCTTGCCGAAGAGTGCTCGGGCCCCTGTCCTTCGTAACCGTGCGGCAGCAGCAATACCAATCGACACTTCTGCTGCCATTTATCTTCAGACGATGAAATGTACTGGTCAATGATTATCTGTGCACCGTTTGAGAAATCGCCGAATTGGGCCTCCCACGCGACGAGCTGGCTTTCTGAGATCACCGAATAACCGTATTCAAAGCCGAGCACGGCATATTCTGACAGTGAGCTGTCAAAGATATAGGCTCGAGCATGAGGGTTAGCTTCATGGCGAAGCTCATTGAGCGGCGCCCAGCGGTCCCCGGTCATCGTGTCGTACATCGAAGCATGACGCTGGGAAAAGGTACCCCGGCCAGAATCCTGGCCGCTAAAGCGTACCGGAATTCCCTCGAGTACAAGTGAGCCTATTGACAACGCCTCGGCAAAAGCCCAGTCCATCGGAACTTCGCCATCGCCCATCTTTGAACGACGGGCGAGCTGGCCGACCATCTTCGGATTGATATGGAACCCCTCGGGTACGAGCGATATCTTTTCAGATACACGCTTAAGCACGTCGGCCGCCACGCCGGTTTCGAGAACGGACGATCCATCATCTTCGGCTGGTGCCGGTACCAGCTCGGTTTTCTCCGATTTCCCGGCAGCGATCTCCTTCGCCCGTACGAGAATACCCTCGTATTTTCCGACAACCTTTTCTGTCATGGCGGCCAGGTCTTCTTCTGAAATAACGCCTTCGCGGATCAACTGTTGGGCATAGAGGTGTCGTGTGCCGGGATGCGCTTTTACGCGGGCATACATAACCGGTTGGGTGTAGCTTGGCTCATCACCCTCGTTGTGTCCAAGACGGCGAAAACCGACGAGGTCGAGAACCACGTCTTTGTCGAACTCGTGTCTGTAAGCAAGAGCGATCTGCACAACGCGAAAGGCCGCCTCAGGATCGTCACCATTGATATGAAACACCGGGGTCTGTGTAATGTGAGCGGCGTCCGTCGAATATATCGAACTGCGGCCGAGCCCCGGGGAGGTCGTAAAACCGATCTGGTTGTTGATGACGATGTGTATAGTTCCGCCGGTCCGATATCCCGGCAATCCCGCGAGTTGGAGCGTTTCCATCACGACGCCCTGTCCGGCAAAGGCCGCATCGCCGTGAAGCAGGAGGGGCAGGATGTGGTCGTACGTCTCCCGCCGTTCCATTCCCTCGCCGTCGCGAAGAATGTCCTGTCGGGCCCGGGCCATTCCCTCGACAACGGGATTTACCGCCTCGAGATGGCTGGGATTAGACGAAAGCTGTATCCGAAGCTCACGGCCTGATCTTGTCTTTCGCTGCCGCACGGCTCCCTGGTGATACTTGACATCTCCCTCGTCGGCCGGGAAATCGGGATGGGATGTTCCCTCGAAGACCGTAAAAATGCGTTCCGCCATCCCACCGGTTGCAGGATCGCCGATGATGTTAGCAAGCACATTAAGCCGTCCCCTATGGGACATCCCCATGTAGATCTCATCAACCCCGCGCTCGGCTGCTGCTTCCACCAGCTGGTCGAGCATCGGAATCACGGTCTCGCAGCCCTCAAGCGAAAACCTCTTCTGCCCGAGATATTTCTTATGCAGGAACTGTTCGAATTGCTCGGCCTCGATCAATTTCTGCAGCAGTTCCTTTTTGGTTTCGGCCTTGAGCGGCTCGGTGTCGACAAAATGTTCCCGGACCCGTGCTCTTATCCAGGCCTTTTCTTCCTTGTTTTGGATGTGGCGATATTCAATACCCACCTTACCCGTGTAGGCCTTTCTCAGTATCTCGAGCACACGCCGCAGCGTGGCGGTTTCCTCACCATGAAGCCCGCCGGTAATAAACTCGCGATCGAGGTCCCAGATCGTTAGGCCGAAATTCTCGAGATCGAGGTCCGTGTCGACGTGGGTCGTCATCTTCAGCGGATCTATATCAGCGAGACGATGGCCCCTCACGCGGTACGCATCGATAAGTTGAAGAACATTCGCTTGTTCCTGGGCTCTTTCGCGTTCGCCTCCAAAAAATGTAGGGTTATAGTCCTGAGCCCACCGAAGCGGCGGCGAGATTATTTCGAAATCCTTAAAGATCGTGTCATAGAATCCCTGCTGGCCCTTCAGATACTCACTTATCAGGGCGAGAAACAAGCCGCTTTCGGCTCCCTGTATGACGCGATGATCGTAGGTGTTAGTGATCGTAAGCTTTTTACTGATGCCTATCTGCGAAAGGGCGGCCGAGGTCATCGCCTGGTATTCCGACGGATACTCGATCGCTCCAGTGGCGATGATCGCGCTCTGACCCGCCATTAACCTCGGGCTGGATGCAACAGTGCCTATCGTGCCCGGATTCGTAAGCGTAATGGTCGTGCCCTGAAAATCGGCGATCTCCAGTTTTCCATCGCGGGCCTTTTTCACCTGCTCGTTGTACGCGTGAAAGAATTCGACAAAGCTCATCGTATCGGCCTTTTTTATATTCGGCACTAACAGCGACCTCGAACCGTCTTTCTTTTCGACGTCAATAGCGATACCGAGGTTTACGTCCGCGTTTTCCAGCCGAGACGGGACACCGTCGATCACAGCGAATCCGTGATTCAGGCTGGGATATTCTTTCGCGGCCTGGACGATCGCCCAGCCGATAATATGGGTGAACGACACCTTTCCATGACCCAGCTGCGCTAGGTGGTCATTGACTATGCGACGGTTTTCCTCGAGCACCTTTACCGGTATCTCGCGAAAGCTGGTCGCGGTCGGAACAGTAAGGCTCTGCTCCATATTCTCGACGATTATTTTGGCGACGCCCGTGATCGGTTTCGAAATGGTGTCGGCGGGGATCGGG
>JBGTCF010000243.1:0-3301 GCA_041748975.1 Pyrinomonadaceae bacterium
TTCCTCGACGGCCATCCCGATCCCGCTGATAATGGACGAGATCAGCATTACCGTGATCACTCCGACCACAACGCCGATGATCGTGAGAAACGAGCGCAGCTTATTTCCGCGAAGCGTATCTAACGCCATTCGCAAATTCTCGTATGCTCGTCCGGTAATTACTTTCATCTAATCTGCCCGAAGTGCCTCGATCGGATCGAGCTGCGCTGCCTTCCATGCCGGGAAGAGCCCTGCAAGGATCCCAACGCCCGCTGAAATAGTGATCGCGATAACCGCAGACCACCAGGGGATGCGTGTAGGAAATACGAATGCCGTGATGATATATCCCAATATGACTGCCAGCAATAGGCCGATCAGACCGCCGATGGCAGACAATGTCGCGGATTCGATCAGGAATTGCCTCAATATGTCGGCCTGACGAGCGCCGAGCGATTTTCGTATTCCGATCTCCTTGGTCCGCTCGGTTACAGCGACCAGCATGATGTTCATGATCACGATCGCTCCTACTACCAGTGCGATAGTCGGCACGACCAGGATCACCAGAGAGATCGTACCAAAGAGGCTGTCACGCAGCCCCGTGATCGCATCGGGAGTGACAACTCCGAAATTATCCTTTTCGCCAAACGGGATACTGCGCTTGATACGCATCAATGTTTTCGCCTCGTCCACAGCATTCGCGATCGTGATGCCGTCATACGGAAGCGCTACGAAATAAGGAGATCGGCTGCCCCTCAGCCCGCCAAAATTTGCTCCAAAAGTTTTGATCGGCAACTGAACGAAACTATCCTGAGGCTGCCCAAAAACAGTACCTTTGGCGGTCTGAATACCAACAATTCGATAGGGAATTCCGGATATGGAGATCTCATTTCCAATAGCGTCGCCTCGCGGAAAAAGGCCGTTTGCGATGTCCCGGCCGATATACGCAACACGCATCGAATTGTCGTTCTCGATCTGCGAAAAGTATCTCCCCTCGGCGATATCGAGCTTTTCGATGTCAGCGATAATGGCCTCGGCACCGCTGATAGTCACATCCCTGAGCGTTTCGCTGCCGCGTCGGACGTCGCGCGTGTTTCCCCGTGTTTTCGCACCGATCTTTTGGATCTGCTGCGATCTAGCCCTTACGAACTCAAGTTCTTCAAAATCCAGCTCCTTATTCCGGCGCTGCGCCGCCGCAATAGTGTCGCTATTCTTAAAATCGTCGAAATTAAAACGTTGGATAGTAAACGAATTTGATCCGATACCGGCGATCTTCTCATCGACATAAGTATTAAAACCCTGGAGCAGCGAAAGCACGACCATAAAGGCGGTCATGCCGATGATCATCCCGAGCAGCGTCAGGAACGATCGCAGCTTATGAGCCCAAATGGCTGAGAAGGCGAGCTTTATGGTTTCGGCTAAATTCATCTAATTTAAAGACTACATAAATCCCTTTCATAATACGAACTGACATCGGGTTCTAGACGATGATGTCATTCGAATCGCAGGGCTTCGATGGGATCCAGGTTCGCTGCCTTCATCGCCGGGAAGACACCAAAAATGACACCCACCCCAGCCGATACAAAAACGCCAAGGATGATCGCCCAAATAGGTATGAAAGCCGGCAGGGGTGAATAAGCATTAATGAGTAAGCTCAATATTTCTCCAATGACGACCCCAACAGTACCGCCGATTGCGGTCAGGACGACCGCCTCTGTGAGAAACTGAGCAAGTATACTCGACCGTGTCGCACCGACCGCCTTGCGTATCCCGATCTCTTTGGTTCGCTCGGTCACCGACACAAGCATTATGTTCATCACTCCGATCCCTCCGATCATAAGCGCAACCGCTGATATAGCCGTAAGGACCAGATAAGTCGCACCCGTGAGCTGATTGTAGATATCGAGCAGAGCATCCTGAGAGGATATACCAAAATTCTCCTTTTCGCCGGGTTTTACGCCGCGCCGTGTGCGGAGAATATCCGTCACTTCATTGATGGTTTGTTTTACATCCGCCCTGGTTTTCGGCCTGATGATTATTACAAAAACTGACTGCGGCGGATCGATTCTCGGATAAAATTTCTGAGCTGTCGAAAGGGGTATGAACGCAATATTGTCGCGAGATTGGCCAAAGAAGGAGCCCAAAAAGCTCATCACTCCGACCACGCGGAACGGGCTTCCGTCGATCTTTAATTCCGCCCCGATCGGGTCCTCGCCCTCGGGAAACAAGGCTTTTATAAGATCACGGCCGAGAACTACTACATTCGATCGGCCGTTCATATCACTGTCGATGATAAAGCGGCCGTGATCCACGAATTGCGAATGCGTGAATTCGTAATATGGCGTCGCTCCGATCAATATCGGCGTTTCCGTCTGCTTGTCCTTATACCTAATCGTGACCGCCAGCTCCCGCTGGATCGGTGATACACCGACCGCCGTGGGAACCTCGTCTCGGAGGGCATCGGCATCGGCTATCGTGAGTTCCTTTCGTTGCCTCTCTTCCGGCCCCGGCTGGCGACCAAAGCTCGGGTCAAACTTGGACACAAATATCGTGTTCGAGCCGAGAGATTCGATTTGGTCGGAAAACGCACGATTAAGCCCTTGAATGATTGAGACCATCGCAAGGATCGTCACGACCCCGACCGTCACTCCCAGTATCGTGAGCGCGGAGCGCAGCTTATTCGTCCGGAGAGTGTCGAGAGCCATCACGGCCGATTCGTTAAAAGCTGCGCGGGTCATTGCTTCAGTTTCTATTCATTCCTCATTGCTTCGATCGGGTCGAGCTGTGCAGCGCGCATTGCCGGGTAAAGGCCGCTGGCGATGCCCACCACAAGTGAAACACCAACACCCATCAAGGCGGAATCGATCCGGATCGCGATCGGAAAACCCATTGCGAATGCAAGTACAAAGGCCAGTCCATAGCCTGCAATAATGCCGATAACCCCGCCCACGGTGGTCACTGTCACCGCCTCGATCAAAAACTGTTGTAAAATATCCCGTCTGCGGGCGCCGACCGCCTTTCGAAGTCCGATCTCGCGTGTCCGTTCCGTGACAGATACCAGCATTATGTTCATTACCACGATTCCGCCCACAACAAGCGAAACAACGGCGACCGCGATCGTAGCCGCATAGATCCCCGACGTTGCACTGTCATAAATCGCGAGAAACGCATCCTGTGTATCGAGAGAAAATCCGTCCTCTTCTTCTGCCGACGTTTTACCGCGCCGGTTTCGCATGACGGCACGCACTTCGTCCTGGGCGGTTTCGAAATCTGCCGAATCGTCGACCTGAATATGCACGGTGATCGAATCGCGGACACCGAACAT
>JBGTCF010000244.1:0-10951 GCA_041748975.1 Pyrinomonadaceae bacterium
ACCAACTTTCAGTGCAGCGACCCGCTCCACAAAGTCGCCCTTAAACTGCTCATACATCGGCCGCTCGACGAATATCCGCGAGCCGCATAGACAGATCTCCCCCTGATTGGAAAACGAAGAGCGAATAGTCGTCGCCAGCATTTCCTCGTAATTGCAATCGGCAAAGATTATGTTCGGGTTCTTGCCACCGAGTTCGAGCGACAGCTTTTTGAACATCGGTGCCGCTACCCGTGCGATCTCCTCACCCGTCTTCGTCCCGCCGGTGAATGAGATCGCCTTGACGTCTTTGAGAGCGACGATCGCGGATCCAACTTTAGGTCCCAAGCCATGAATTATGTTGAGGACACCGGCGGGCAAGCCCGCCTCTGAACACAGATGGGATAATAGATAGGCGGTCATCGGCGTGACCTCGCTTGGCTTGGCTACCACAGTGCAGCCTGCCGCGATCGCCGGCGCTATCTTCCACGTAAAGAGATAAAGCGGAAGGTTCCACGGCGATATGCACCCAACCACTCCCAGCGGCTGCCGAAGCGTATAGTTGATAGCCTGCCCGACCGTTTCATGCGATTCCGACGCGGTGTGCATCGACGCGGTTGCGTAAAACTTGAAATTCGCTGCCGCCCGCGGAATGTCGACCATTCTCGCGAGCGACACCGGTTTTCCGTTATCGATACTCTCGGCGAGTGCAAGGGCCTCTAGGTCGCGCTCGATCAGCGCGACGAGCCGCATCAAAATGTCGTGTCTCGCCTCGGGCGACGTCATCGACCACGACGGAAATGCGGCCGCGGCGGCTTCTACCGCAAGATGAACATCGCGGTCATCCGAATCCGGGATAAGCGAATAGACCTCGCCGGTCGAGGGATCGAAATTATCCAGATATGCCGAGGAGGCAGGCTGAACAAGCTCACCGCCGATATAATTCTCGATCCTTTCCATATCTTTCTCAGCGTTATTTCAGCTTGCCGTATTTCCGTAGGATCTCGCGGACTTTTTCCACCGGCAAAGCCTCTATCTTTCGGCCGTTTCCTTCGACAGTGGTCGCTTTGAACATCGAATTATATATAGCTTCTTCGGTCGCTTCGATAACCGCTTGAAAAAGTGGCGACATCGCGTCATTGCCAAGCAGGGAAATGTTCCTCACGCGATCGCTCGCGTTGATCCGGTTAGCCGTCGAAAAAGCAATGGCATAGTCGCCGCTGCCGTTTGTCATTGAAGAACCTGTCCTGCCAAGGCCGACCATCGACCGCGAAGCCAGACGGTTTAGCTGGCGGTGATCAAGCGGAGCGTCCGTTGCGATCACGATGATGATCGAACCATCGGCTGAATCGGGTGCAGAGGCCCGAGCGTCACCGAGGTCGATACTAGCTACGTGCGGATCTCGCCCTTGCTCACGCGCGGGCTTGCGCATCGTTGCCGCATCCTTCAAATAATACCGGCCGAGTTCCTTCCCGACAGGAACCCCGTCGATCATCAGCACGCCGCCGAAATTTGATTGGACGAGGACACCAATCGTATATCCGCCCAGCTTCTCCGGAAGTTTCCGAGATGATGTTCCGATTCCGCCTTTCCATCCAAACGCGACCGTGCCTGTTCCGGCTCCAACCGAGCCTTCCTCGACCGCACCGCTTTTTGCAGTTTTCAGCGCGTTGAAGACATCATCCCGCGTGATATGGCGATCGCGGATATCATTGAGCCCGCCGTCATTGGTTTCGGCGACCAGCGGGTTGATCGACCTGACGTTTTCGTTCCCTGTGAGGCCAAGCATATAGTCCATCAGGTAATCAGCCGTCCGCGGAACGGCAAGCGTTGACGTAAGCAAAATAGGTGTCTCGATCTCGCCGAGTTCATTCACCTGTGTAGATCCGGCGAGCTTGCCGAACCCATTGCCTACGTAAACGGCTCCGGGCACCTTTTCCTTAAATAGATTTCCACGGTGTGGAAGTATCACGGTAACGCCGGTCCGTACGTTTTCGCCGCGAATGATAGTCGTCTGCCCGACTCCCACGCCGTCGACATCGGTTATTGAATTAAGCTGTCCGGTCGGGAGAATTCCGATCGTAATGCCAAGATCACGAGCACGCGGCCGCATTTGACCAAATGTTTCGACAACTGAAATTGAAGCATAGATCATCAGAAAAAAAGCGATCAAGAAGATATGCATAATCTTTTGCGTACAGCGGAACGCGAAAATGGGTCGAACTGGCCGCCCGCTTTCGCAGGCGGTTCTGACTCAGACTTTCGCAAATGTCAGCCCGGTCTGCCCTTGATACTTGCCTCCGCGATCCTCGTATGAGACGGCGCAGTCTTCGTCGGATTCGAAAAAGAGTATCTGCCCGATGCCTTCGTTGACGTAAACGCGGAGCGGAAGGTTTGCGAGATTCGCGATCTCGACGACTAACCTTCCGGTCCAACCGGCCTCGAGCGGTGTTGTATTCACAAGCAGCCCGGCACGCGCGTACGTCGACTTGCCGAGAGCAATGCCAGTTACGTTTCGCGGCATCTTGAAGGTTTCCACCGTCACACCGAGTCCGTAATGATGCGGCGGAAGTAAATAATATTTTGCCCCGTCATCAGCGGAGTGCATTTGCGGCTCGATCAGTGAAAATTGCTCGTCAAAGCGTTTAGGGTCGATCTCTTTTGCATGTACTGACGAGAAGATCCTGAATCCATCGTCCGCCAGACGCATGTCGTATCCATAGCTTGAACACCCGGCAGAGATGATCCGGTTCCCGTCGATCTCCCGAACAAGCTGCGACAAAAAAGGAGTGATCATTCCTTGTTCTTCAGCCATTTTTCGCAGCCAGATATCTGATTTGATCGTCATAATAACTAAAAAATAAAGGTGATAAACCAGAGTAGTTTATCACCTGACAGCAAGATAATTCGAGTTTGGCCGTTTCTATAATTGAGCCCGAAGCGGCTCGATCCTCAGTTTGCCGTCACCGACAGAGAATTTCATTGCCGCACCGCCAACTCCGGCCTTCGCGAGAATTAATTTATCTGTAAACGTTGTTTTTCGGTCACGGGGTTTCAAATCCGGGAATTCATTTACGATACTCCCGGTTCGCAGTACGACTGCATCGACCTCGGCACTCAATATCGTTGGAAGCCGCACCGTCAGATCGCCCTGCGCGACCTGGATGCTTGCCGAGCGCCCTCTCCAGCCTTTAGCCCCGAATGAAATATCCGCATTGCCCGTCCCAAGCGAGATTATAACTGAACCGCCGATGATCTCGACCCGGGCATTTGATTCAAGGAAATTGGCCCGGATAGATCCTTCCACGCCCTTGATCGTCAGATCGCCCTTACCGCCGTCGATCTCAAGGTCACAGTATCTCGGCACGCGAATTTTATAATTAATGGTGAAGGGAACAGTCAGAAGTCCTTTGGGAAAGTTCTTTGGCAATTTCTTGAGCCCAAATTTGTTGTGGTTGCCCACAGTTATTATCCCGGCTCGGAGCGCCGATTCGTCCGATAAAAACCCCGTCGACGCGGCCAATGTATTTAGGTCGGCCTCGCTTCCGGCCTGCAGCAGGATCTCCGCCGTGATCTCGACCTCGTTAGCTGTCGAACCTATGACCTCAATGGAACCTATTGGGGCCCCTGCGATCGCAACGGTCCCGCCCGAGCCAAATTCAAACTTGTCGGTTTTCGTGATAGTTCGTTGGCTAGGAAATGGCGCCTGGGCAAGTACTCCCATCGAAAACGTGAGGGCCAACGCCACGATGTTCAACAATTTTCGTTTCATTTTTATTTTCCTTTAGATGTAGGAATCGGAGGGTTGACTGTGCGCCCAATCAGATCGGTCCAAATAAATTATAGACTATCGGCCGAAGAACGCGATAGTTCCGAGTTTATTGGTGACGGTTACCGAGGCGCTTCCTGTCCCAAATTTGCCCAGCACGCGCCTGCCGTCCCCGACAAAATTAGTGTCCCCGTTGGAAAATGAGCCGAGGGAAATGCTGCGGGTCGAAGGAGCTGTTGCGACGAGTCTGAACGACGATGCAAATGGTATTCTGACACCAATTCGGCCGCTCATTGACGAAAAGCGATATAGACCATTCTCGCTGATCTGGCCGTCGAAAAAGATATCGCCCAGCCGGTTCTCGGCAGAAACGTTGGTAGCCACGATATTTGTTAACGTAATGTCGCCCTCGCTGGATATATAGGCACGTACCAAGCCGCTGCGGACGCTGGTAACACTTAGGTTACCGATACGCGTTTCAATGTCCACAACCGTATTGTAAGGCACCCGAACCTCAAAGTTAACGTTTCCGACATCGCGGCCCTGGTTATCGCGCACCATATTTATTTCAATAAGGTCGAGCGTGCTTTTGGGCTCAATGATTGCGGCGGGAGCTTCCAGCGTCGCCACGATTTTTATTTCGCGCCGATTCCACCCTTCTACTTCAACTGTACCAGTCCGGTTCATCAAATTAAGACGAACATTCTGTCCGGCTGGATACGTGCGCGAAAATTTCCTCTGCGCGGATGTATCTTGTACAAAGGCCGCAAAGAAAAAAACTACGCTCAGGAGGATCGTAGTTTTGGCCGAGCCGATCAGCCTTAATCCGATTAGTGAATTGAAGGTCATTTAAAAACTACAGATCAGCAAAATCCCGGAGCAGCTTCATCTTATCGTCCATGACCGAATCGAGCATCTCACCGGAAAGGTCATCATCCGGATTTCGCTGAAGTATCACCGAAAACTCGCTCACTGACTGATCTATTACGCGGAGGTTTCGATCGAATGCGTCCCGCGTCATATGATCCCATTTCATTCGGCGGGCCTGTACGCGGGCATTCCAATAATCGATCGCCTCCTGATGCTGTCTAAGGCGTCTCTCTCGTATTTGCTGAGGGGTTTCGGCCAATCCTAATCTTCCGAGCATTTTGTCTAACAACGTTCGCTCAGATGCTGATTTGACCGCAAATTCCGCTGGCTCTGGTGGAAAATAGCTCCGTACCGCTAATATCGTCGCCAACGAACTAACCATGGCGATGCACAATACGGCCGCTGCCAATTGCCCAATGCTGAAACGCCAAAAGCGGCCCGTCTCCGGTTCAGGAGGCGGTATCGCCTTATCCGTTCTGATATCGTTCTCGATGATATTGTTGATGCGGCACCAGAGGGCCTGTGAATTTGGCGGCAAGACAAGTGAGGGTCCCTCGGACACAACATCAAGAATGGAAGCAAAATCCGCGCAAATACGGGCGCAATCCACACAAAGCGCCAGATGCATCCGAACGTCTATCGCGGTCGATTCATCTAGCTCGCTGTCCAGAAAAACACTTATTAAATTTTTACACTCGTCGCAATTCATTTACACGAAAACGCACTGCCACCGGTCTATCGTGACCAATCGACGAGCCCGCTTATTCATTCCACCTTTATAGATTACCGACACAACGCAATAGTTGCCTTACGAAACACTGTTTTCTGCCGATTTTGAAAGGTATCGGCACAAAAATCACGAACAACGCTGAGACATTGTTCGTGCATATAAAAGTCGAATTTAGCTTAACCCTGTTGCTTGATCAAAAGGCCACGCAGCTTAAGTCTCGCCTTGTGCAGCTGAGATTTTGATGTGCCCACCGAAATGCCCATCATACGAGCGACCTCTTCGTGTTCAAAACCCTCCACGTCGTGCAGAACGAACACATTGCGGTATCCGTTGGGTAGTTCTGCAATAGCGTTTTTGAGGGCTATACGGTCAACCACCTGCATCTTATTTGGGTTTGCGCTGCCGCGAACGGTTTGTTCAGGCATCTCGCCGTCATCGCTCGTTCGTTCATTTTTTACGCTTCGGCGGCGAAAATGCATCAATACCTGGTTCACCGTTAATCGGTGAAGCCACGTTGAGAATGCCGAGTCGCCGCGAAAGCTGCCGATCTTGCGGAAAAGCTGAATAAAGACTTCCTGGGTAAGGTCCTCGGCCTCCGTCTGACTGCTCGACATACGCAGGCACAGGCTGTAAGTGCGGCGATGATATCGCTCGTAGATCAATTCAAACGCGGCAAGGTTGCCGTTTGCGGCCAATTTGCATAGCTCAATGTCCGGAGCCGTTGGTTCGAAAGCCTCGGCGTCAACCGGTATCTGGAAAGCCGGTAATTCACCCTCGGTTCCGTGATCATCACTCCTATCGATCGCAGCCGAACGCTGATCGATCGACACACCCAAAAGGTCACTGGCCGGTTTTAAAACTTCTTCGCTGGCTATGATGAGTTACCTCCGTCGGCGATTTGAACAAAGTACGCAAGAATTTTAGACGTAAATTGGCAAAAGGTAAAGAAAAAAGTGCATTTCCTCGATCTCGTCGGCCTGGAAAGTAAAGATCTCCATCTTTTATCATCATTTTTTAAACTCTGATGCTAATATACGAGAACCTCAATGAAGAAACGGCTTTTCCTCATCTTATGGCTTGCGGGCATTGTCGGAGTCTTGTCATTTCTTCTCGTCGACCTCTCGGCGCTCATCGCATTATTGCCTGCACAGCAAGGCGATCCCAGTGAAATCCCTCATCCGGCTTTGTTAAAGCTCGCCAGCGTTTTACAACCTGCCGTGCTGACCACCATAGCTGTACTGGTCGGCGTCTTGCTTGCCGGGCGAGTCGGTCTTCACTCTCCGGCCGCCGAAGCATGGGCGGAGGGCGAGGATCCGATCGTGCCGCTGCGACGACAGATCGTGCCGGGCATCGTTGCCGGGATCGCAGGCGGTGCCGTCATCGCTCTTTCCTGGGTAATAGCCAGACCCTTTCTTTCCGCTGAATTTATCGATCGGGCCGAGGGATTCAACAAGCTTATGCCTCACGCCGTTCGCCTGCTTTACGGCGGATTTACCGAGGAGATTCTTCTTCGCTGGGGTTTTATGACGTTCCTTGTTTGGGCGGGTTGGAGCTTGTTCCAACAAGGTACCGGTGAGCCAAAGCCGGTTTATTTTGTAGCGGCTATTATTTTGTCGTCTCTTCTTTTCGGCATAGGCCACCTGCCAATCGCTTCGGTTCTAAACAACGGATTAGAAATGCCCATCGTGGTCTTCGTAATAACCGCAAACTCCATTTTCGGCATCATCGCCGGATTTCTTTACTGGCATCGCGGCCTCGAATCAGCGATCATCGCACATATGTTTGCCCATGTTGTGCTGATCACAGCCATGGCTCTCGCTCTTTAGCCCGACAACTGAGATTTCCGACCTCCGACACTGGCCGCAAATCAAAATGATATAGTAGACGGTAATCGTGCGAATCGTCCCGCCTTTTGGTCTAATCTGTATTTAATTAAATATTTGATTTATCCGGATGGCTGCTTCCATTTATTGAATCATGAGTTTATCGGCAACTGAATTAAAATCTGAGATCGAGCGTCGCAGGACGTTTGCGATCATCTCCCACCCGGACGCGGGGAAAACAACGCTCACAGAAAAACTTCTTTTATACGGAGGTGCGATCCAGAAAGCCGGGGCGGTCAAGAATCGCCGTGCCGAACGCGCCGCCACTTCCGACTGGATGGCCCTGGAACAGCAACGCGGCATCTCGATCACGTCCACAGTTTTACAGTTCGATTACGAAGGATTTCGGCTCAATCTTCTGGACACGCCCGGCCACCACGATTTCAGCGAAGATACTTACCGTACCCTCACCGCCGCCGACAACGCGATTATGCTTGTCGACGCGGCGAAAGGCTTGGAAACGCAAACGCGAAAGCTTTTCGCAGTTTGCCGTATGCGCGATGTGCCGATCTTCACATTCATAAATAAGCTAGACCGCCCGGCCCGTCATCCGCTTGAGCTTATCGATGAGATCGAGATGGAACTTTCGCTGAAGGTTTATGCACTAAACTGGCCGATCGGTGAGGGCGAGACTTTTCGCGGGATCTATAACCGGCTCACCGGGCTCGTTCATTTGTATGAACGCAACCCGCGCGGCCAACGGCAAGCGGTCGAAAGCACAATGCCTTTAAACGATCCGCGGGTCGACAAAGCAATCGGCGAACGAGCGTTGCGTCATCTGCGTGATGATCTTGAGATACTCGACGGGGCCGGTTCGTCGCTTGATCAAGACCTGATATTGGCCGGCAAAAAAACCCCGGTGTTTTTCGGAAGTGCCATGACCAATTTCGGGGTCGAGCCATTTCTAAGGGTGTTTCTTCAAATGTCTGCTGCTCCCGGCCCTCACGAGAGCGATATCGGCTCGATCGCGCCCGATCATCCTGAGTTCACAGGTTTCGTATTTAAGCTCCAGGCTAATATGGATCCCCGGCATCGTGATTGTCTGGCGTTTGTAAGGGTCTGCTCCGGCGAATTCGAAAAGGACATGACGGTATCTAATGCCCGGACGGGAAAAAAGATCCGTCTGACCCGGCCGCAAAAGGTATTCGCCCAGGAACGTGAATCCGTCGAAGACGGATACGCGGGTGACGTGATTGGGCTAAATAATCCGGGGGCATTTACCATTGGGGACACCGTGTATACGGGGTCTAAGCTTGCCTACGAGCCGATTCCGACGTTCTCGCCCGAGTTGTTTGCAAGACTCCGTAATTCCAATCCGTCCTTTGCCAAAAAATTTCAGAAAGGCATCGCCCAGTTGGAAGAAGAAAAGGCCGTCCAGATCCTGTATTCCGGACACGGTGGAGGCTCGCAAGAGCCCGTGATCGCGGCCGTAGGTGAATTGCAATTCGAAGTCGCTCAATTTCGTCTGCGGGCGGAATACGGCGTCGAAACCCAGCTTGAAAATCTTCCTTATGTGGCTGCCCGGTGGGTGACGGCCGGCTGGGATGTTTTGCTCGGCGTCGGTAATCTGTATGAAACGGGGATCTTCAAGGATATGTCCGACCGGCCGGTGCTACTTTTCAGAAGTTGGTGGCATCTGGAGCATATTGAAAAAGAACATCCTGAATTCAAACTAGCCGCAATAGCCCCGACCGAGTGGAAGCGGGTGTCCACTTCATCCGCCGCCACAAGAGCGTAATAGAGCGAATGGTTGACAAAAAAGCGGCCGAGTCGGAACCACGCCGCGTTGTATCCCTTTCGCTGTCAATTCGGAAACCTACAAGAGCTTCGAAACTGATCCGATGAGTACGCTGACGAGGTCGACGCAGCCGTTCTGATCGTAACCATCTACATATGGTTAGTGTGACCAGATGTATGAAGAAAGACAGTTCCATTCTTTGATCTCAGGTAAGATCGTTTTTGAAAGCTGTTTAATTAAAAAGGAGATCAAAAAATGCAGATCGATCAAAATTTACCGCCCGCACCGAGTGATGACCCGGTCCAGCGTCCCGACGTCCCGCAAACACCGGTCGACCCGACTCTTCCCGATCCGGCCCCTGATCCGCCGCGGGCGCCCGATTATCCTGACCCGTATCCGATCCGCGATCCGGCGCCGGAACCAGGGAATGTGCCCGTTGAGGACCCGCCGCCGACAGAACCGCCACCTGTGCCAAACGTGTTCTAAATAAAACAGGAGAAAGGGCCTTCGACGCGGAACTTCCGTTTCAAAGGCCCTTCTGTTCTGGGTTCATAACCCTTACTGCAGTTGTCGACCACGCAGCGTCACGCCCATCAACCGTCCGGGAAACACGCCAAAATCCTCGATCTCAACCGTGTCGGGCCGCTTCTGGTTAGCTTCCCTAAACCTTACTCTTGCCGCGGGAAAGAAAGTGCCATCACCTTTGCCAGTCTGCGGATCGATCACGATCTCAATATAGCTGAAAGGATAATCCACCGAGCGATAGCCGCCCCTTAACTCCCCAAAACCGATCCAACGCTGAAATATAGCCCGAAGCCTTTTCTTGCCATTGTGATCGTCAACGATCACGGCCCTAAGCGGCTCGCCCAGTCGACCCCCTAGCGAAAAACGCCCAAGGTCGTTACTGCTCATCGCACTAAGAAGTCCGTCCTGGCCCTGATCATCGAGCACCGACAATAGCTGGGCGGCCTCGCCCTGTGTCGTGAGCCGATCGACATGGAGCGTAAAACTCCGCGTCACGGTCCGCGTGTTCATTCCCGAACCGTAAATAACCGCCGTCCCCGTAAACGTCGTCCGGCCTTCCGCCTGCGAATAAGCCGGCCCGGCAACCGCAACAAGCAACAACACCGCGGCAAACACACAATCTATCGTAATTCTTCTCATAGCTAACTATAAGATGTGTTCGCAGGCAGGTCGGTAACCAGGCGAACAATCGAAGTAAGAAGGACAGCCGTGGGTCGGATTTGAGGATTCGTGACGACGATCGTCGTCACCGATTCGAAACCGCCCAGGCGTATTGGCCCCATTCGTCAACGCCTGTGCCGTAAATCATTCGGCCGTCGCGTGAGATGGCTCCGCGGTTTTCGCCTAACGACCACACGGACATTGCCGCGCCCAGGCGGACGACCTCGGTCTCATTGAAGGATAGGGCTCGCGATTCGGGGTCGAATGTTCCTTTGAAGAGTATCTCCGCTCCTTCTTTTCTCAGGGTGCCGTAGAATGCATCTCCCTCGGCCCGTGTGATCTCGATCGTGCAATCGCCGGCGTTGTAGCCAAACGAGCCCTTCCACGTGCCGACGAGATCGTCTGCACTAAAGGCCCTGTCCGGCGCCGCCAGTTCGTACTGAACAGTCTGAACAACAACGGCTGCTTCGTCGAAACCACAGCTCTCGGCGGCGACAAAGAACGAAGCCGCGAACGCTCCCAAAAACAACGCGGCCGTAAATGCAACAATTCTCGTGATCCATTTCATATTTATTTAGACGCCCAAACCAAGAAAAGGTTGCGCTCGATAGCAAAATATCAGACGCAAATATAACGATTTAATTCTTCCTCTGCCCATTAGTGTCATTCGTGGCTAACTTCTTGAACACGAAGTTGAGACAAGTTCCTGGCCAACACGAATTAATCTCTCTCTTTATTTGTGTCAATCATGCTTTCGTGGCTAACATCTCTTTTATGAAAAAAGTATCATCTGCACTTTT
>JBGTCF010000245.1:0-4495 GCA_041748975.1 Pyrinomonadaceae bacterium
AATGTTCTAGCCAGGTGGTTTAGAGATCGCTTTTTGGCGGTCCCTAAACCACCATTTACTTATGCTGAAAATATCTACACTTCGAACGCCTTTCGCTATCGTTTCTCTTGTTTTTCTTTTCTGCCTGCCTGCATTCGGACAGGCATGGGTTCATCCGTTCGACCTGCCACAGGGGCCGGGGTGCCCTAATGAAGTCACGGCAGTGATCGAGATACCGTCGGGCAGCTTCATAAAATATGAAATAGACGCCATCAGAGGACATGTCGTGGTCGACCGTTTCCAGTCAGCCCCGATGGGTTATCCCGCAAACTACGGCGTGATCCCACAGACTCTCGCGGGCGACGGCGACAGCCTTGATATTCTCGTTTACACGCGGGCTCCCATTCAGTCCGGTGCGGCCATTATGGTCCGTCCCATCGGCATACTGAAAATGAAGGATGGCGGCGAGCAGGACGACAAAATCATCGCCGTGCCCACGACTGAGATCGATCCCACATATTCGGATATAAAGAGTATTGGCGATCTTCCCGCGATCGAGCGGGAGAGGTTAGAATTCTTTTTCAGGACATACAAGACGATTCCTAAAGGCAGGAAGATCGTAACGCTTGGCGGATTTCTCGGTGCCAATGAAGCTCGAACGGAAATAAGTTCCTCAGTACGCGAATACTTCAAACGAAAGCAGTTGGATCCGGCCCCATGTCAAATCGGAACCGCTCCTGTACGCGGGTGATCTAACCCTAGACCTCCAGTACGCAAATACGGCCTGGTTCCACGAATATATCTGAGGCTGGACATTATTATGATTCAGTTATAATGGGGATTATGAGAGGGACCCAGGACCGATGATAAAACAAGCCACAGTACACGAGATAAATAAAATATTGGACAGCGGCGGAGAATGCCAGGTGATCGATGTTCGTGAGTTTTCGGAGTTTCACAGAGAGCGGATCGCCGATGCGCAATTAATGCCGTTATCGAACTTTGAAAAGCATGCCGACGAGATCGATCATTCAAAACCGGTCTACTTGATGTGCCGTTCCGGCAACCGGGCGAAACAGGCCGCTGAAAAGCTGATGAATAAAGGGTTCACGGACATTCACGTGATCGAGGGCGGGATGGCCGCCTGGGCCGACGCCAGACTTCCGGTTATTAAGGGCGAATCAAAGGTATGGTCCCTCGAACGTCAGGTGAGGTTTGCGGCGGGGCTATTCGTCCTGACTGGGGTCGTTCTCGGCGTTTTTGTTAGTCCATATTTCTATCTTATTTCGGCATCTGTCGGCGGTGGGCTTGTTTTCTCGGCCGCGACCGATACCTGTGCTATGGGAATGGTGCTTGCCCGTATGCCGTGGAATCAGCGGTGAACGATCCTTAGCTAATTTTGATAAGATTACGCAAAAGGAAAAAAGGAGAGATGTGATGAAATTCAAACAATTTTACCTGGGTTGTTTATCGCACGCTTCGTATTATCTGGGATCTGAGGGCGAGGCTGCGGTGATAGATCCGCAGCGTGATGTTCAGCAATATATCGACGAAGCAGAAGCTAATGGGCAGAAGATCAAATATGTGATCGAAACCCATTCGCATGCCGATTTCGTCAGCGGACACGTGGAACTTGCTTCAAGAACCGGAGCCGAGATCATTTATGGGCAGCGAGCGAATACGGAGTTTCCTACACTAAAGGTAAAGGATGGCGATACGCTCAATGTCGGCTCTATCAGGCTGAAATTTCTAGACACGCCCGGCCATACCCCGGAAGGAATCACCATACTTGCCGAAGATCGGAGCGCGGACCCTCCTGTCCGCATGAGTGCGAACCACGAAGACCCAACGACGAATACCGTGCGAGCCGGTCTCGCCGGAGGAACCGGCGATGCGGACAAGAGTGTCCGCGCTCCAATTAAGATGTTCACTGGCGATACACTTTTCATCGGCGATGTCGGACGGCCGGATCTGATCGGCTCGAAGGGGTTTACTGCCGAAGAGATGGGCGAGATGCTGTATGATTCGCTCCACACTAAGATTATGCCGCTGCCTGATGAAACCGAGGTCTATCCGGCGCATGGAGCCGGCAGCCTCTGCGGCAAATCGCTCTCCAAGGAAACGTGGTCGACGCTTGGGAACCAGCGGCAATTCAATTACGCTCTTCAGCCGATGTCAAAGGAAGAATTTGTAAAGATCGTCGCGGCGGATCAGCCCGAGGTGCCCGCCTATTTCCCCCTAAGTGCAGCAAAGAACCTTGCCGGTTCGACCTCGCTTGCTGAACTGAAACGTCCTGAACGGCTTTCGACGGAGGGAATTGGCGCATTCGACGGCGTGGTTATCGACGTCCGGGTCAATTCGGCATACGGATCGGGACATATTCCCAACTCGATCAATATCGGTTTGGGAGGCCAGTTTGCTTCATGGGCGGGAACGATGATCCCGATCGGGACGAAAATAGCGATTGTTGCGGAAACTCAGGAACAGGTCGACGAGGCGTTTATGAGGCTGGCGCGTGTCGGCCACGATACTGTTACAGGCTACATATTGATCGGCGATTACACAGGTGCAAAGAATGAGATCGAACAGATCTCGGTGCAGGATGTGGGCGAACTCCTCAAATCGGACCAAAAGATACAGTTCGTCGATGTCAGGCGTGCCGCGGAACATAATTCCGGCTGTCCGACTTGCACCGTTAGTATTCCTCTCGATACGCTTCCAGAGCAAGTTGAGCAGCTGGATCCCTCTCTGCCAACTTACGTGATCTGTCAGGGCGGCTATCGTTCGAGCCTCGGAACCAGCATACTTGAGAATGCAGGGTTCAAGAAGATTCTAAATGTAACAGGCGGAATGTCAGCATGGCAGGCAGCGGGCCTGGAAACCGAAACTGCGGCATCGGCCTGTGCCGTATCTAAGTAGGTGGCTGAATGCGCGGTTCCTGCGACAGTCGAGTCTCGTCGTAAAGAAGATTAAGAAACTTCAGAATGCCTAGTGGAAAGGTTCATGACGCGATTACGCTTGGGCTGGCCCTTCCCACTTTTGGAGCCGGTTATCTGGCTACAGGCAGTTTGGCCGCTTCGCTAATTTGCGGCGTTGCGTTCATTTTTGGCGGGCTGATGTTTGGCCCGGACCTCGATACGGTTTCCCGACCGTATTCGCGTTGGGGGCCGGTTCGAGCGATCTGGCTTCCATATCGTTACTTCTTCCCGCACCGGTCCCGGTTCTCACATGGGCTTTTTTTTGGAGCACTCATACGTGTGATCTATTTCCTGGGCGTGGTGACCCTTATTTGTTTGGTTTCGGCTTACTTGTATCAAACACTGAATGGCGGCCGTTTGCCCGGTGTCGGCGATATCGTGCAGATATGGAACCCAGTGGGACAGAGTTTGCGCGAATATTTCGGTTCAACTTTCCTAATAATTGTCTTCGTCGGGCTATGGGCGGGAGCCGCCAGTCATACGATCACAGATCTTGCCGGATCCTTTATCAAGACGGGACGCTCAGGTAAGTTTTTTTAGCGTTTACCGCCTGTGCGGGCAACGTGAAGCCGGAGTGCATGTCGACGGACCGCGTCGGAGACGTTTCTGTTTTTCGACAGAGCGACCAGATCGCGTAGCTGCAGGCGGCTCATGATCGTCATAACGTTTGCCATCGGGGTTCTGGGGTTTCTAGCCAGATTGTGCATAACATTGTAGCTTCGTGACCATTGCCGGTTTGAGGCGATCAGCCGCAAAATATCCTCGTTAATGGATCGCATCGCAGAGATCGTCTCGACCTCTTGTTCACTTATTCGGGGATTGTTAACAACCGCTGAAGAAACGAGGCGGTTCGGGTCACGGATGAGGATATTGCGGGCCTCCCGGTCACCTTTCATTGCCAATTTTACGCGGTCTTTGACGCCCATTCGCATGATCCTGTTGATCATCGATACACGCTCACCGGAAAGGTCACCTTCTTCTTCAGATTGAAGCTCGCCGATGATCTTGCCGACGGCGGCGACCCGCTGATCCTCGGTTTCCTCGTATATCTCTTCAATAAACTCGAGTCCGAGCCACGAATCATCGGTTTCGCGGTCCATTGACTCGATGTGCCTGGCGATCAGGAGAGCGTCGTCCAGACTGAGCCCGGATCCCTCAAGATCATTGACGAACTCCGCCTGTTCGATGAATTCAGCGGCGGCATCATTTCCACGAGCCCGGAGCTCGTTCGCGATTTGTTCGGCACCTCGTTCCTTCTCGAAGAACTCGCGTTTTATCTCAGATGCACGGCGTTCTGCCTCAGGCGTTCGAGCGGGATTCCGGAGGATCGCATCTATGATCCCCGGACTTCGAATAAGAAGCTGTTGGTTGATGGCGAGTCGCTCAAGAAGTTGGACGCTTTGAGTGGCCCCGGCGAAAGATTCGATTGCTGCGGCGGGAGTTCTTTCATTGGTAACAACGGCTTCGTAGACGTCCTCAGGGAGCCCTTTATGTACGGCAAAAAATGCCAAGACACGCGGGGCTGCATCCGTCGAACG
>JBGTCF010000246.1:0-20373 GCA_041748975.1 Pyrinomonadaceae bacterium
GTCAATACGAAGCCACGGTTTCCGTTCTTGTCATAAGCAACGCCGCATAGTCGGCCGGGCATATTCCGCACAAATTTTTCCTGTGTCGCGAAAAGACCGACATGCGGACCCCCGAATCCCATCGGTACGCCCCAGGACTGGCCTTCGCCCACAACAATGTCAGCTCCGCAAGCACCCGGAGATTTGAGCAGGCCGAATGAGATAGCTTCGGTTACTACGACAATAAACAGAGCGCCTACGGCATGAGCGGCATCGGCGAGCGATTGGAGATCTTCGATACAGCCGAAAAAGTTTGGCGACTGAACGACCAATGCCGCGGTTTTGTCGTCGAGCGTTTCCAAGCCTGTTACCCGTCCGGATTGCTCATCAAACCCGATAGTTACGATCTCGGTATCGCCATGCTGAGAATACGTTTTCGCCACGTCACGGTATTCGGGATGCACGCTGGACGCGACGACTATCTTGTCTCGCCGAGTTACTCGCTGGGCCATCAGATACGCCTCGGCGGTGGCCGTCGAACCGTCGTACATCGACGCATTTGCTACCTCCATACCCGTCAACTGGCAGACCAGGGTCTGGAATTCAAAGATATATTGCAGTGTCCCCTGCGAGATCTCTGGCTGATATGGCGTGTAGGAAGTGAAAAACTCCGACCTTTGAATAAGGTGGTCAACGATCGTCGGCGAAAAATGCGAGTATACTCCCGCACCAAGAAATGACGGTTTGACCGCACCCGTATTCCGGGCGGCCATTTCTTCCATAGCTGCGATGACCTCGCTTTCCGCCAGCGGTTCGGTGACATTAAGCGGCCGTTTTAGTTGAACGTCGCTCGGTATGGAACGAAATAGTTCGCCCGCGTTCGCGAGTCCGACCTCGGCGAGCATCTCATCCCGCTCTTCCGGCGAATTTGGTATGTATCTCATTTAGGCTTCCTAATAATAAACAGCGATTTTGCAATAATATCAAAATCAGGATATGAATTTGAAAGGCCGCCGGTGACATCTAGCATCAAACACTAACGGATCCGAAGCTTCCCCCGGACCCGTTTAGGATAACTCACATATTCGGCCGGCGACGGCCGTAATCACAGTGACCGAACGCACCAGTATTACTCACTGGCCGCCAAATACTCCTCATATTCCACGGCAGAAAGCAGTTTATCCGCCTCATTTGGATTGTCCATCTTAATCTTAATCATCCAGCCTGCTGAGTAAGGATCATTATTGACAGCCTCGGGCGTGTCATTCAGCCCATCATTAACCTCAATGATCTCACCGGCGATAGGAGTAAAAATCTCAGACACAGCCTTAACGGATTCGACCGACCCAAACGCCTCATGGGTCGAGAAGTTGTCTCCGACCCTCGGCATGTCAATATAAACGACGTCGCCAAGGGAATGTTGGGCATAATCGGTAATGCCAATCGTTGCAGTATCGCCAGCGACCGATAACCATTCATGGTCCTTGCTGTAACGTAAACTCTCAGGAATATTTGCCATAAAAATCGTAAAAACCCAATGTTATATTTTACTCCAGTAGCTATTTTTGCCGTTTGTAGAAAGGCGTTGTTACTATCTGCGCACTCAAATGTTTGCCCCTCACATCAATTCTAATTTCTCGTCCGACATTTGCAAACTCAGGCGGAAGAAACGCAAGCCCGATGTTCTTTTTTAGAAATGGCGCCGGGCTGCCGCTCGTGACCGATCCGACTTTTTTGTCCTCAACATATACATCACAGCCATCACGCGCGATTCCTGGTTCGGTCATTTCGAAGCCGGCGAGCTTTCGCGTTAGCCCCTCTTCCTTTTGACGAACCAAGGCGTCCGATCCGATGAATTTACCTTTTTGAAGCTTCACGATCCACCCGAGGCCGGCTTCGAGAGGCGTTATGTCATCACCGAGTTCATGGCCGTAAAGGGACATCGCCGATTCCAGCCGCAGCGTGTTTCTGGCGGCAAGCCCGCAAGGAAGTATGCCCCCGTCGTCGCCGTAGTTTCCTGTTTCGAGGATCTTATTCCAAAGCTGTTCGGCCGATCCGGCGGCGGCGTAGACCTCAAAGCCATCTTCCCCCGTGTAACCTGTTCGAGAGATTATCGAGTCGACGCCGTCAACTTTGCCTTCTTCGAAATGGTAATACTTGATTGCCGATATGTCAGTATCCGTCAGCTTCTCGACGATGCTGAGAGCATCGGAGCCTTGTATCGCGATCTGACAATAATCGGAACTGGCGTTTCGAAGTTCAACATCCTCGCTACCTGTCTTGTGCGACGAGATCCACTCCCAATCTTTTTCAGTGGTTCCAGCATTAACCACCAACAATAGCCTCTCCGGCCCGAACCGGTACACAAGAAGATCATCGACCACGCCGCCGTTTTCGTTTGTCAACGCCGAATAATGGGCCTGGCCGTCGACGAGTTTTGTTACATCATTGGTGGTGAGACGATTTACAAACGATATTGCTCCAGGCCCTTGGACCCAGATCTCGCCCATATGGGACACATCAAACAGCCCGCACGCCGTCCGTGTCCGCACATGCTCCTCAATAACGCCGGCGGGGTACTGAACAGGCATGTCCCAACCACCAAAATCGACCATCCGCCCGCCAAGTTCACGATGCGCCGCGTTTAATGGCGTCCGCTTAAATTCTATTTCCGACATAGTGAGAAGTGTAATTTAGAGGATCTGGGTGAGCAAGTTTGGGCGAGTGAATTGGAGTGTGCGGATGAGGATGGTAGAAGTGTAGTCAATAGACGTTCAGTTCTTTCCTTTTTTTACCTCGGCAGGAAGTTTGGTGACGGCAGCTGTTATTTGATCGCACAATTCGATCGAGGCGAGGATGGTTCCTTTTTCCAAGTTGTCTGTCGATTTGTCGAGTTCATTTGCGAACACCGGTTTGTAACGGGCAGCGGCCGCGGCGAGCGAGCGAACGGCTCTAGGAAAAATGTCGGAATAGCCCTTTGGCTTTTTGCCTTTCTCTGGCTCTGCAACAACCATCGAATCGGGACGCTCGGCAAGATTGTCGATGTCGTCGATCGCCTTCTGCAAGAGTCGTCGAATGTCTAAAAAAAGCTCGGGCCGGCTTCCTTTTGGAAGCTCGCCCCATTCAGCGTTCTTCTTGGGTTTGGCTGCACCGACGTTGATATTCATCACACCAAATCGGCGGTCGATCGCCTGTGTGAGAACTTCGATCCTAATGTCGACCTCCTGTGCTTCGCGGACCAACTCAACTTCCTCCGGCGTCAGGAAATCGCGTTGTGCGGCGGCGGCACTTGGGAGTAATAACGCGAGAAAGGAAATTATTACGACAACCAGAAGTTTTGGGCTCATATAATTTATTGATCAGTAACGGGCCGACGAATCACTGTGTCTCCGAACAATGGCTCGGTGGCCTTGGTCCTTGCATCCCGTATTCGTATCATCAGCTTTCGGACATAATCTTCGTATCTCAAAGGCAGTTCTCGACGAACGGCTTCGAGACGGGGAATGAACTTGCGAAGACCGATCTCAAGCCGCTTGAAATTATCCAGGACCTTACCTCTGCCCGTATTATTTTGATTTAAATAATCCAGACTGTTGTCCATTAATGCATGAAAATGCCCGAGTTCGCGAAACATATCGTCATAACTCTGTTTATTATTAAGGGCTTCAGCTTCTGCCAGACGCTCTTCCATCAAGTTAAGTGCGAGCTTGGTACGCGTTCCGACGTCTTTGGACTTATCCAATTGCTCCTTTTCATCTTTTGGAAGGACTCTAATAGGAGGAGGCGCAAGGTCAAGGGTTTCTAATTGTCCCCACGCCGACAATGAAAGTACCATGACGACCAACATAGCCGGCAAAATGAACTTGTTAAATGATGATTCTTTGCGTAGCATTTATCCGATCTTTTTACCTTTCCCTTCGCGGATAAGCCGCTGGATCTGCGGAAGTCGCAGGTTTACCCTTTCGATGTCGACTCTATTTATAACCGGATCCGCCAACTTCAAATATTGCTGATAATTGGCAGCTGCGTCCATGTATTCCGACATTTGGTCGTGAATAATGCCGAGAAAATAAAATACTCCGGCCGATCGCGGTTGTTCCTTAGCCAACCATTGAAATTCTGTCATCGCTTCCGGGTAACGTTTGAGTTGAAACAGTGCCGTCGCGAGGTTTGCCCTCGCGGTTGAATTATCCGGTGCGATCTTAATGATCTTCGTTAATACGTCGACCGCGGATTCAAACTGTCGTGCCTGGACAAGAGCAGCGCCGAACCCGATAGCGTGGCTACTATTATTTGGCTCAACCGCCGAGGCCCGTTGGCAATATCCGAGAGCTTTGGCAGGATCACTAAGCCTATATAAATTACACAGACGGCCAAGGATCGCCGGGTCTCGTTCATTATCCTTAAGCTGTCTTTCGAGTGTCTCGGGGCTCGTTGACTTAGCCGTATTGATCTTGCTCCGGAGTTCCGACACGCCGAGACTATCTCCCTGGATCTTATCCAAAAGGGCCAGCGCTTCGTCAAAACGTCCATCGAATGCATGGACTCTCGCTTTGAGAAGGTCAGCGGGGCCGAATTGGCCGGGCGCGATGTCGAACTTCCGAGTGATTTCCCGTGCCTTTTCAATATCGCCATCAGCCAAACTTACATCGCCGAGGAGTGTGAGCGCTAGCTTGTTCGTCGGATCAAGAGCCAAGGCTTTCCCGAGACTGTTTCTTGCAGAGTCATTTTGGCCCAAGGCTGTTTCCAGTGCAGCACGAGCAGTCCAAAGCGAGTGGGACGGATTCGCCTTCAAAGTCAGCACTAAAACTTTCTCTAGAAGTTCTTTGAGTACAGGCGGCGATGCACGGAAATACAGACGGAGTTCGGTCAACGCAGCTAAAGCCGGAGGATTGTAAGGATCGGCGTTTACGACTTCCTGCAGCAAAGCCACAGCTTCTTCACGAGCGCCGCGACGGATCAATACTGACCCCAGGCTCGTCTTGGCCAGAGCCCAATCGGGCCGAAGCTTCACCGCACCACGAAAGGCCTTTTCTGCCGTTTCCGTATCTCCGAGAGCAAGGTACGCGACGCCTCGCTGGTATTCGGCTTCCGGAAAATCCGGCATTGCAAGTAGAGCCTTTTCATATAAGACCGCGGCTCCCTTCAGATCGCCCTTTTCGTGAAGATCCTGTGCCTGATTAAAAATTGCTATGATATCCGCTCTCTCATCTTCTTCCTGTGCTGATATTCCTAGCGGGCACAACATCAAAAAAAACGCAGCCACCAGCGCGAGCGATCCGAGCAATAGCGTTGACAAGTTTTTACGTGAACCGGTCATACCTGATCAATATCTCTTTATTCTAGCATTTCAGAACTTTTTTCTGACGAAAGATCGGTATCAAAGTTATAAGGCAAATTTTCCCTTTAATCATTTGCTATCCGACTTTTTGGTAAGTTAAGATTCGAGGTTGGGCGCCCAACATCTACAATGCGTTTCACACAGACCTCAGCCGTGTCCGGCATTATTTCCCTACCGCTTTTTCAATTCACTAGTAATAGGACCACTGAATTGAGATGCGCTTTATGCAGCATTTGTTGGATGTTGGTGTCCAGGGCGATCTGATCAAGAGTTGCCGAAGTCATATTTATTGGAGAGATTTTTAGGATGGCAAACCCAATGGCCGACGAAATGCGGCGATTCCGCGGCAGCGATGAGAAGAATCCGTTCGAGGCAATGAGCGAACGCTTCGATCGCGCAGCCAAGCTACTCGGGCTCGATGACGACCTTTATGCGGTTATGAGGGTCCCGAGCAGGGAATTGAAAGTCTATATCCCCGTACGAATGGACACTGGACACATACAGGTGTTCGAAGGATTTCGCGTCCAGCACAATTTTGCCCGAGGGCCTGCAAAAGGTGGAATTCGTTATGCCCCCGATGTCTCGCTGGATGAGGTCAAAGCACTTTCGGCTTGGATGACGTGGAAATGTGCGGTAGTAAACGTCCCTTTTGGCGGGGCGAAGGGCGGGATAATTTGCGATCCGCATCAAATGTCGATCGGCGAACTCGAAAGGATGACCCGCAGGTATACGGCGGAACTGATCGATTTCATAGGCCCCGATAAAGACGTGCCTGCGCCGGATATGAATACTGGCGAGCAGACGATGGCGTGGATTATGGATACTTTTTCTATGCATTCGCGTCACACTGTAAATGCGGTCGTAACGGGAAAGCCGGTTGCATTAGGAGGTTCGCTCGGACGAAGAGAGGCGACAGGGCGAGGCGTTATGTTCACCGTCAATGAGGCGATAAAACGGTTTAACCTAACGCCGGAACAAACCACCGTTGTCGTACAAGGCGCGGGGAACGTGGGCGGCATCGGTGCCGAGCTGATGCATGAATTAGGTTATAAGGTGATCGCGATCTCGGATGTGGGCGGCGGGATCTATAATCCGAACGGATTGAATATCCCTCACGTGCTGGAATTCCTCAGGACAAATAAATCTCTCGATGGATATCCTGACGTTGAACGTGTCGACAACAAGGCCCTTCTTGAGATCGAGTGCGACGTTCTCACGCCCTGTGCAACTGAGAACCAGATCACGTCGGAGAATGCCGACCGCATTCGCTGCAAGATACTGGCTGAAGGGGCCAATGGGCCGACCACGCCTAAGGCGGACAAGATCCTTCACGATAAGGGAATTTTCGTTATTCCCGATATTCTGGCCAATGCCGGCGGGGTTACGGTCTCGTATTTTGAATGGGTCCAGGATCGTATGGGTTACTTCTGGTCTGAGGCCGAAGTCAATGCGCGACTCGAAGATAAGATGGTCGCCAGTTTTAACGAGCTTTGCCATTATGCCGACAAACATGATGTTGACACACGTACAGCAGCATATATGTTGGCGATCGATCGTGTCGCATACCATACCAGAATGCGCGGCATCTATGCTTAAAAGTCAGGATAATTTACTGTTAATGCTTGATTTTCGTTGACGGGTGCGATAATGTCTTTCAGAGAGAAGGCTGAAGTATTTAAAAGGAATTATTGACTTTTAAGGGTTTCACCTTGTATAACGGTTACGTAAGTATTGATTTATCTTGTATTAGCCACGCGGATGCGCCGGCTCGACCAATTGGCAGGACGTGCATCGTGTGAGATAATTTAGGACTGTTTGAGGACCTTAGGCACTTGGCCGGGCCCTAATTTTTCGAATTGAAAGTTAATTTTCTATTTTCGGCGGAGGAATGTGATGAAACTCGCTAACAAAGCGTATGTTATTACGCTTATATTATTAATGCTCGTGTTTGCAGCCCCGGCTCAAAAGTCGGATAAGGATGATCGCAACACGGCACCGACTGTTGGAACCGGCGGATCCGTAGGCGGCCCGACCGGCCTTTTTACCGTTTATGACGCATCAACCCTGAGGAAAGGCGAATATACGTTGAGCATGGCGCTCAGCAACTATGATCGCGATCCGGGTAACGTCGATATTTCAACGGTACCACTTAGTTTTCAGATCGGGCTTTCCAACCGTTTTGAATTGTTCTTTACTACAGAGGCCTATCGCGGAATCAAGGTGAATTCTCCGAGAAACCTCTCGAGCTTCTATCTGCCGAATTCGCAGTTTCGGGAGGGCGCGGGTTTTACGCGGGCTCCTGCGATCGTCTTGGAACCCGGCACAGGCAATCGTGCAATATTTCGACCCGGCGGAGCTCCGTTTACCGCGTTTCCCTTTACAGGAGCATTTTTTACTCCGAACCTGATCGGAACCGGCACGACGCTCGGACCGCCCAGAGCGGGAGGGGCGGCCGATCTTTTTCCGGGAGTTGGTTCGGTATTCGGCAGTATACTGCCCGGAATCGTGCTTACCACTAGCGCACTCGCTAGTGGGGCCCAGGTACCAGCAAGTTTCACTACGGCACCAACCTATCTTCCAGACGCTCCGTTTATCAATCGCACCTGGGGAACATCCTCCTTTAACTCAATGGTTTTGGGTGCGAAGTGGCGATTTAACGACTCGATGGCAAAAGCTGGCTGGGGAGTAACAGGATTTTATCGCTGGTACATGGATTCGGCAGATGATGCTGCCGGGTTCAATATGATGCAGCGGGGATCCGGGCCCGGATCGGGCGGTGGCTGGTGGAAGGGTAAAGGCGATGTAGGCGCGACTTTGTTTGCTGATGCACGCGTTGCCACATGGGCGAATGTCTCAGGTAATGTCGGCTATGTCTATACTTCGAAAACTAAAGGTACCTTTGGCACCAGTGAGTTTACGCTTCTTGATAGGCCGGATGAATTCCAGTGGGCGGTTGGGGCAGATTTCCCTGTAAATAAGTACTTCCAGCCGATACTTGAGTTCAGGGCTCTTCATTACGTCGGTGGCCGCACTCCAAACGTCCTCGAGCAGGATCCGATCGATGGTATAGCAGGATTTCGTGCATTCCCTCGCCGCTGGTTTGGTTTTGGTATTGCTTACCGTCATAACTTCAATCAGCAGGATGCGGACAGCTTTGAAGATACCCGCAGAGTTAACGCGGTGTCTGTTCTCTGCCCGCAGGGATCTCCGACCAGTTGTGTACCTTCGTCCTCGACTTCGACGTCGACAGGCGTACCGCCGGGACTTCTTACATCGAGCGATCCTCACGGTTATATTGCCCAGTTCTGGATCGGACGCCGAGACAAACGTGCTGGTGAGGTAGTTAATATCCCTGCTAACGTCGATTCGGTATCGTTGAGCAGCACTACAATCACGCTGCCGTGCCCTCCGGGGACAAGGTCGACATCCGGCTCTTGTCCGGACAACACTACTATTAATGTTGCCACCAGAGCCTCCGATGCAGAGAATGACGTCCTGACCTATAACTATACGGTTTCAGGTGGACGCATTGTCGGAACTGGGGCCAATGTCCAATGGGATCTGAGCACCGCCTCGGCGGGCACGTACACGATCACGACGGGTGTCGACGACGGCTGCGGATTTTGCGGACGAACCGATACTCAGACGATCACTGTTGTAGCATGTCCGGATTGTGTGAAGCCGATCGATTGTGCATGTCCGACGCTGTCTGTCACTGGACCTTCGGGCGTTACGCAGCCGGGTGGTACGATGAGGTTCACCGCCAATGTAAGCGGTGGTGAGAATGTCACTTACAACTGGACCGTTTCCGCCGGTACAATCGAATCGGGACAGGGCACGCCGAGCATTACAGTTAGCACGACCACTGATATGGCTAATAGCAACGTGACTGCGACTGTCAAGATCTCGACTGGGCAAGATCCTACTTGCAATTGCCTAGATGAGGCTAGTGACACTGGTAGTGTTGCGGGAACGATCGACAACATTACCGTTGACGAATTCGGTCCGGTCGCAAACGACGATCTCAAGGCACGTATCGATAATTTCTATGTACAGCTGAGCAACAATCCTGGTGCTCAGGGCTACATCATTAATTATGGAACGGCTGCCGAGATCAGAAGGCGTAATACGGTCATCAATGCACACATCAGAATGCGTGGCCTTGATGCAAGCCGTGTGACCTTCATCGACGGACCGAGCGACGGAACGGGTATCCGCACGAGGCTGGTTATCTCGCCTCCGGGAGCTCCGCAAGTCAATCCGTAATTAAAACAATCGCTTTGCGTCTTAAATGATGCAAACATAATTAAGCGGCCGGGACGGTCATCACGAGTCCCGGCCGCATTTTTTATTCAACTCTTCCATTTTTCACCGTATTTCGTTAAACTATCCGTTATTCGACCAAAGTCGGGTAAGTAACACCGGACAAACTTTTAATTTTCCCGCCGCAAACCCGCGGGCGACATTAAACATCTGATTAATATAGAGACTACGGCAAGTCCGTGTTTCGTCTTCTTCCAATCGGACCAAGGAAAAATACACTATGCGACAGATCAGGAAATTTAGCTCGATCGTTTCGACCGTGTTGGCCGCAGTAATGCTGCATACTGCCGTACTTGCGGTGCCACGCGACGGATCTGACCTTGTAACAGCGGCAGAAAGCTTCGGCGATTGGCAGGTCATGGGCCCAACCGGCGGGGATGTAAGGGTTATTGCAGTTGATCCTAAAGACAAAGACCGTTTATACATAAGTACGCTTGACGGACAGGTCCATACCTCTGCGAACGGCGGAAAGTCATGGCGGCTGCTGGCAAATCTCAACGAGCCCGAACTGATCCTCGATCAGCTTTTCGTTGATCCACGGGATTCGCGGATCATTTATACGTCAGGCCATCGTCACAAGAAGCCCGGCGGCTTTTTCCGTTCGACCGACGGAGGAGCAACATGGAAAGCTTCGAAGGATCTGAGCAAGGAATCGATCCACTCGATGACCCAATCAGACAAAGATCCTGATGTGATTCTGGTGGGCACGACGCACGGCGTTTGGAGGTCCGAAAATTCCGGGGAAAAATGGGAAAAGATCAAGTCCCCGACGATGCCAGTCAATGTCGGTTCGCTCGCGATCGATCCCCGCAGTACCGATACTATGTACGCCGGCACATGGTGGCGTCCATACAAATCGACCGACGCCGGAAAGAGCTGGCGATTGATAAAAAATGGAATGATCGATGATTCGGACGTTTTTGCGATCACCGTCAATCCTAGAAACCCGGAGCATGTGATCGCATCCGCCTGCAGCGGCATATACGAATCGTTCAGCGGCGGTGAGAAATGGGCCAAGATACAGGGTATCCCCTCGCAATCCAGGCGTACACGCGACATCCTTCAGCACCCGACGATACCGGGCACCGTATACGCGGCAACCACCGAAGGATTTTGGATGACAACTAATGGAGGTAAGGCATGGGCCCTGACGACCCAACGAAACCTCGAGATCAATTCTATTGCGGTCCATAAGGATGAGCCCAATCGCGTCTTTATCGGTACGAATAATTTTGGCGTGATGGTTTCGAACGACGGCGGTCGGAACTTTGTACAGACCAACGAAAACTTCACTAGCCGATTCACGTATTCCATAACGCCTGACATCGAAAATTCGAGTCGCCTGTATGCGGCTACACACAATACGGCGACGGGTGGCGGATTTCTTTTCACCAGCACCGATGCGGGGAAAACGTGGCGGCAGGCCCGCAACCTGGACATCAACCGGGTTACGCCGTTTGCGTTGAAACAGGACCCCGCCGATCCTAATCTGATCTATCTTGGTACTAATATCGGGATGTTTCGTTCGATCGACCGGGGCGAATCGTGGACGCATCTTTCTGCACCGAAAAAGAAACCTGCGCCCGTTCGCAAAACGGTGAAGCAGCCTGTTGCCAAGAAGCCGGTCAGGAGAACCGCGTCCGTCGTTGCTAAGAATGCTCCGCCGGCTGCTGATGTTCCGGCTGGGCCAGTTCTTTTGCCTGCGTTGACTGAAAAGATCAAGATCATTGAGCTTTTGCCGGATGGCAAGGGGATGCTGGTCGGTACAGACAATGGCCTCTACCGAAGTACTGATCCTCTCAAAGGATGGGAAAAGCTTCCGTTCGGCGGTGGTTTTAATGAGAATGTGTTCGCGATCCACGTCCCTGCGGCGAGCCCCGAGTCGATCTGGGTTGGCACGGCGAACTCAGGTGTACTTGTTTCCAACGATGCAGGCAAAACATGGGAACGGACCGGAGGAGCTGTCGATAACATTCCTGTGAGTTCGATCAAGACCGATCCAAAACGGCCGGAAATGGTATATGTCGGAACGGTCCAGACATTCTATGTCAGCAAGGACGGCGGAAAATCATGGAACCGCCGTGGAGGCAATCTTCCGCTGGGCAATTACACCAGCATCCTCATTAATCCAGAAAATTCGAATGAGATAATTCTTGCGAGTTCGCTTGAAGCCGACGGCGGTATCTATATTTCTACGGATTCCGGCAACCGCTGGAAACGGATGGATACCAAGGATATGCGTCTTCCGAGCCGCCGTGTTTGGGCTCTGGCCTTCGATCCTAATGATGCCCAACGGATATTTGCGGGGACGCATTCGTCAGGTGTCTATCGAATCGAGCGGACGGGACGCACGTCCGCCGGAATGTAACTCACTGTTGATCGGGTTTATTAGGGGTGGCCGATTGGCCGCCCCTTTTTATTGGTTTGGAACTTACGTGTTTGAACTCTATAATCTGAGAAACAGGAGCAGTTCAATTTGAAGCAAGAGATGGCCCGCGACACGTCCCGTGACAGATTATTTCCGAAAGTGTCGGGCATCCCATTTTCCGATATCCCGGAACAATCCGATCTGTTTCGTACGTATCTTTCCAACCCACGTTCATTAAAACGGTATTACTCAAATGTTGTCGAATACCCGCTTGAAGCTGCACAATTCGCCCCAACGGTGCTGGAGGCTTATAAGACAGACCGAAGGGTCCTTTGTGATGCCCTCAGGGAACTGAATGCCAGCCTCGGAGTGGACGGACAAACTCTGAAGAATATCGATTTGCTGCGTCAAAGTGATGTCGTCGCAGTGGTAACCGGCCAGCAGGCAGGGCTTTTTGGCGGGCCGCTGTACACGATATACAAGGCACTCTCGGCCATAAGGCTCGCGGAGGAGTTGACCGCAGCCGGGCAAAGGGCTGTGCCGGTTTTTTGGATGGCAACTGAGGACCATGATCTTGAGGAAGTGTCGACGACATATTTTTCAACGGGTTCTGCCAAAGTGGTTGGCGCAAAATACGTTCCACTTAAGTATCGTGAAACTTCTCCCGTAGGGAGTGTCGAGATCGATCCGTCAATTTCCCAGACAATCGATCAGTTATTCGCAGAATTACCGGCAAACAAATTTTCCAGTGACGTCCAGGCTGTACTGGGTCGCTCGTGGCGTGACGGATCTTCAATTGGCAGGGCATTCGGAGAAACGCTCGCTTTCCTTACATCCAAATACGGGTTGATCCTTCTTGATCCGCTCGAGCCGGCGTTGAAACGGCTGGCAGCCCCAATTTATTCGGAAGCGGTCGAACGGTCGGACGAAATTGTATCCGCCCTTGTTGAAAGGGATCACGATCTTGCAAATGACGGCTATCACTCGCAGGTTCTCGTCGATCATGATTATTTTCCACTTTTTTGGCATGACGAGAAGGGCGGCAGGACGGCGCTTCGAAAAACAGGAAATGGGATATACAAGGCCAAGGGCCAGAAGATTGAACATACCCGCGAAGATCTACTCACGGTAGCCCGAATCGAACCGGATTGCTTGAGTCCGGGAGTTATGTTGAGGGCGGTAGTGCAGGATTACCTTTTGCCGACGGTTGCTTATTTCGGAGGTGGGGCAGAGATATCGTATTTTGCTCAGAACAGTGTGGTTTATGAAACCTTGGGTCGCCCGGTGACGCCGATATTTCATCGGCAAAGCTTCACAATTCTCGAACCAAGAGACAGAAAAGCGATGGAAAAGCTTGGGCTTGAATTTTCGGATCTGCTTCGCGAGCAGGAGAATGTGACGGTGGGTTGGGCAGCAGATAATATGGATCTAGAAACCGCCGGAGTATTTTCTTCTGCGGAAGAATCGATCAATACCGAACTGAACCGTATCGACCAGCGTCTCGCGATGATCGATCCGACTCTTCTCGATAATCTAGCCAAGCGACGGCGGAAAATGATCTATCACATCGGTGCGATAAGAAAGAAAACTCTGATGGCTCTGGCTCGAAAAAACGGTGATGCAGAGCGTCAGATCTCGAACCTTTTTTCAGCGATAATGCCGAACGGCCATCTTCAGGAAAGGTCGCTGAATGTGTTTTCGTTTATTAATAGATACGGCCCTAATTTTACAGACTGGATCTATGATGCCATAGATCTTAAGGACAAAAGGCACCGCATTTTAGACATTTAGAATGAACAAGATCCAGATATTACCGGACAATCTTGCAAACCAGATCGCCGCCGGCGAAGTGGTCGAGCGGCCGGCGTCTGTGATCAAAGAACTTGTTGAGAATTCCATTGACGCCGGTGCATTAAGGATTCAGATCGATATCGAACTCGGCGGGCGGAGGTTAATGAGGGTCAGCGATAATGGCGAAGGGATGACGCGCGATGACGCGGTCCTGGCGTTTGAGAGGCACGCTACCTCGAAGATCCGCACGCAGGATGACCTGGCACGTATAGGAACACTCGGGTTTCGTGGCGAGGCACTTGCGTCCATCGCCTCAGTAGCCCGTGTCGAGTTGGTAACCAAGCGGGAAGCCGATCTCGCCGCCACCCGCGTCGTTGTCGAAGGCGGACGCCTGATCGATGTAAATGATGCCGCCCGCGATGTGGGTACAACCCTCGCCGTTCGCGACCTGTTCTTCAACACACCAGCTCGCCGGAAATTCATGCGTTCCGAAGCGACGGAGAACTATCATTTGACGAGCATCGTGACGCACTATGCTCTTGCTCATCCGGAGATCGCATTTACGCTGACAAACAACGGCCGCGAGGTCCTTAGAGTTTCTCCGGCACGCGATCTTCGCGAGCGAACTTTTCAAGTTTTTGGCGGCGGCCTTTTGGAAAGCCTTATACCTGTCACAGGCGGCCGGGAGTATGTCGCGACAATTAGCGGCTTTGTCTCCGCACCACGTGAACGCCGCACAACGCGCGATGGCCAATACTTCTTTGTAAATAAGCGATTCGTAAGAGACAAGACCATTGCCGGAGGTCTGCTGGAAGGATACCGTTCCGTGCTTCCTCACGGAATTTACCCGGTTGCGTTTCTTTTTCTGGATATTCCGGTCGAAGAGATCGATGTAAACGTTCATCCTGCAAAGACCGAGATAAGGTTCAGGCGTGGCGAGGCGGTCAAGGATGTGATAGCTGAGGCTGTCCGCTCAGCCTTGGCACAGGCGGGGATAACCGGTGACATACAGCCAGCCGTGCCAGGCGTCGATGACAGGGCTCCCGTGGAAGACAGTTCAGCAGTCCCGGAAACTCTACAGGCACAGGCCGCGGCGGCCGGTGAGCTAAATCGGGAATCGGGCGAGTCTCATCCGCTCACGGTGGAACGTCACGTCGCCCCGGCCCGGACACCGCAACCCGAACCGGTACAACACAAGATACGGCTTGAGGACTTCGTTGACAATTCGAATACAAATCTATTCGAAGCGGCAGCCGCGATCGCGGAACGCCCCGATCCTGCCCCTTCCGTGATGGCCGAGCTTCCGCCGGTCGATTCTGCGGCCAAAATCGCGAGGGCGATTGAAAGCGACTCACTTTCAGGAGCCCGGATCCAATGTCTCGGGCAGCTTCACGAGAGCTTTGTAATAGCAGTCGATGACGAAGGCTTGCTTTTGATCGACCAGCATGTAGCTCATGAGAGAATACTCTTTGATAAATATCGTCACGGCGAAATTGAACGTCCAATAGAGAGTCAAAACCTTTTGCTTCCCGAGACAATCGATCTGACTCCGGCGCAATCTCAGGCGTTCGAAATGGTCGAGAGCGAACTCGAGAGTCTGGGCTTCGGTCTAATGCGTTTGTCGGGAAGAACCGTGGCTATCAAGAGTATTCCGACCGACCTCGCTCCGGCCGATGCGAGAAACCTGTTTTCCGAGCTGCTCGACACGATCGAAGTTGAGAAACGCGGTGCACCGAAATCCACATTTCGTGACGATATTGCGGCGAGCCTGGCGTGCAAGGCAGCGATAAAGATCAATATGAAGCTGACACCAGAGAAAATGAGCTGGCTGATCGACCGGCTTTTGAAAACCACGTCGCCGACAACGTGCCCACACGGGAGGCCGGTCATTCTGCGGCTATCGCTGAAGGATATCGAGCGGGGATTTCATCGCACATGAGCTATGAACGAAAAAATATCAGCTAACGAAGAACGTGATTCGGCATTTTGGCGCCGAGTTTATGCGTCCGTGATAGGATTCACATTTCTTGTGGTCACCGCCCTTTGGGCATTTTCGCGATACTTCAGTTAACTTACGACTTATGAAGTGGCTGGACTGGGCAATAGTCGGCACCTATTTGGCATACGTCATTTGGGACGGCATACGCCTTTCAAAACATAGCAAAACAAAGGAAGGATTTTTCCTCGCGGATCGGGGTCTGCCGTGGTGGGCGGTGGGGCTTTCGGTTATGGCAACACAGATGTCCGCGATCACGCTCGTCGGCACGACCGGCCAGGCATACTCCGACGGGATGCGGTTCATACAATTTTACTATGGGCTCCCATTCGCAATGATCATTCTATGCGTGACCGTTGTTCCGTTCTTTAGCCGGGCGAGGGTGTTTACGGCATACGAGTATCTTGAAAAGCGATTCGATGTTAAGGTCCGAGCCCTTACCAGCTTTTTCTTTCTTATTTCCCGCGGCCTGGGTGTCGGTACGATCATTTCGGCACCTGCGATCGTCCTTTCTATCGTTTTCGGATGGAACCTTATTGCTACGATCTTCGCCATCGGGCTCTCGACGACCCTTTATACGATGTTTGGCGGCGTGAGGGCGGTTACATGGACCGACGTGAAGCAGATGGTCATCATCTTTTTCGGCCTCAGTGTCGTATTCTTCGTTATCATTTCGAGTTTTCCGGCCGGAGTTTCGGTCGCGGATGGGCTTTATTTAGCCGGCAGCCTCGGAAAGCTCGACATGATCGATACGCGATTTGATCTCACGGAAAAATACACTATCTGGTCGGGCCTGATCGGAGGTTTGTTCCTTGCCCTCGGCTATTTTGGCTGTGACCAGAGCCAGGTCCAGCGGTTCCTGTCGGCGAAGTCGGTAGACCAGGGACGGATCTCACTCCTGATGAGCGCTTTCCTTAAGATCCCGATTCAGTTCTTCATCCTGCTGATCGGAATAATGGTCTTTGTGTTTTATCAGTTCCAGGCTCCACCGGTGATCTTCAATCCGAACGAGGCCGCCAAGGTTTCACAGACAACGGCGTACCCGGCAATCGAACAACGTTTTACTGAGGCTCATGCCGCTCGCCGAGATGCGGCGATTGCCTACGATCCGACGAACGATGCCGCCCGCGCCGCCTATGTCGACGCAAACCGACGATTCGAGGAGGTCCGGACCGAGGCTGTCGAACTGGTCCGAGCCACCGGCAACCGCTCTTTCAATGACGTAAATTATGTGTTTCCGACGTTCATCCTGCAGAATATGCCCATCGGCATTATTGGATTGCTTATAGCGGCGATCTTTGCGGCGGCGATGTCATCGATATCGTCGGAATTGAACGCACTTGCCACGGCTACTACTATCGATTTTTACAGGCGTCTTTTTCGACCCGAAGGCTCGGATCCGCACCTAATTTTAGTCGGAAGGCTAGCTACACTAATGTGGGGAATCTTCGCCTGCATTGTCGCGATATTCGCGACCAATCTCGGTTCGCTGATAGAGGTCGTGAACCGCTTCGGTTCGTTCTTTTACGGTTCGCTGCTCGGTGTTTTCGTGCTCGCGTTTGCCGTTCCGCGTGCCAATGCCCGCGGGGCGTTTTTTGGCCTGTTGTTCGGGATCGCGTCCGTCTGGCTGGCGAGCCTCTACACCAATATCGAGTTTCTTTGGTTCAATGTGATCGGTTGTTTGGTAACGGTCCTGGCCGGTTATCTCATAAGCCTGACGAAAAGAGCGGACAACGAAGAACCGGTAAATGCGAAATAATTTATGAATACAAGAGATGGTATTTCGACAGGAATGTTGCTCACGGCGATTGCAGCGGTCGTGATTGCTGCCGGTTCGACGGGTGCGCAGGTGAGGCCGGTCTACGACCGCGGGACGATGGGCCTGATCCAAAAGCTCAAAGGACTGAACACATCTGCAAGCGTGCTCATGGTGGGTGCGCATCCTGACGACGAGGATACAGCCCTGCTTGCGTATTTGGCTCGCGGCGAAAGTGCCCGAACAGCTTATCTGTCGCTTACCCGAGGAGACGGCGGCCAGAACATAATAGGATCGGAGCTTGGCGAGGCTCTCGGGGTGATACGTACCGAGGAACTTCTTCAGGCACGAACGCTCGATGGGGCTGAGCAATATTTTACCAGGGCCTACGATTACGGCTTTTCAAAAACCCTGGCCGAGGCAAAGGAGAAATGGGACGAAAAGGTGATACTTTGTGATGCTGTGCGCGTCATTCGCGATTTCCGACCGCTAGTTGTCGTATCGCAGTTCTCCGGAACAACCGCTGATGGTCATGGACATCATCAATTTGCCGGCTATATTACGCCGCTTGCGGTTCAGGCGGCCGCTGATCCGCGACAGTGCCTCGAAACCGGTGAGACATGGGAAGTAAAAAAATTCTATGTCCGCCAGCGCGGACAGGGCGAGCCTCGCCTTCGGGTGAATACCGGCAGATACGATCCCATACTCGGCCGCTCTTATTTCGAGATCGCGATGGAGGCCCGCAGCCAGCATAAATCTCAGGAGCAGGGTGTGCTCGAGCTGCGGGGCGACCAGTTTTCGAGTATGAACTTGCAAGGTAGCGAAGCGCGTGAATCCAGCATCTTCGAGGGGCTCGACCTGTCAGTTCGGGCAGTCGGCAAAGGCGTCAAAGATTTCGAGCAACCCTTGTCAGAAATTCATGAGTTGGCTGAAAGGGCATCGCGTGAATACGATCCGCGATCTCCACAGCTTATCTTGCCGCATTTGGTCAAAGGCTATCGGGTTGCTCACAAAGCGGGGCTTTACACGAGGACTGAAGCCGGATATATGCCGGCTGCCGAGTTTGCCAGATTAAAGTCGTCGCAGTTTGTCGAGGCTATCGTTGCCGTCCTTGGGCTTCAGATCGACGCACTTTCTGACGTCGAAACGATCGCACAGGGTGAATCGTTCAATGTAACGGTAAAAGCGTACAGTCCCTCCAAGGATGCTTCCTTGGTGAAAGGGATAAACCTCGCTGTTCCTGCGAAGCCAGGTATGCCTCCCATAGCCAATTTATCCGAAATGCAGTGGTGGTTGGTGACAAAACGTCCTCCGCCTACAACCAACTCACCAGCGTTCATTTCGCGTGAGGTGCCCCTGGCAGCCGAACATTTTTCCGTGACAGTGCCGCGAGACGCCGATCTGACTCGACCATACTGGCTTGTAGAGCCGCGTGTTGGCGATATGTTCTTACGGAAAGGACATTGGCAAAACTTTGATCTTGCCATTCAGCAACCGTTACCCTCGGCGTGGGTGACCCTTGAGATAGACGGCGTTATGCTGTCTGTTAATAGGCCGGTCCAGTTTCGCTTTGCCGACGATGTAAGAGGTGAGATCCGAAGAAACGTGGCGGTCGTGCCCCTAGTCACACTTGATATCGACCAGGAGATGATGGTCATCTCGGCTGGAGGGGAAGAGACGGGAAAACAGCTCTCTGTCACTGTCACAAACAACTCGTCCGGGGCGGTTTCCGGAAAGACAGCACTTGATCTGCCGGCTGGATGGACCGCATCGGCCGACAGCGCCGATTTTAACCTGACGAGAAAGGGTGAGCGCAAAACCGTGAAGTTCGATATTAAACTTCCCTCAAATACTAAGCCCGGAAATTATCCGTTGCGGGCCTCCGCAAGGATCGACGAGTCGGCCTATTCGCGGTCCATGAGGACCATATCCTATCCACATATTCAAACACACCGCATTTATAATGACGCAGTTGCCAAAGCGAATGTCTTCGACCTGAAGAAAGCGCCCGTAAAGGTTGGCTACATCGTCGGCAGCGGCGACCGGGTCCCTGAGGCCATCCGTCAGATGGGGTTCGACCTCGAGATAATTTCCCAAGGGGACCTCGCTAGGGGCGATCTCTCCCGATTCGACGCCATTGTTGTAGGAATTCGGGCGTATCAGGTGAGGCCGGACCTGGTGGTAAATAATAATCGTCTGCTGGATTACGCTCGCGAGGGCGGCACGATGATCGTCCAATATCAGCTTCCGGGGTATGCACAGCAAAAGCTGATGCCGTTTCCCACTCAGATGGGTCCGAGAGTGGCGGACGAGAATGCTCCGATCACTATACTTGTTCCGGAGCACCCGATATTTAACTATCCGAATAAGATCACAGCCGTGGATTTTAGGGGCTGGGTTCAGGAGCGAAATCTTTACAATTTTACCAATCTTGGCCCCGAATACACTGGACTACTAGAAGCCCATGATCCGGGTGAAGCCGAAAACAAAGGCGGCCTTGTCATAGCTCCATTGGGAAAGGGAACTTATATCTATTCCAGTTATTCGTTTTTCAGACAATTGCCCGCCGGCGTGGAGGGGGCGTACAGGTTATTTGCCAATATTCTCAGCAGTGCCGCAAAAGACCAATCAAGATGATTTTCATCCCGGACAAACCCCTGTTACCCTATTCGATTATTACTAGAATATCGCCCGAGGAAACTGTTGAATCTACGCCAACAAGGATCTCTTTTATAACGCCGGACTTTGGCGATTTAAGTTCGTTCTGCATCTTCATTGCCTCGACGACAATGATGCCCTGACCTTTTTCGACCGATTCA
>JBGTCF010000247.1:0-1718 GCA_041748975.1 Pyrinomonadaceae bacterium
GGCAGAATCGATACGCCGAAATCCAGTGCGAAATATTTCCGGGTCAGGTTTACAGTTTGAGACATCGTCCGCGGTGACCACAGTCCCAAAATAATGTCTCAGGCCGCTTTTCTCTAAGACAAATTCGATCTCATTCGATCCGGACATACTAACGATACCGAGGGCGAACTCGCGGGCCATTTTTGCAATAAAATCGTCAACTCCGTCAAACAACGGCAGGTCGTTTGAGACGACGTCACGCCACATTGCTAGCTTTGCTTTAGTCAATTCGTCGATCTTCGCTTGGTCAACCGTTTTTCCCGCCCGCTCGTAAGCCGCAGCGACGAACGTCCGGTCATCCATTCCCAGAGACGCCATATAATCACCTTCATTCAGGTCGATGCCCTCTGCGGAAAGCACCTCCTGATAGGCCTTCATCTGCACCGGTTCGTCGTCAATTATGACGCCGTTAAAATCCATTAAAATTGCTTTTATCATGTTCGTTCAGAGATAGTTTTCGTCAAAGAGATTTCCGCGGTTTAGTATGCCGTTAGGGTCAACCGCCCGCTTTAGATCTGCCATTTCGTTCAGATACCGTTCTCCCATCATAGCCGAAAGATATTTACGTTTCAGCTTGCCGATGCCATGTTCTGCCGAAACAACGCCGCCGAGCATTATCGCCTGCGCGATACATCGGCCGTAAATATGACGTGCTTTCTCAGCCTCTCCATCGTTTTTCGGCAGCATGTTCGCGTGCAGATGGCAGTCGCCGATGTGGCCGAAGATCACGTAATCGAGCCCGCTCGCATCGAGTGTTTTCTTGTAAAACGTCAGAAACGCCCGGAAATTAGCATCCGGCACCGCCATGTCCGTACCGATCTTTTTCTGCTTGTTCCTCACGACGGTCTCATTCACCGAGACGGGCAATGCGTGACGAAACGCACGCATCTTTTCTCGATCCTGATCATTGGTCGTGAACCACGACCGATCCAAATCGGCGCCGTGCTTTTCGAGCAGACCGTTCCACTGCTCAAATAGACCATCTTCATTATCCGAAGTAGTTTCCTGCTCAAAAAAGATCGCCCCGGCCATACCAATTGGAGTTTCTGGAAATTTCTCGGAAATGAAACTCAATGCCCTGTCATCAAAATACTCGATCAGTGAAGCGCCGATCTGATCCGAAATTTCAGATTTGCAATTTGAAATTGAATGGGTCTTCGCCTCAGCGACAAATGCGAGCAGATCCGCGTCGTTCGCAAAAAACACTATCCCGCTAAAAAACCTTTCGGCCTTTGGCAATAACCTCAGTTCGATTTCGGCGATAATGCCCAGCGTACCTTCGCTCCCGATAAAAAGATCGACCGCATCGAGCAGCTGTTCGTTAAAATATCCGCTGACGTTCTTTCTCACATTAGGCCGCCGGTATGTCGGGACTTTCGCGGTAATCTTTCGGCCGCCGTCTGTTGTTAGATCGACGACGCCATCAGGATTCGATATAACATCGCCGCGTTTCAACCGCATCTTATCGCCGTCGGCGAGCACGACCGTCAGGCCGACAACGTAGTCACGCGTTGCTCCGTACTTAAAGCTCCTGGCGCCCGATGCATTTGTGGCCACCGTGCCGCCCACCTGGCAGCTCCATTCGGTAGGATCCGGCGGATAAAAGAACCCCTCTGCATCGACCGCTTTCGTAAGGTCAGCCAAAATAACGCCCGGCTCGACAACCGCTGTCTTCGCGG
>JBGTCF010000248.1:0-5814 GCA_041748975.1 Pyrinomonadaceae bacterium
GATATTGCCATTGCCGCGGTTCCACTTGGCTTGTCGGGCGACCCAGGGGGCTTGCCACTTTACAAGAACGGTGTCGCGGTCGGCGGGATCGGAGTCGAAGGAGATGGACTTTACACTATCGACCGGAACCCGAGGGACAACGACCAATCTTTCGAGGAGATCATCGCTGCGCACGGAGCGCGCGGCTTTGAGGCTCCGGCACTTATCCGGGCTGACAATATTCTTGTGGAAGGGCTGAGGTTTCCGTTCTCAAATGTCGCGGAAACAACGCCGGCCAACCTGATCCCATTCGGAAGCTTGCCGGGATTCGTCGCCGCGATGATCCGCTCAGCTCCGGCTTCAGACTTCGTTCCGGGTGTTCTCAACGGTGTCCCCGGCCAATACAGTTCCCGTTTTCCGACGGTTGCCGGTTCTGCTCTTACTCAGGCAGAGGTTGAACAGATCCTCGGTGCCGCCGCGGCAGTTGCAAATATAACACGTGCGGGGATCCGACAGCCGATTGGGACAAATGCACGGGTAACGATGGCCGTTGTGGATACAGACGGCAGAGTGCTCGGTATATTCCGCCAGCCTGATGCTCCGGTCTTTGGTTTAGACGTGTCGGTCCAAAAAGCGCGAACCGCGAATTTCTTTGCCCGCGCAGACGCCGGCGCGAAACTGACCGCAGCAGGATTCGGCTCATATGTTACAAGAGCGGCTACAGACGGGATCGCACTTAACGGCTCGATTGCCTTTAGCGACCGTGCGATCGGTTTTCTTCATCGCCCTCTGTTTCCTGACGGTATAAATGGCACTCAGGCGGGTCCTTTTAGTAAAGAACTTGTCGACTGGAGCCCTTTCAATGTCGGATTGCAGCTCGATCTGATCAAAACGGCATTGACCTCGCCGCCGATGGTTTGCGGTGCCATGGCGCGTAGGAGGCGTCAGGCCGTAGCACCTTGTCCGTGTACCACGGTTTCCGAGATCAAGAACGGGATCCAGATATTTGCGGGAAGCCTTCCCCTATATCGCGGATCGACCTTGATCGGCGCTATAGGCGTGAGCGGCGACGGTATCGACCAGGATGACCTCATCGCGGCAGGTGGAGCCAACAATTTCGCGCCGCCTGTGGCGATCAGGTCTGACCGTTTTTTTGTCCGCGGCGTCCGGTTGCCTTTTCTTAAGTTTCCGCCGAGGCCGTTTATAGACAAATAACCATGCCTTGCTCGCGTTCTTTTTTGGCCGTCGCTATGGCCGCAGCAATACTTGCTCCTGCCATAGCCGCGCAAAATCTTGGCTCACTCGAGGTCGCCGGACGAGTTCGCGTCGCGGGCAAGATCGAGAAGGTGAGCCGAAAACGCTTTTACCTTTTTCGCGGGAGCCTCGAAGTCAATAAGGCACTAGTCGACAGGCTGCGTAACGCTGAGTACACTTCAAAAGACTGTTATTACTGCAAAACAAAAGCGAGTCCCGAATTCATTGCGTGGCTAAAAGCTCAGGATTGTGAGTCTCCCTACTGCCGTGCGATCTCAGAAGAAGATACAAAGACTGTGCCTGAGTTTCGTGCCGCATATCAAAAGGGCCTTAAGCAATTTCGCAATAAGCCCGACGTTGCCCGAACCTGGTTAACGACAAACTTAACGCCGAACATTCGGGAAGGGTTTTACAATCAGCAAAAATCGACCATAGATAAACTGCTGGGGGGCATTAAGCCTATTCAGTCGACAATGACGGACAGTGTTTCTGTGAGGGCAATATTTATCGACATTCCGATACTTTCAGGAAAGGCAGAGAAATTCATGATCTCGAATATTGTGCCCGCCGAGATCGGAGGAAAAGGGATAGTCTGGGCGTGTGAGGTTGAAATCAGCAGTGAAAAAAAGGTGACCTTCCCTCTTCAGGTTCCCGAGCCAAATAAAACGGCTAGAAATTGCGAAGTGTTTGTACGGGATCTGCCATCTTGCACCGCGACGAGTTGTGATCCGAAATGATGATCCAGCCCAAGTGTATCTTATTATTAATCGCGGTCGTCATATTGGCGGCGGCCTTGATCCCGGATGCATCGGGTCAGCGTAAGGACCGGTTTACACACAGTTCGACGGCCCATAAGAAACTGGAGTGCAGTTCATGTCATAAGATCCCCACTGGTAATTGGCCGACGGCCCGGGGTTTCCCTGATGTTGCTGATTATCCGGGCCATGCGGCGTGTTTTGCGTGTCATCGTCAGGATTTCTTCGCCGGAAATCGTCCGGCTATATGTGCCATTTGCCATGTAAATCCGGGACCACGCGGTGTAGCGAGGCTACCTTTTCCGCATCGAACCCGATCTAAAGAATTTTCAAGCATTTTTCCGCATAACGTTCATCAGGATATTATCGCCTCAAATTTCATCCGGATCGCGGCTCCGCCGAGCGAAGTTAGATTCGTACGAGCGAGCCTAACCTATGCTGACGACGATAAGCCGCAGTTCAATAATTGTGCGATCTGTCATACCACGCTGACAGAGCTGCCGAAAACGAGTCCGCGTATCCCGTCGGGAATACAGCCGCTTGCCGATGCAGCCGCGAACGCGTTTTTACCGACGGCCGGGTTCTTTAAAAGTATGCCCAGCGGCCATACGGCTTGCTTTACATGCCACTATCAAAGCGTAAAACCAACGGCTAACCAGTGCGCCAGTTGCCACAGCCTGACTGCTCCATACGCCGAGTCCAGAGTCTTTCCGCGATACTCGCTCAAATTCGATCATCAGCAGAAGGAGCATGCCCTGCGCGATTGTATGACGTGCCATGTTCGTATCTCGCAAAATGCCGACCTAAAGGCGATGAAGGACGCAGACGTGCCGATAATGACATGCAGCACAAGCTCTTGTCACGGGGGAAAGATCCTCGAGGAAATAGGGAAACGCGAATCAAGCATCACAGAAAAACAGGCTGCGTCCCAATGTACGTATTGTCATACTCCGGACATCGGTCGTTTCCCGGTGCCGCCAAGCCACCTGGCTCGCTAACGATGACAGGATCCATAAGGTCGAGAGATCTGCTCAAAGCCGTACTGATATTTGCGGCCCTGGTGCTGTTTGCGGCAAGCTGCCTGCAGCAGGCTGAACGCATTCCTGTGACCATTACTGCGTCGGAAACGCCGGAGCCTATCGCCGAAAAGGCCTCAACGAGCGCATTCACCGAATTTTCGCACGTTATTCCCGAGCACAAGGAATTTGAGTGCGTTTCATGTCACCAGCGGGAGGGAGCTTCGCGAGAGCTTGAATTTGCTGGACACGAGTCGTGCGTCGGTTGTCATCTAAACCAATTTACCGAACGTGTCACTGACAGCCCGCCAGCCATGTGTGCTGTCTGCCATGATGATCTCCGGCCGAATCCGCCGACGATGAAAGCATTCCCCACACAATTCAAGGAAGGCTTCAATATGAAGTTCGAACACTCCCTGCACATTCGGGGTGACGGCCGCCCGCCCGAGGGATGCGCTTCATGCCATCGATCTGCGGGTGCCGGAAAGACGATTCCGGTAGGAGTTCAGGCACATGCAAATTGCTATACCTGCCACACGGCTGACAAGCCGATAGGCTCCTGCGTGACGTGTCACGAACTCGCTCCATATCGCCGAACACCCCAGTCGCGATACGTTTTCCGAGCTATCTTCCGGCATGACGATCATACGGCAAGGCAGGGTGTGAGTTGTGACGATTGCCACTCGATTCGACCAGGGGCTCCGCAGGGCAGACAGGTGACGTATATCGCAGCGAGTGAACATGACGGTCCAGGCAAAAATTGCGCCGACTGCCACAATGGATCACGAGCGTTTGGCGGTAACGGTCCGAATGACTTTGCCAACTGCACACGATGTCACACCGGCTCGGGCTTCAGCATGTTGCCCAATTGATACTTTTAGCGATTGTCATCCTGTCGCTGTTGGCAAAATGTTGACTTTCTCTATGGAATGGGGGTTTAATAATCAAACGAAAATATGAAAAACCTGCCTAAGTTGATCGTGATCTTTGTGTTTGGCCTTGTGGGGCTAAGTGGCCTTTTCACGTTTCCGTTCAGCACAGATCTTTCTCAGCTCGGCCAGGGAGCTATGGCCTTCATGGGTGCTACTCCGACGCCGCCACTGGCGAATGCGGCAGCTAACAAGCCTGCTGAACCCGCACCGGCCGCCGCATCGGCCCCAGGCGATATTCCGAGCCAAGTCTTAGGGCAATCTATCAAGAAGAAATTTGTATTGTCACGGGACAGCCTTTCGGAATATGGCGAGTCACCATTTGATCACGAAACTCACGCTCTTTTGAAATACAGTCCGGACGGGAAGTCGGTTGTCGCCTGCGTCGAATGCCATCACACTGATCAACCGAAGTCGGCACTTAAACTGCCCCTATTGACGTCTGAGCGTGACGTGACATTGACACTTGAAACCTGGAAAACGTCAAAACAAAAGGTCAGCGAATGTCGCGCTTGTCATTTTCAGGACGGGGCGGTGCCGGAAGATAAGGAGATGCCCACGGCTTCGTACACTGACGGCGGCAAAACCACGGTCAAGGACCTTAATAACGAGCTTGCGTATCATATAAATTGCAACACTTGTCACGATGCGGCCTTTAAGCTACGACCCGAACTGAAGAAGAGGCCCGGCTTTGCGACATCCAAGGATTGTACGATCTGTCACAAGCCAAACTAATTAATGGGCCAAAAGCGTTGCGATAAATGCGAAGAAATGGTCGACGAGGCTAAGGCATTTTGCCCCGGCTGCGGAAATGCCTTTGTTGAAGAAGAAGGCCGTGAGGCGTCACACTTCGAGAAAATGGACAACACGGTTCAGCTCGGCCAGACGATGTACAATCAGATGCTCTCAGACATGGGGCTGAATGTCGCAAAAGAAGCTCCACCTCAGGAAAAACGAATTGAGATAATCGAACCCGTCGCCGCGGCCTCGCCGCTCCAAAAAAAGGCACCAGTTGAGCCGCCGAGCCCGGGTTGGTCGAACAAGACCAAATGGATCATTTTGGGCGTCGTGATCATTTTGATGGGTTTTATGGCATTGGTAGTCGCCGCTGCCGTTTTGATTTATTTTTTCTGGCCGCGCATCAGTTGAATCCCCTTCGTATAGTGAGCCGAAATGCCGCGTGAAATTGAGAAGCACGAGCAGATAATCGATGCTTTTCGAAATGTCGATATTGTATCGGAACTCGTCGAGCAATTACCGAACGGGGAGTTTCGCAATGAACTCGACATGGATATAATCCTGTTTGGCCGCAGCTATCGCGGCAAACAGGTCGGCCCATATACGCGGCTTCTCGAATACTCGCCCGGCGAGGTTATCGTTCGGGAAAACACCTGGGAAAGCAGTATTTTTTATATCCTCGTGGACGGCCGCCTGGAAGCCTCGGTCTCCGAACAGAGCGGCAACGTAAAAAAGGTCGGTGAGGTGCCGCCGGGAAATTCATTTGGCGAAATGGCACTGCTGTCCGGCACGCCGAGAACTGCAAATGTTTCGGTTGCGATGACAAGCGGCCCGGCACTTGTTCTGGAGATCACACGGCCCGCGATCCGTCTGCTTCGCAAGCTGCCCAAATTTGGAAAAGCACTAGATCGAAATTACCGAAATTACGGACTTTCCTTATCGCTAAACGAGCTGAGGGATTTTACTCATCTCGACATTTCTCCCTCCCTTCTTCAGCGGCTAAATGATTCTGCCCGATTCGCAGTTTACGAAAAGGAACACGTCCTATTTCGCGAAGGCGATCCGATAAACAGGATATTTTTTGTCCGGAACGGTTGGATACAACGCGTGAGCGGGGTTGAGTTTAATCCAAAAGCCGCAGAC
>JBGTCF010000249.1:0-6235 GCA_041748975.1 Pyrinomonadaceae bacterium
GTATCGGCTTGGGATCGAGACCAATAAGAACACGCCCGCCTTTGGCACACGCACGTTCGGCATCACGATCGTACAGCCGGGCCAGGCAGGCGGTGCGAGCTTTGGCCCAAACAAAGGCACATATAACGATGACCTCATTACGGGTTGGGTCGGCATCGGGTCGCAGATCGACGGGTTGGGGCATATCGGCATCGACGACCTTTATTTTAATTGCAATCGAGGTAAAGATTTTGCCCAGGTTGACGGGCTGAAAAAACTAGGTATCGAGAATGTTCCAGCAATTGCTACGCGTGCCATTTTACTCGACATGGCAGGCTATTTCGGGACCGACATGGTCAAGGAGGGCGTCGCCTTTAACCGCGCCGAGATCGACGGTGCGATGAAACGGCAGGGCATCAGAGCCATCGAAAAGGGCGACATCGTACTACTTTATACGGGCTGGATGAGCCTCTTGGGCAAGGACGATAAGCGATTCATCGCAGCAAATGCAGGCCTTGGACGCGATGGAGCCTACTATCTGGCCTTGCTGGGCGTTGCCGCGGTTGGAGCGGACACAGCAAATTTCGAGGTGATTCCGTTCGAAAAGGATGCAGGCACTTATGAGGTTCACCAGATCCTGCTGGCCCAAAATGGGATCTACATTCTGGAAAACCTAAAGCTTGACGAGATTGCACGAGATAAGGCCTGGGAGTCTTTCTTTACCTTGGGCCCGGTACGGATCACCGGCGGTGTTCAGGCGTGGATAAATCCGATAGCGATCAGGTAGCTACGGACCACCGCAAAGCCCGGCGAATCATTTGACAGAGAAAACAAGACGTCGAACAAACACATGACAACATGCCCATCCTGTAAGCACGCCCTCACGAAGGAGGTTTTGAAATGCCCGCATTGCGGACTGTCGTTCGACCAGACATCGGGTGCGACGGCCTTTATGCCCCCGGCGGGCGGCGACGCGGCGATACACTCTACAGAGTCGTCGGACGGCGCGCGGTTTCCGGCCGGAAAGATACCGGGTGAGCGGTATCGGATCGTCAGCCTTCTTGGCCGCGGCGGGATGGGTGAGGTGTACAAGGCTGAAGACCTCAAGCTCAAGCAGATCGTCGCTCTCAAGTTCCTGCCTCAAGCCGTGTCGATGGACGGGGCTGCACTGGCACGCTTTCAGAATGAAGTTCGAATCACGCGTCAGATCTCGCACCCGAACGTCTGCCGCGTTTACGACATCGGCGAAACGCAAGGCATGCACTTCCTGTCGATGGAGTTCATCGACGGCGAAGACCTGTCGATCCTCCTCCGCCGCATCGGCCGTCTGCCGGGCGACAAGGCTAATGAGATAGCACGTCAGATCTGTGCCGGTCTTGCCGCCGCCCACGACAACGGCGTGCTGCACCGCGACCTGAAGCCCGCCAACATCATGATCGATGGCCGCGGCAGGGCTCGGATCACTGACTTCGGAGTCTCCGTCGTCGCGAGAGAGGTGCGGGGCGCCGAAGCGATGTCCGGCACTCCGGCGTACATGGCACCCGAGCAGCTGACGGGAAAAGAGGTCACGCAAAAAAGCGATATCTACTCGCTCGGCCTCGTCCTTTACGAGCTTTTCACCGGGAAGCGTGCATATAATTCAGATAATCTCATCGAGCTGATGTCCCTGCACGAGGCTTCATCTCCCACAAGTCCTTCGAGCCACGTTCAGCACTTAGATCCGCTGGTCGAGCGAGTGATCCTTCGGTGTCTGGAAAAGGACCCAAATAAGCGGCCAGTGTCAGCCATACAGGTCGCGCTCTCGCTGCCGGGCGGAAATCCGTTGGAAGCGGCGATTGCGGCGGGAGAAACGCCTTCGCCGGAAATGATCGCCGCCGTGCCTAAAAAAGGCGCGTTAAAACCGAAAGTCGGTTTAGCATTTTTGCTTTTGATATTGGCGGGATTCACTCTTGCCGTTGCCAGAAATCAGCAGGTTTTTACCTGCGGTCTCACGCCGCTTAAAAAGTCGCCGGAGATTCTGGCTGAGCGGGCAAAAGAGATTGTCAAAAATTTGGGTTATACGAAAACTCCGGCTGATGCGAAATACAAATTTCTGATTAACAATGTTTTTCTAAATTATGTCTCCGAAACTAAATTGATTACAAATCCGCGGGAACGTCTGCGCGCCGGTCAGCCTTATGACGTTTTTTTTATTTACCGCCAGTCTCCGCGTTATCTGGTAGCGTGGAATGATTGGAAAATTTCCGCAGGCGATCCGCCTTTCACAGTTCCGGGAATGATCAACGTCAGTCTCGACGCGCGCGGCAGATTGATCGCATTTATGACCGTTCCGAATCAGGCGATCAAAAAATCGGCTGAGCCGCAAACGCCCGAATGGTCGAAATTGTTTGATGAAGCGGGACTGGACATCAAAAATTTTGAACAAACCGAGCCGCAGCAAATTTTAATCGTGCCTGCCGACACGCAGACGGCGTGGCAGGGCACGCTGGCGGATTTCCCCGACGTGCCGATTCGTATCGAAGCCGCCGCTCTGAACGGCGAGCCGGTTTATTTTCGTATTTTCAATCCGTGGGACAAATTCGTCGGAGATGACCAATCATCCGACGACACATCGGCTAAACCGGCGGAAATAATCGTTTCTATTATTTGGATTTCAATTTTAATCGGCGCCGTTCTGCTCGCCCGGCATAACTTTAAGGCTGGACGCAGCGACGTAAAAGGCGGTTTCAAAGTGGCGACGGTTTGCTTTCTCGGATTTTCTCTTTCCGCTTTTATAAATGCCAGCCACGTTTCGGCATTGAGAGGAGAAATGATTGTTTTTTATCAGGTGCTGAGTTTTAGTTTGTATGTTGCGGTAATAGCCGGAGTATTTTATCTCGCTCTTGAACCGTTTGCCCGCCGCTGGTGGTCGGAACTGCTGATTTCGTGGAACCGTCTGCTGGCGGGAGATTTCCGCGACCCGATAATCGGACGCGATATTTTAATCGGCGCGCTCGGCGGAATCGGAATTAATTTAATAGATCATTTCGGACATTTTATCAAAGAAAACATCTTCGGCGCGGGCGAACATGTAGACAATAATTTTTTTATTGAATCCTTGAACGGATGGTCGGGAATAATTTCAAGATTGTTAGGAGATATAGCGGTTTCGTCGCTTGTTGGACTAGCTTTATTCTTTATATTATTACTTTTTTATATAATTTTCAGAAATAAGAAAATAAGCATAATATTGCTGGCTTTAATAATCTCCGTTCCGCAGTTTCCTATCTCACTGCAAAGCGGAGATTGGTTAAACGGGGCATCAGCTTTAATCTTTGGTGCGACTGTGACTTTTATACTCACCCGTTTTGGTCTTCTGGCTGTAATGTTCAGTATTGTCTATGGGAGTTTAAGCAGTTCATTACCGACTACTTTCGACACATCGAGTCATATGTTTCCGGGAACGGTGATAGTTTTCGTCGCCGCCGTCGGTCTGGCGATTTACGGTTTTTATACCTCGACTGCCGGACAACCCGTTTTCCAAAGAAAACTTCTGCCCGAAGATTAATGACAAACGTAAAAGTCGACATCAAAACCGTTCTGTCGCCTGGGCGTTTCACACATCGCTCGGCGGGGAAAAGGTGTTTACAGGGAGCTTGCTGGAGGATTGAAGATTGTCTGGAAGAGCGGGCCTGAACCTGACATGTAGTTTATGAAACGATCTCCTGAATGTAGACGCGACTATTACGACGACATGCTGCTGATTTGTCTCGACTGTGGTGGCACGCTGATTCCGGTGCGTGCTCTCGCTGAAATGAATACTGAACTTTAGCGGCTGGCTCCGGATATATTATGAATAGAAAACTCAGGATCGCTCAATACGGTTGTGGCAAGATGTCCATTTACTCGATGCGCTACGCCATCGAGAAGGGCGCGGAGATCGTCTGCGCCTTTGGCCGAAGCTCTAACATCGGGATGGACATTGGCGAGATTGCAGGTATAGGAAAAACTGGCGTACTCGTTCAAGATTCAAAAGACGCGGCTGCGGTCATGAAGGAGGCGAAACCGGATGCCTGCATCATCACCACGGCGAGCCTGATGCATGACCTCAAACGCCCTTTCCTGGATTGTGTCGAGAGCGGCGTCAACGCTATTTCGCTTTGCGAGGAAGCATTCTACCCGTGGAATTCAGCGCCGAAGACTACGCAGATGCTGGACGAATTGGCAAAGGAAAAAGGTGTTACACTCTGCGGCTCGGGATATGGCGATGTGTTTTGGGGGAATTTGATCACCATAATTGCAGGTGCAACGCACACCATCACGAAGATCACGGGAAGATCCAGCTACAACGTCGAGGATTACGGAATTGCGTTGGCAAAGGTCCATGGTGCAGGCCTGTCGCTCGAGGATTTCGAGAAAGAGATCGCGGCATCCGACAACATCTCGAGCTCGGAGCGAGCAGCAATGATCGAAGAGGAAGCATTCCTGCCCTCTTATATGTGGAATTCAAATGGTTGGCTCTGCTCTCAGCTCGGGCTCACCGTAAAAGAACAGACCCAAAAGTGCGTTCCCCAGACGCACGACAAGGAACTTAGATCGGAAACGCTCCAGATGACCATCCCAGCCGGGCACGCGACCGGAATGTCCGCCGTTGTTACGACCACTACAGAAGAAGGGATCGTGATCGAAGGAAATTGCATCGGCAAGGTTTACGCCCCCGGCGAGTTCGATCAGAATGTCTGGACCATTTACGGTGAGCCCGATACCGAGGTCATAATTAACAGGCCGGCGACCGTCGAGCTGACCTGCGCGACCGTTGTCAATCGCATTCCGGATCTGATCGCGGCAGAGCCTGGCTTTATCACTTCTGAAAAGCTCCCTGCAAATAAATTTCGTGCGAAGGATCTTAATTTCTACGTGGAATAGTCTAGTTTTTTGGAGATATAGTCATGCTAAAAAGAACAACCATAGAAAAGAAAGGTGTGAGACTCGGCTCACTCACACAACGCATATCGACAACACCGATCGCCAAGGCCGTGAGGGCTGGGCTGGCGACCCTCCTGATCTTTTCGATCTCGGCATCTGTCGCAATAGCGCGAGGAGGCGCCGACTTCGATATTGTGTTCGTGAATGGTCGCGTGATGGATCCGGAATCGAATCTGGATGCGGTCCGTTACGTTGGAATTCGCGGAGGCAAGATCGCGGCGATCTCCACGCGGCCTTTGCGCGGACGAACCATGGTCGACGTTAAAGGTCTGGTCATTTCCCCCGGATTCATTGATCTCCATGCTCACGGGCAGGATGCCGAGAACAACCGATACCAGGCCCGCGACGGTGTGACGACGGCGCTGGAAATGGAAGTAGGCGTTTCCCCGGTGGCCGCCTGGTACGCTCAGCGCGAGGGTAAGTCGCTCATAAACTTCGGAGCTACGGTCGGGCACATCCCGGCGAAGATGGCCGCGATGAAAGACACCGGGTACCTTCTGCCAAGGGATAATGCGATGAATCGCCCGTCCACGCCCGACGAGGTCCGCCAGATAACCGACCTTATCAAAAAGGGTCTGGACGAGGGAGCGCTCGGCATTGGCTTTGGCATCAATTATGTGCCGACAACGACGCGGGCCGAGGTGTTCGACCTGTTCGCGCTCGCGGCCGAGCGCGGTGTCGCGAATTATGTCCACATGCGATTCGCCGGTGCGAAGGAGCCGACAAGCGGTATCGCGGGACTGCAGGAGATCTTGGCGGCCGCGGCAGCTACCGGTGCCTCTCTGCACGTCGTACACGTAAACAGCATGTGCCTGGCTCAAACGGCCACCTGTTTGAGAATGATCGAAGGCGCCGCCCGGCGCGGCATGGACGTAACCACGGAAGCCTATCCATACACGGCAACGCAGACGCGTATCGAATCGGCCATCTACAACGATGGCTGGCAAGAGAATTTCGGGATCACCTACAAAGACCTGCAGTGGGTGGCGACCGGCGAGCGCTTGACGGCGGAATCTTTCGCGCGTTACCGCAAACAGGGTGGGCCGGTCATTGGTCATGCGATACCGGAAGAGGTCGCGCGTATGACGGCGGCCAATCCGCGCGTGATGGTCGCCAGCGACGGATTGATCCAAAACAGCCAGGGACACCCGCGCAGTGCAGGCACCTTCGCGCGAGTTCTTGGGCGTTACGTTCGCGAGCAAAAGGTGGTATCGCTGATGGACGCGATCCGGAAAATGTCGCTGCTGCCCGCACAGCGTTTAGAAAAAGTGGTCCCGGCAATGCGTTTGAA
>JBGTCF010000250.1:0-7342 GCA_041748975.1 Pyrinomonadaceae bacterium
GTCGAGCTCGAGTATCCAACCGGCGATGTTGTCGAGAAAGTAACGATCGTGCGTTACCGCGATGATCGTGCCCTCGTATTTTTGCAGGTGCTGTTCGAGCCATCCGACCGACTCGGCGTCGAGGTGGTTTGTCGGCTCATCGAGCAATAGGATGTCCGGCTTTTGCAGCAGAAGGCGGCAAAGCGCCACACGGCGTTTTTCGCCTCCGCTGAGCGTGCTCACGAGCGTCTCGGGGGGCGGGCATCGGAGCGCGTCCATCGCCATCTCAAGCCGCGAATCGAGGTCCCACGCATCAGCATGATCGAGCTTTTCCTGCACCTCGCCCTGGCGTTCGATCAACGCGTTCATAGCATCGTCGTCCATCGGCTCGGCGAATTTGGCGTTGATCTCTTCGAATTCCTTTAAGAGATCGACGGTGGATTGCACGGCCTCCTCGACTGTCTGCTGTACCGTTTTGGACTCATCGAGCTTCGGTTCCTGTTCGAGGTAGCCGACGGAATAGCCCTTCGAAAAGACGACCTCGCCGATGAAATCCTTGTCAGTGCCCGCGATGATCCGCAGCAGAGAAGATTTGCCGGCGCCATTCAGGCCGAGAACGCCGATCTTGGCTCCGTAGAAAAATGAAAGATAGATGTCCTTAAGAACGGGCTTCTTATCGTAAAACTTACTGACCTTGACCATCGAAAAGATGATCTTGTTTGGTTCTGGAGTACTCATAAAAGAAAAGAGACATTCTATCAGAACACGGCTGCTCATGCTCGAATCGGGGAGTTTTCAGTCGTGGATCAGTCTGGGATCTATTTTATGTCCTTTGTGTCTGTTCCTTGATCTCTCTGTGTTTGGCCTCGCTTTTTCCACACAAAGGGGCGCGGAGGGAAAACACCGAGGGCGCAGACAGGCATTTCGTAGCATAGGCTCGATCCACTACCGAGGAATTCTTCGACCCTTCCCCCCTGAACCGATGGCGGCTCCGCCAGGGCTACCTTGTCCAACTCGCCTCGGCCGAAGCGAAACAGATCTGGAAAAAACCCGGCACTGCCCCCGACCCCTTCGAATACATCGAAAAACTCTGGTCCCAAGACGACGAACCCACCGACAATATAGCCGACATCCTCGCCCATTACGGCGTCACCCAGCAGCAATGCCTCGACCTCGGCTCCCAGCAGCGATATGTCCAGTTCTTCGAATTGAAGGATGGAGTGTGGGTGATGGAGTAAGGGACTCACGGATTGACTTGGACGGTTATTCGAACTATTTTAGCAGCGAATCTATTGATGCCTGCATCTTTTGCGCGAATGCATTCGAGCCGACTTCGATTAATTTTTTTGATTTACACGGAGACGGGCGTATGATATAAAGTTGGGATTTTACCCCAGTAGAGAATGGGGGCGAGGACACGTTTTTCGTTATCGGTGAGGATGCTCCGGGCGGGGTCGTAGGTCTTTTTGGGCTTGAGCAGCCGGGCCTCGACTCCTTTTGTGTTGATGCAGATCGTACTTCGCTTGTTTTCGCGTTGCCGGAGGTGAGGGCGTTGGGGGCAAAGTCGGTTCCGGGAGCGGTGACGACCGGGGAGGTGGCCGTTGCGGACATAGGACTCGCCGGTTAAAAACCCCCGTCGCTACCGTTACGGGTACTGACAAGAAGATCGGCTGTGTATTGACGAGCAAAGATCTACCACCCCGGCCTTTGGCCACCCCTCCTATCCAGGAGGGGAGTTCGCAGAAAGCAAGCTTGAACACCCCTCTAACCTCTTCCGTATCCTGAGCACGACTAGTCGGATCAGGATGCGGAAGAGGTTAGAGAGGCAGGGTAGGTATCAGCAGTACGGCGAAGCAGAGCCGTCGCATCTCTGCGGGAGGCAAAGCCGTTGAATTGGCGTGCGGGCGAGATCGCTTTGACGCTCACTCGGCGCCCGCAAAGACGCAGAGGCCGCAAAGAAGACCTGTGTCGGTCACGACCCCGTCGCTCCCACCACCCCGTCAGCCGAAACGACTGCCACCCCTACTCCCGCAGTGAGGGGAGCCAGAATAAACAGGTTCCCGCAGAGACGCAGAGGCCGCAAAGAAGACCTGACGACCCCGTCGCGCTCCCACCACCCCGTCAGCCGAAGCGGCTGCCACCCCTCCTCAGGCAGGAGGGGAGCCTGAATAAACAGGTTCCCGCAAAGACGCAGGGGCCGCAAAGAAGATCGTATATTTCTACGACGGCCTGCACTTGGACGGCATCGCATCCTGAGCCCGACTAGTGGGCTCAGGATGCGGGCCGGCGGTTTGTTTACTGGGTGACCGGAATTCTGACGAAAACGGTCGTGCCTTTTCCTGCTGCTGATTCAATCTCGAGTGAACCCCCGACAAGGGCAGCCCTTTCAGACATTCCGATCAAGCCGAAGCCGAGCTTCGATGCCATTTTGTCCTTAACATCGAAGCCGCGGCCATCGTCTTCAATAATCATCACAAATTCCGAACCTCGCGTTTCGAGCAGAACGCTGACGTTCCTGGCGTCCGCGTATTTGTGGACATTATTGATAGCTTCCTGAGCGATTCGGTACAGGGAGGACTGAGCCTCCGCGGAAATTCTTGTTTCTTCGTACTCGCCAACGTGGAAACCGACGGGGATTTCAAATTGAAGAGACCATTTTTCAATATAGTGTGCCAGAGCCGCCTCCAATCCCAGATCGTCAAGGGCAGTCGGGCGCAGTTCCCAAACGAGAAAATTCACATCTGTATCGAGCTGCTCAGCGATCCTTTTAGCTTCGGCAACCTTGTCGCATAGACCTTCTTCGTTGCACAGTTTTCCAAGTGCTTCGAGTTGCAGCCGGAGGGCCGTCAACTGCTGGCCGAAATGATCATGCATATCTCGGGCGATCCGACGCCTTTCGTCCTCCTGCGAGGTAAGAAGCCGCCCTAACATCTCGAGGCGTTCGTCCTGGGCCTTCTGGCGCTCGGCAGATTCACGCACAAGAGCTGCGTTCACCGCCGCTAACTCAGAAGTCCGTTCCGCCACGCGAAACTGTAGTTCTTGACGGGCTAGGTAGAGTATTTCTTCTGCGCGGCGTACGTCATCAATGTCGGTATTGGTACCAAACCAGCGCACGATAAGTCCTTCGGAATTGCGGATCGGCACGGCGCGAGAAAGGAACCATCGGTAATCGCCAGAGCTCGAACGAAGTAAAAAAGTGTCCTCCCATTCTTCGCCCGAGTCTACATGCTCCTTAAATTTTTCGGTTACGGGCCCGACAGAGCTGGGATGATGCACCGCCTGCCAGCCCCAGCCTTTCATCTCATCTAGGGTCGTTCCGGTGTATTCAAACCAGCGATCATTATACCAGAATATAGCTCCGTCAGCATGGGCCATCCAAGCCAACTGGGAAATAGAATTAGCAAGAGTGCGGAAGTTTTCCTCCGACTCTTTTAAGGCTCTTTGAGTGGCTTTTCGCTGGGTTATATCGCGGGCGATCCCTACAAAGAACCGGCGGGAGCTGCTTTGGTATTGCCTGAACGATATCTCGAGCGGAAAGGTGTGTCCGTCCCTGTGAAGCCCGACGATCTCGATGCTCTCCCAATTAAGGTGCCGTTCTCCCGTCTTTAAATAGCGCTCGAATCCCGCCCTGTGACGATCTCTAAGTTCTTCAGGCATCAAAATCGTCAAAGGTCGGCCCAACATGTCCTCGATCGGATGCCCGAATATTCGAGTCGCGGCAGAGTTCACAAACTCGATCATGCTGTCTTCGTTAATGCGGATGACTGCGTCGGATGCTGCTTCGGCAAGAACGTTGTAAGACTTATCGACGTCTGGCAGGCTGTCTTTGGAAGGTTGATAGTCTAACGAGTCATCGGCATCGATAGGGGATTCCCTCGATTCCATTGGATTCTCGATTGGCCTGATCTTTCGTGTCATATGGGAACCCGCTTGTTCTACAGTTCAGTATAAACGGTATGCGGTTTGAAGCGAATGCCGGTAGCCGGAGATAACCCGGGTGGAGAAGTTCGCATTTGCTCCGGTAGCGTCTTCGCCCGGAACGCGGGCGGACCTCGCTTTCAAACGGCCAGCCCGGAGGCTGACGAACGTGATGAACACCTAAATTTCGCCGTAACTCACCCCGACGCACGGGGGAACCGGCGTTGCCCGCGGGTGCGGCAGCGGTCCAGTCATGCGAGACTACGGAGTCGGATATACCAAACAGTGTATGTTTCCATACACAAGCATTTCCATTATGTGTCTACCCTGTAAAAGGTGACTTGGGCCAAGAATGGCCGGGTTCTAACTTTTCTCTCCCTGTTTACATATCTTTAATAATCGGCACCTCCGATTTAGGAGTACTTTATGAAAATCAAGATCAGTTTTTTTCTACTTTTCGCTTTTCTTTCAATTGTCGCGTTCAATACGAACGTATCTGCTCAGGTCAGAAATACGGGGCGTGCAACTACCCGACAGACCGAAACATTGTTAACCCGTATCGAAACAAAGATCGACATCCTAAAGGACGAGGTAGATCGTGTTGCCGAGCGTGATACATCGAATAGTGATTTAGAGCCGCTGCCGGACTATCTGACGGCGTTGCAGCAGGACCTAACGCAGCTGCAAGAGTCATTCGAGGCCAGAAACCCGATCGATAACGACGTCAATAATACTCTGATCAGTGCTACCCGCATCGACCAGTTTATGCTGCGGAACCGGGTCAGCCCTGCGGCCGTGGCGCAGTGGAGAAGCCTGAAGCGTGATTTTACTACCCTCGCTACCTATAACCGATTGAGTTGGAATTGGAATCAGCGCGTCCCGGCATGGACCGGCACGACCGCGGGAGTCACGCCCATAGAACCGGTGGATGACAGAAACAGTAGCAGGGGCGTTGACCTCAGACCAGCAACTTATACGGTGATGGACAGCCAGATTCGGACCGTCCTGTCACGCGTAGACCTCAAATCGGGAATATTTCGCACCCAGTTGCAAAGTGCCCTGAGGACGGATACGTCCGTTGACATCAGTAATGAGGCGGCAATGGAGTTCGTTTCACGCTTTGAGACGGCAGAAGATCGGTTGCGGCGGCAGTTTGACGCGCGGCGCGCAACGATGGGCGACGTAACGGACGTGCTGAGGGCGGCAACGTACCTCGATCAGTTTATGAACCGAAACCGCCTCACGCCGTCTGCCCAGGCGCAGTGGCGCAATCTTCGCGGTGATCTCAATATACTTGCAACATATTTCCAGCAAAGTTGGAATTGGAACCAGAGTTTGGGCCGGGATACCGTTGCGGGAAATGTCAACCTGCGCAATTTTGACCAGCGTATAACTGGCACTTACAGGTTGAACACCAGCCTTAGTGAGGACCCGTCAGCAGCGGTCAATCGAGTTCTTGGGTCCTCAAATGCCGCAAACCGGGACAATGTCGGACGCGGCCTGGAAAATCGTCTCAGCTCACCAGAGATGATCGCGATCCAGATGAACAACAAGAACGTGGACATGGCATCCAGCATTCTGCCTCGAGTATCATTTCAGGCCGATGGCGTGGCCCGCTCGGAGCCGAACCCTCGGGGAAGGACTATCACGACTACGGCCACGGTAGATGCTGACGGCTTGATCATCAATTATCAGGGCGAGAGGGCAAGTGATTTTTATTTAACGATGCTGCCGACAGCAGACGGAAAGTTGAGGGTCACGCGTCGTATATTTCTCGAAAACAGCAATCAGGACATCACAGTTACGAGTGTTTATGACAAAGTCGATCAGATCGCCAGATGGGACAATGTCAGCTACTCTCTGCCCGGAGATAGCAATGCTTCGATCGTTGTAGAAAACTCGTACGTCATTCCGTCGGGAACTCGCCTCAACGCGACGCTTCGAACAGCAATCGTGAGTTCGAATGCCGCTGACCGCTTCACTATGGAAGTGACGGCACCCGTACAATTTCGCGGTGCGACCATTAGCGGCCGGGTCCTCAACGAAGATCCGTCGACGAGAGTGGCTGGTATGTCGCGAGTGCTGCTCGCTTTCGACACCATCACCCTCCCGCGTGAGAATAAGACCTATCGTTTCGCGAGCAATGTTCTTGCCGTGACGTCGGATTCTGGTGAACTTGTACAGGTAACCAATCAAGCTGCCACGACTGCTGCAACTCAGCAAAGAGGCGTGGGCGGTATCCTGGGAGCATTGATCGGAGCCGTTGCCGGCGTCCCCATACAGGGAAACACATCCACAGCAGGTGCAGTGTTAGCAATACGCTCAGATGTGTTTAGGTTAGACCCGGGAACCCAGATCGCCTTACAAGCTGTCATTTTACAACAATGAGCTAGTCAATACAGCGCCCTTACTGACGTGCGGGCCTGGGTTTTGTAGTTTACGCCGGAGGAACCGGGGTTGCAGGCAAGGGCGCCCGCGGTCCAGTCATCTGCGATTTGGAATTTCAAATTTGGAATCTGAAATCGGGAATTCGAAATGCAGAAATCTGGAATCTGGAATCTGGAATCTGTTGGTTTGTCGGATGCGGGGGCGGGCTACTACACTGTAGCCTGCGCTGATGGACAATCAACTGATTATTACATTTGTGATCCTGATCGCGGCGTTGGTGCTGTTTTTAACAGACCGGCTGCCGGCGGATCTGGTTGCGCTGCTTGTGGTGGTGGCGCTCGGGGTCACGAGTGTATTGACGCCGCAGGAGGCGTTTTCGGGGTTTAGCAGGTCGGCGGTGATTACGATCATCGCGATCTTTGTGCTAGCCGAGGCTCTGCAGCGGACGGGCGTTACTGAGCAGGTCGGCGTAGTTTTGCTTCGCGTCGGGGGGCGGAGTGAGCTTTCGCTTGTGGTGATCGTGATGATCGCGGGTGCGTTTTTGTCCCTGTTTATGAACAACATCGCGGCGGCGGCCGTGCTGTTGCCGGCTGTGTCGGGTGCGGCGAAGAAAGCGGGGGTGAGTAATTCCAAGATACTGATACCGCTGGCCTTCGGCACCATCCTGGGCGGTACTGCCACGCTGCTGACCACGTCGAACATCATTTTAAATTCGCTGCTTCAGGACAACCAGATCGACGGTTTTAGCCTGATGGATTTCCTGCCGCTGGGATTGGTCATTATCGTGACCGGAATCCTGTATGTGACCTTTGTGGGCCGCAGACTGTTACCCGGCGAGTCGGCGCTCGAACGCACGCAGACACCCAATTCGCCCGAGCGCAGCGGCGACCTTATTTCTACGTACGGGCTGGGTAAAAGCCTTTTTCGCGCCGGGGTTCCCACGAGATCCTTTCTGATCGACAAGACTCTTGCGGAATGCATGCTTCGCGAGGACTTTGATGTAAGCGTGATCGCGATCGAGCGCAAGGGGCGAAAGGTCTTTGCCCTCTCGCCCGAA
>JBGTCF010000251.1:0-10562 GCA_041748975.1 Pyrinomonadaceae bacterium
GGTGCCGGTGCAGGGCTCTCTTGAGCGATCGTGAATGTAGCAAAAGCCGCTGTCGCCGCCGCTGCTGTAAAAATAGTAAAGAACCTGGATTTTAATGACATTTTTGTACCTCTTGTTTTTATTTAAGCTTTCGCTTTACGCATCTTATGACGTAGCTCATTGGCATTTGGTTGAACAAAATCGGGCCTGCTTTGTAAAGAAATGTCATGCATTATGAAGTGATTGTTGGGGTCAAGGTTCGCGTGCCATTTAACATTTGCGTCCGCGCAAGCTAAAATGCGACATTTGATAGGCGTTTTATTCCGTCGCTTAAAATGAGATTTTTATCAGAGATAAATTCGCCGGCCGATCTTCGACGTTTAAGGGTCGAGGACCTTCAGGAAGTTGCCGAAGAAGTTCGGCAGTTCATAATTGATACGTGTTCGCGTGTGGGCGGCCATACGGGAGCGAGCCTCGGGGCGGTCGAGCTGGCGGTGGCAATGCACTATGTTTTCGACACGCCAAATGACAAGCTTGTCTGGGACGTCGGCCATCAGGCATACGCCCATAAAATCCTTACCGGCCGCCGCGATCAGCTTCACACCATCAAGCAGTCAGGGGGATTGTCCGGATTTCTGCGTCGCGAGGAATCTCAGTATGACACTTTCGGTGCCGGCCATGCATCGACCTCGCTTTCGGCAGCACTGGGCATGGCGGTCGCTCGCGATACAAAGAAAGAAGATTTTCATGTCTGCGCGATGATAGGCGATTCCAGCCTCGCGGGCGGTATGGCGATGGAGGCCATCAACCAGGCCGGCCATCTAAAATCCCGGCTCATTGTCCTGCTAAATGACAACGAAATGTCGATCGCACCGGCGGTCGGGGCTCTCAGCGGCTATCTCAACCGCATCAAAGAAGCTCAGAGTTATCAGCACCTCAAGGAAGAGATCGGTGACGTTTTAGAAAGCGTGCCCGGTATCGGCGGTTCGCTACGCCGGGCGGCAAAATCATTTAAGGATGCGATCGCAGCGGCGGTCCTGCCCGGAGCGCTCGTGAACGAGCTGGGTTTCAAATATATCGGTTATGTCGACGGGCACAATGTCCCTATGCTGGTAAGAGCGCTTGAGGAAGCCAAAAAGGTCGACGACGGACCGGTGATCGTCCATGCTCTGACGATAAAAGGGAAAGGCTTTCCAAATCCGGAAAAAAATTATTACGCGTATCACGCCACGGGACCTTTCGACCCGCGAACCGGCCTACCGTATAAATCGAGCAAAGTTACTCCCCCGACGTATACGCAGGTTTTTGGCGATACGATGTGCGAGTTGATGGAAAGCGATGACCGGATAGTCGCTCTCACGGCGGCCATGCCTGACGGAACCGGTGTAGATAAGGTACTCGAAAAATTTCCCGAACGTGCCTACGACGTTGGGATCGCCGAGCAGCACGCCATCACATTCTGCGCGGGAATGGCTTGCGAAGGGTTAAAGCCGGTCGCGGCTATATATTCGACATTTTTACAGCGGGCGTTTGACCAGGTCATTCACGATGTTTGTCTTCAGAATCTCAATGTAACGCTAGCGATGGACCGTGCCGGCATCGTTGGGGCCGACGGTCCGACACATCACGGGTTGCTGGATATCACGTATTTACGCGGTTATCCTAATATCGTGCTGATGTCCCCCAAGGATGAGGCCGAGATGCGTGACATGCTGCTGACGGCGATCGAGTATCCGGGCCCGGCCGCGATAAGATATCCGCGAGGTAATGGCTTTGGTGTCGATATTAGCGGCCCACCCAAACAGATCGAGATAGGAAAGGCCGAAATACTTCGCGAAGGAGGCGACGTTGCTATTATTGCTTACGGCGAAATGGTCTATCCGGCTGTCGAGGCAGGCAATAAACTCGCGGTCGGCGGCATCCAATCGACAGTGGTCAATGCCAGGTTCGTAAAGCCCCTTGATAAGGATGCGATCCTCGAACTTGCGCGGAACAAACGTCTTATTGTAACTGTAGAGGATGCATATCTTGCAGGCGGCTTCGGCTCCGCGGTGCTCGAGCTGCTTGAAGAAAATAACCTTGCAGATAAAATAAAGGTCGTGAGAATGGGTGTGCCGGATGAGATCGTTCCGCATGGCGACCCTAAAATATTGATGGCAGAATATGGCCTCAATGCGGACGGAATATCGCTGCGTGTTAGAGACTCGATAGAAATGCTCGATGATAACCACCTGCGGAAGAACCGAATCAAGGCCGTAAGTTAATTTCAAAATAAAATGAGTAATAAAAAAGCAAAAGAAAGCAAAAGCAATTCCCCTTTACTTATAATCGTTGGAGTACTGCTCGTGGCGGCAATGGGCGGATGGTATTACTACACTTCGAAGGCGAGCACCCCGACGTCGAGAAGCAATACGGCTGCAAACACCGCCGCTAATAAGCCCAGAGTAAGTACGATCCCGGCCGGAGCGCCTCCCGGGGCACAGCCGCCGAATCAGTCCGGATCTCAATCCGCGTCGGTCAGAATCGAGGAATTTGCTGATTTCCAGTGCTCCTCGTGTGCCCAGGTCAATCCGATTTTTAATGAGATCAAGTCAACGTACGGAGCCAAGATCCATTTCGTATTCCGGCATTTCCCGCTGCCAAATCACGCGAAGTCATACGACGCCGCGGTCGCCTCAGAGGCTGCAGGTATGCAAAACCGATTCTGGGATATGCAGCACCAGCTCCTCTCCAACCAGCAGGCATGGACGAACTCACCGTCGCATAAAGAGATATGGAAGGCCTATGCCCAGAAGATCGGACTCGATGTGGCCAAATGGGAAAACGATATGCTTGGGATCGGAGCTAAGAGCCGGGTCGATGCGGATCTGACACGGGCTAAGGCCATCGGTGTGAATTCAACCCCGACCTTGTACATCAATGGTGCGTTGGTGCCGTATACAGAGATCAATGATGCTCAGAAACTGAGAGGCATTATTGATGCCGAGCTTGCAAAGGCTGCTCAACAAAATACAGCCACGGGGTCAGCCCCGCCGCCGGCCGGTTCTAATACTAAGCCGTGAACGACGACGATACTTTAGACAACCATTCGAGGCCGCATGCGCCCAAACTCGCCATCGCGGCCTCGATTGTCGCGATACTGGGCCTTGTTGATTCGATTTACCTTACCGTACATCATTTTACCGCCGAGCCGGTCCCTTGCAGCTTAATAGAAGGCTGTGACCAGGTCCTGACTAGTTCGTACGCGGAGATCGGGGGTATTCCGCTGGCCTTCTTCGGCGCCGCGGCGTATTTCGTGGCATTCGCGTTGGCGGTGATGACCGCGTTTGGAGACGAACGGACGTGGAAGATTTTTGGCGTTCAGGTAACTCTGATGGCACTCTTCTCGGCTTGGCTGATATATGTTCAGGCGGCGATTATTGGGGCGTTCTGCCAATTCTGTCTGATTTCGGCCATGACCACACTTATCCTGTTTGGACTCTTCATTGCATCGATCTTCCTAAGTCGAAAAACCGGGTCGGTTTCTTCTGTCTGAATCCAAAGCACGCCGTACGCCGAAATCTCTTAGTGGAGGCTGGCTGACGTAGGTCGAAGCTATTGGCAATCGCGGTTGAAATAGGTTAGTTTAGATTATAATCTCTTTTCCGCGAAACTATTAGTGGATCAAGCCATTTTACAACGCATCGCAAACGGCGACAGGAATGCCGTCGAGGATTGTCTGAACAAGTACGGCGGCCTTGTGTGGTCGCTTGCCCGCCGGATGCTCCGAAATTCAGACGATGCCGAGGATGCTGTACAGGAAATATTCGTGGATATCTGGAAAAATGCGGAACGGTTTGACGAGTCGAAGTCGTCCGAAACGACATTTATTGCGATGATCGCCCGCCGCCGCCTTATAGACAAGATCCGATATTCGACGCGACGCATTTCGGCCGATTCGCTCGACGACATCCTGCTCGAACCCTTTACACGTGCCGATAAAGACTTACAGGTCAGCCTGGAAGCACAACAGGCAGCCGAGGCGATGCGAAACCTAAGGCCCGAACAGCAGCAGGTACTCCGGCTATCGATCGTTCAGGGAATGTCCCATCAGGAGATCGCGGAAGCAACGGGCATGCCGCTGGGAACCGTCAAAACGCACGCGCGGCGAGGCATTTTGCAGGTCAGGGAATTTCTCGGCTTAGGCGGCAATCAATTGTCACAGGAGGTAACGGTATGAGCGAAGAACAGAAAGAACAATTCTTCGACCTTCTGACGATGAAAGCCGTTTACGGCCTCGACAAGGAAACTCAGCGACAGCTCGATGAGTTTGATCAGGAAGCAGCCGAGATGGAGTTTCGCTCGCTCGAAAAAACTGCTGCCGCAGTCAGCTTGATCGGGCTCGAAACAAACGAAGCATTGCCGCAGCACCTATTTGCAAAGATCGCTGCCGATGCTGGCCAATACATAAATGAGACCCGTGTTGAAGAAGCAGCGCCCTGGCCGCCTCCCCTAAAAATTGTTGAGAATGTATCTCGCGAAAGTGCCGGCAGCCCGTGGTTTGCCTGGCTCGGTTGGGCGGCCGCCGCCGCTGCCTCTATCGCCCTCGCGGTAAACATCTGGGTGTATCAGCCGCAGCCTGTCGAGGTTGCAAAGGTGCAGCCGCCGGAGATCCCGAGAGTCCTCACGCCGTCCGAGCTTAGAGAAGAAATGATCCGGTCCGATACCAATATGGTCAGGGCGGAATGGTCTCTGGGAAATGTTAAGGACCTCAAGCAGATCGCGGGCGATGTCGTCTGGAGCGATGAGAAGCAGGCGGGCTATATGCGGTTTCGCGGACTGCCGGTGAACGATAAAGCCCGAGAGCAGTATCAACTCTGGATATTCGACAAGACACAGGATAAGGCCACTCCCATCGACGGTGGCACATTTGACGTATCTTCCGAGGGCGAGGTCGTGATACCGATCACAGCAAAATTAAAGGCCCAATCACCCGAGATGTTCGCTGTCACCATTGAAAAGCCCGGCGGAGTTGTAGTATCAAGTCGAGAAAAGATCGCCGCATTGGCAAAGGTTGAAACCCCATCCAGCTAGAACGCGTATTATAATTAAACGCATCTAATGGTCAGAGTGCTTTCCAAAAAGGTCAGCTCCTCTGACCCTATTTCCACTTATTACCCAAATAGATCAGGAGTATTTAAAAGAATGAGAAGTGCAAAGATCGTAACATTATTCCTCGCGTTGGTGGTGTTCATGCCCGCGAGCGGCCTCGCACAACGAGGCGACAAGCTGCCGACAATCGGAGTCAAGGAATATACCCTGAAAAACGGGCTCCGCGTAATCCTCCATCGAGACACCTCGACGCCGATAGCTTCGGTTGGGGTTTGGTATCACGTCGGAGCGAAGAACGAAGTCGAGGGGCGAACGGGATTTGCCCACCTCTTCGAGCACATGATGTTTCAAGGGTCAAAAAATTACGACTCTGACTATTTCTTCCCGCTGCAGGAAGCCGGGGCGACCATAAACGGAACCACGAACCAGGATCGCACATGGTATTTCCAGACCGTGCCGTCAAATTTCCTCGAATTGGCCCTATTCATGGAGGCTGACCGGCTGCACAACCTGCTGCCGGCTATGACCCAGGAAAAGCTCGACAACCAGAAGGATGTCGTGAAGAATGAGCGTCGTCTGCGCGTCGACAACGTACCGGGCGGCACCGCTTTTGAAAAGATCGGTGAGCTGATGTTTCCGAAACCGCATCCTTACAACTGGACGACCATTGGATCGCTCGATGACCTCCAGGCTGCTTCGATAGAGGACGTAAAGGCCTTCTTCCGGCAATATTACGTTCCCAACAATACGGTCCTTGTGGTCTCCGGCTCTTTCGACGAGAAGCAGACCCGCGGTTGGATCGAAAGATACTTTGGCCCGATACCAAAAGGCAGCGACATCAAGCGGCCGAATCCTGCGCAGCCGACGCTCGCCAAAGAGATTCGGACCACAGTAGAGGATGCGGTTCCATTTCCTCGCCGCTATATGGTATGGCACGGCGTACCGGCCTATGCTCCGGACGAACCGGCTCTCGATTTTCTGAGTTCGATCCTGTCGAGCGGCAGAACGTCCAGGCTGCAGAGCAACCTGCTCTTCGGTAAGGAAATGGTGTCGAACATCGGCGCCAGTAGCAGCACAAACGAGATCGCGGGCCTCTTTCAGATAGTAGCGATAGCCCGCCCCGGCAAATCGCTCGACGATATCGAGAAAGAGATCAATGCCGAGATCGATCGCATACGGCGGGAACCGCCATCGGCCGAAGAGATGAGACGCTCATTGAACTCGATCGAATCACAGTCCATTTTCGGATTGCAGACCGTGCTCGGCAAAGCGAGCCAGCTTGCGACTTTCGCGGGGTATCGTGGGAAGGCGAACTGGTTCCAGCAGGATCTCGACCGGTATCGAAAAGTAACCGCCGCTGATGTTTCGCGTGTTGCGAACAAGTACCTTACCGACAACAGGCTAATAATGACATACACGCCGCGTCCGGGCGGAGCTCCGCGGCAAGCGGCCGCGCAGGACGTGGGAGCGGCCTCGGAAAGTAAGAAAAAGGAATCCGACGAGGCTAAACGTGCAGCCCAGGCGGCGGCACTTCCTAAACCAGGGCCCGACCCCAAGCTTGTTCTCCCGTCCATCGAAAAAACAACTCTTTCTAATGGAATGGACGTCTGGATGGTCAAGCACGGTGAGCTTCCGATTGTTTCGATGAATATGGTCTTCAAGACCGGAACGACCAACGAGCCTGAGGACCGCTTCGGCGTTGCCGGAATGACATCCTCATTGCTGACAACGGGAACCGCAAGCATGACGGCGGAGCAACTCGCCAACGCGCTTAGAGAGATCGGAGTGAATAATATCGGGTCGGGATCGGGTTATGATTCCACGAGCGTTTCGATCCAGTCGCTTACAAAGCACCTCGATCGTGCCCTGGAACTCTACTCCGACGTCATTCAGAATCCCGCTTTTCCGTCATCGGAGCTTGAAAGCCTCAGAACGAGGGCCCTTTTAGGACTCAGGCAGCAGCGGACAATCCCCGGAGCGATCAGCAATAACGTTTACAACAAGGTGCTTTTTGGCGACCATCCGTACGGCCGAAGCTCAAGCGAGGCTTCCCTCAAGTCAGTCACTCGTAACGATCTCGTCAGTTACTATGGATCGACCTATCGCCCGAATAACGCGACACTGATCGTAGTCGGTGATTTTGATAATGGATCGTTGAAGGCGAAGCTCGAAAAAGCATTTGCGAATTGGAAGCCTGCCAATGCAACATCCAGGAATCTTCCGGCGACAAAGCCGCTCGAAAAGACGGCGATCTATCTCGTTGACAGGCCCGGTTCGGCCCAGTCGACGGTTTCGATCGGGCACATCGGCCTCGATCGTATGCATCGCGATTATTTCCCTGTGATGATCATGAACTCGATCCTCGGCGGCGGATTTACCTCGCGGATCAATATGAACCTTCGTGAGGACAAGGGCTATACCTACGGTGCTGGCAGCGGATTTAGCTTCCGCCGAGGTGCGGGTCCATTCTCAGCCAGCAGCGACGTACGGACGGCCGATACTAAGGCCTCGGTCTTTGAGTTTATGAAGGAGCTTAACGACATTCGCGGCGGGCGTCCGGTCACACAGGCGGAACTGGAATATAACAAGCAGAGCATCATTCGCCGTTATCCCGCGGGATTTGAGACGGTGGGGGCGATGTCTAACCAGCTTGCCAACCTGATTACCTATGGCCTGCCCGATTCGTACTTCAACGATTACATCGGGCGGATCAATTCCGTGACGCTGGAGGACGTCAATCGTGTCGCCAAAGAGTACCTCGACCCGTCGAAAATGGCGATCGTTATTGTCGGTGATCGTGCGGTGGTAGAGGCCGGCCTTAAGGAGCTCGGTTATCCAATTTATCTTCTGGATACCGAAGGTAATCCTGTGAGGGCGGCGGCTGCGGTGCCAGGAAACTAAATAAAGGTCACGCGACCGCGTCTTGATAAGGCTGGGTGCTAGAGGCCCGGCCTTTTTCTGTGGTCTAATTATCGATAGGAAAGGGGGAGACCAATGGCGACTTTAAAACCGTTGTTCGATGTAGGCAAGGCTCGTCAGGCTATCGAAAAAGGCAGGCGAACAAAATGGTGGTTGAGGCGAGGCTCGATGAAGAGCGGCTTTCGTTATGTCGATACCCAGGGTAATAAAATAACTGACGAGATCCACCTCGAAAGGATCAAGTCGCTGGTCATACCTCCCGCATGGAAATACGTTCGTATTTCGCCAACCCGCGGCAGCCGCGTACAAGCCGTCTGAATGGATACAACCGGTCGCGTCCAATATTTATACAATGCTAAATTCGCCGCTCGGCAACAAGTTAAGAAATTCTCTAGAATAGTCGACCTGGTTAAATATCTGCCGAGGCTGAGGCAAGCGACCAATGAGCATATTATGCTCGAGGGGTTTCCACGCGAAAAAGTTCTGGCGGTAATGACACGCTTAATTCACTCTCTTTACTTCCGCGTCGGGACCGAAAAGAGTGCGAAACATTACCGTACCTATGGCATAACCACGCTACATAACAAACACCTAACGATCGGCAAAAAGGGCGAGCTTATCTTCGATTTCGTCGGCAAGAGCCACGTCAAGCACCGTAAAGTCCTCGTCGATAAAGAACTCGCCGCGGTTATGGCCGAACTCAAATCGCTCGGACGCGCCCGCAAACTGTTCAATTATATGAACGGTGAAGGTAAACCGATCCCCGTACGGCCGGAGGATATTAACCGTTACATAAAAGACGCAACAGATACAGCATTCTCAGCCAAAGATCTGAGAACGTGGGCCGGCACGCTGCTCGCATCGGTTCAGCTAGCCGAGATCGGTGTCACTGATGATGAGAATCTGGTCAAAAAGAACATTGTAGCCGCGGTTAGGAATGTGGCTGAGGAATTAGGCAATACCCCCGCCGTCTGCCGGGGCTCATATATCCACCCCGCGGTATTGAAAGCCTACGAAAAGGGCAAAACCATTGAGCACTTTACCCGAAAGGGAAACCGTAAAATCCGCAAAATTCAGCCGGAACTCGACGAAAACGAACTTGCGCTAGTAAAATTGCTGACCGAGGCCGGTGGATCGACGAAAAAAGCTGCTTGATTCACAATGGACACATAAGCGTTGTATATTAGTAAGATAGACGATAGATTTAACCAGCTTTTTATTTAAGGAGATCTTTTAATGCCGACAGATTTCAGCAGGATACAGGAGCTTCTTGGCGACGAAGCGGACACACTCTTAGAGCACGTATCCCAGACAATTCCAAAGACGGAGCTCAGCTTGCCCGGACCGGATTTCATCGACCGCGTCTGGATGAATTCTGACCGAACACCCGCCACACTCCGGAGCCTCCAGACCCTTTACAACGGCGGAAGGCTGGGCGGTACAGGTTACCTGTCGATCCTGCCCGTTGATCAGGGTATCGAGCACTCGGCCGGAGCGAGCTTTGCCCCTAACCCGCAGTATTTCGATCCCGACAATATAGTCAAATTAGCTATTGAGGGCGGGTGCAACGCGGTCGCTTCTACCTTTGGCGTTTTGGGAATGGTCGCCCGCAAGTATGCGCACAAGATCCCGTTTATCGTGAAGATCAATCACAATGAGCTGCTCACCTATCCGAACAAATTCGACCAGGTGATGTTCGGCGGCATTGATCAGTGTCGGGACCTCGGTGCGGTCGCCGTAGGGGCTACGATCTACTTTGGTTCGGACGAATCGACCAGGCAGTTGGGGGAGGTCGCCGAGGCCTTTGCCTACGCGCACGAGCTCGGGATGGCTACTATCCTCTGGTGTTACCTGCGAAACAACAAGTTCAAGACCAAGGACGGCGATCTGCACGCCGCCGCCGATTTGACCGGTCAGGCGAACCACCTCGGCGTCACCATCCAGGCGGACATCATCAAACAGAAGCTGCCTGACACGAACGGCGGTTACAACGTGCTGGGGCTTGAGAGTTCCTACGGCAAGACCAACAAGCTCGTGTATGACAAGCTCACCTCCGATAACCCCATCGACCTTGTGCGGTACCAGGTCGCTAATTGCTATATGGGCCGCTGCGGACTGATCAATTCGGGCGGCGAATCAAAGGGCGAGAGCGATATGGCCGATGCAGTTCGCACCGCGGTCGTCAACAAACGCGGCGGCGGCACAGGATTGATCTCGGGTAGAAAGGCATTCCAACGCCCGATGTCAGAGGGCGTCGAGCTGCTCAACGCCATCCAGGACGTTTATCTCGAACCTAAGATAACGGTGGCGTAAGGACAGCCTATAAACCAAATAGGAAAAGATGCCGGGGCCAACCCTCGGCATCTTTCTCTTTTTCTCTGCGTCTCTGCGGGAGATTTTCCGCAGGTTTGTCTCGGGCAAAAATACTATTTCTGCGAATAGCTCTGATAAACAATATCGATCCACAGATCGGTCTTGATAAACCCGCCGCCGGCCTCTTTAAATTTCTCTGGCAGCCCCGTTTTCTTGATCTCTTCGACCGATTTTCCTGCTTTCATAGCGTTCTGGATCAA
>JBGTCF010000252.1:0-3291 GCA_041748975.1 Pyrinomonadaceae bacterium
GATTCGATCGGTATCCGGGCGATGGCCGGCGGCAGGAAATTGATCACTGTCAGGAGCATTAGGCGCTTGTGATGTGCCGGCCGCTTTCGGTAATAAATAGCTGCCCCGAAGAGCCCCGCGAACATCACGAGGTCCGTCATCGGAACGATCATAAATGAGAGCGGTGGAATGTTCGGCGGCGCTGAAGCAGACCCGAACGCTGCTGCCGCGGCTGTAAAAAACCCGACAATGATGACTAGGATCGCCAACGCGATCCCGAGCATGCCGGCACTCATATGGACGCGTGCCCTTTTCGAACGGATCAGCCAGACCTGTGCGATAAAGTAAAAAACCCACGCCGTCATCACCAGCCCATGAACATGGACAAGCAGCGATGGCACAGGCGGCGTATCAAAAGCGGCCTTTAGATAATAAGTCCGCGCGAATCCGATCAGAATGATCAAAGGAAATATCAACGCCACCGCCGCAAACAGTCGGCGGTCCGATTGACGCCAGTCAAACGTTTCGTTAGTTGCCATGTTTATCTCCGAAATAAAACAAGATCACGGCCGTCACATAAAGCGAGGTTTTATTCAGTTCAGCCTTTCCTATTGATCGATCACGAAGTTCACGGTGCCCGGGGCAGGCTGCACAGATATCTGCTTTTCATCCTTGATAAACCCTTGCAGAACGTATAGCTTAACAATCGCCCGAGCATCGTTTCTATGAAAGCGATCAACGAGCGAAATCATTCGTTCCAGGTCCGCTTTTCCAAGCATCCGCATTTGCGCGATGTAACGGAAAAGAGGAAAGTCGCTACCAGTGGCCTTCATTACCAGTTCGCCGTTCCTGAAATGCGTCGACTGTGAGTTGAATCTGGCTATGACCGCAGACGCCTGAATATGTTCGTTGAGAGTATCGATGGCCGACTCGAACATTTTGAAAGCGATATCCGGTTCGACAGTCGAATACCCCTTAATGAGCTCCATCATATCGCCAAGATCGTCGCTCGTTTCCACGTGATCGCGAATAAGACCCCGTGCTTCCGCCATCAACTCTTTTGCGGCAGCAATTTCATCTTCACCTTGTTTTTTATGATATTCCACGGCGAGTGCGACGAGCTTCTGGATCTGGGTCTTCTTTTTCGTTAAGTTGCGGATCATCCGCTGTGCGTCGTCAAGCTTGCCAGCACTTGCCGACCTGCTTATGCGGCGAGACTCCCACTGTTCGAGTGCATTGGCTCGAACCTTTTCGTCAGGTATCTGGTCGATAAGTTTTCTCGCCCGGGCGTCATCGTCTATCTGAACTACTTTATTCGAAAACGACTGGTACGCCATGGATCGTTCTATGTCGTTTTGCAGCTTGGGAATTTGATCAAGTATTTCCTCGGGTGTTGAATTAGGATCGTACAACTTCTGATTCCGCTGCATGCTGGCAAGCTCGACAGGGAGTTCGCCCTGCATTTCCGACTGGCGCTGCCTGAGCTGCGCCGACCGTTCGGGAAGAAACTTCTCAAGCAGCGGCATAGCCTGGCTAAGGATCATTGTCAAGATCATCGATCGGGATGGCTGTAGCATCGTATTCGCGACCTTTCCTGCAAGTTCCTTAATGACCGTCTCATGAAAGGAAAACGGCTTAATTTTGGCCCCGGTCGCGGGCGACGGCGCGAACGAAAATTGCAGGAAACTCACGGCCGTTCGCAGATCTTCTTCATCCCCAAGAAGATCGGCATCGATCAACTTTCTTACTACTTCGCCGCCTAGTTCCTCAGCTTTTTTTCCATCTTTCTTATGTAACTTTTGCAGCAATGGCAGGACACTGGTCGAAATTCCCTGAGAGAGACTTTGCCTTATCATCTTGATGGCTTTCTCAGGATTTTCGTCAGCGGCTGCCAGGGCGAATTGTTGTTCGAGAGCGATCTCCTGCCTCACCCATTGGCGTTCGGGATCGAAATTCATAGAGCTCGACTGTTTGGCATTGGGTGCGGCTGCTCTCAACATTTCTTCAGCCAAGCGCGCGGGCCGAGTTTGGATAAGGAGTTCGAGCGCAAGCTCGGCATCACGGGCCGCGATCAATGGTAGAATCTCACCACGCGGACCCTTCGAAAAATCGACATATTGCATCACGGTAGGCAGATCACTCTCACGCCTTTCCTTATCGATCTCTTGGTTGTAAGCAACCAACTCGGTCGCGGCATTTCTAAATAGCTCTCGGCCCCGCTTGTCATCGAATTTCCAGTAGAGGTCACCGGTGATCGCGTAAATGACAGCACGGTTTTGCGGTAATCTCAGAGTTCCACCCTCCATGATCGCCTGGTCGAGCATTTTCACAATACGCTCGTCCATCCCCTTCTGTTTTTCGAGCTTATCGGTCTCAGCCTCAGTAGGGTGTGTCTGCGCGAACGTCAGAGCGAACGACATCAGAACCGTCAGGGTTATAAGCACGGACTTACGGATGTGCATTGATTCTCCATTTTTTTGGCCGCAAATATTGGCGCGTCGGATTATAACACAGCTTTTGCGGCGAGAAACGGGAAATCAATGCATGTTTTCAGGATCACTCGGTGTTCAAAAGTGATACTGCTTCATCAGTTCTAATCGTTCAGCGACCTTCTCAGCAGGCAGTCCGGAGTCCTCGGTCAATTCCGCAACGGTTCGGCCCTCAACAAAGCTTTTTGGAAGCAGCGCGCAGAGGGCAAAAAGGCCGGCTTCAGGTTCCTTCCGGGCCGAGCCGCCGACATCGTGGAAGTTTGCGGTGGCGCCGAATTCGGGAGTGTGAGAGAAAATGTCCAAGCTCGTGAAACAACACGAGTAGCTTGAAAGGAGTATCGAGCCGGCTGTTCACGGCGATATAATCGCGGCCTGCGGATAGTCTCGCCCCTCGTGGCTAAACCAGAGGCTCATTACCTTTTGCGGGTCATCGAGCGCAACCACGGCCGCCACAACATCAAAGTCGGGAAACTCATCGGCCGCACCAAGATCCTGGACCGGGGCATTTAAGGCAGCGAGTCTCTTACCGATCATCTCGGGCAGACGTTTTGCTTCCGAATAAAACTTGACACTGACGCCCCCGAAACGTATATTCAAAAGTTCGGTTTATTTGGTCCTTCGTGGCTTTAACCGGATGATTACGCCGCGAAACCGACGATCCCCAAACAAGCCGCCCTAGCTCAGTTGGTAGAGCATTCGATTCGTAATCGAAAGGTCGTCGGTTCGACTCCGATGGGCGGCTCCATTCTAAGTCATATAATTCTAACCATTTAAATGAGGCTATTGGTTCTAAGTAAAATTCTTATTCCTCGATTAGGACTCA
>JBGTCF010000253.1:0-6415 GCA_041748975.1 Pyrinomonadaceae bacterium
TCGACATTGGGTTTGATCTCTCCTCCTTCGATCAATGGCAACACATCGGCGGCAAAAAGCCGTGTGGCCTCTGCCTTTTCCTCGACAGAGCGTCCGCGAAGTATTGTACCGATGATCTTCGCCCGCTTCTGCAAGGCATGCGCGAGATTAAACTCGGCATTTGATCCTGAGGTCAAACCGACCAGCAGCAAACGCCCCTTCCGGGCAAGGCACATCAGATTCTGTTGGAAATATGCCGCACCGACCAGATCGAGGATCACATCGGCTCCGTGGCCGCCGGTTTTTTCCATTACCGTCGATGCCAGGTCAGTAATGTCCTCGACGGCGATCGCGGCGTCCAATCCGAGATCACGACATTTTTCGAGCTTTGCCGATGTACGCGATGTGCCGATAACGAACGCCCCTCGGGACTTTGCCATCTGAAGGGCCGCGAGCCCCACACCGGAACCGACGGCGTGAATCAGCAAGGTTTCGCCCGCTTTCAGGCGGCCCTGTGTGAAGATCGCGTCATGGGCAGTTATAAAGGCCTCGGGTATCGCGGCTGCTTCGGTATAAGTCAGGCGTTCCGGTATCTTCATAAGAAGACGGTGGTCGATACTGAGAGACTCAGCCTGAGCCTCGCCTGAAGTGATACCAAAAACACGATCGCCCACATTCCAACCGGATACGCTGCTCCCCAGAGAGATGATCTCACCCGCAAATTCAAGCCCGGGAATATTTGGCGAAAATCCCTGCGGAGGCGGATATAGCCCTCTTACCTGCAGCAGGTCGGCGCGGTTTAGGCCGGCGGCATGAACACGAATGATCGCCTGGCCTTCTTCGGGCCCCGCAGGATCGGGAACGTCAAGCAGTTCGAGATGCTCGAAACTGTCACTAAACTCGCTGATATAGACGGCCTTCATTACTTGAGTTTGGCTTCGACGTTATTCTCCGCCAGCGTGGTGCCGGTCGCACGCTGCAGATCGGCTATTGCCTTATTTAACTCGGTGCGTGCCCGTAGTTCGTTGCTTCGAGCGACCGTCAAAGCGGTCTGGCGCTCTAATACCTTATAGATGTCAGATTGGCCCTCGTCGAGTTTTCTTTGCTCCGATTCGTATTGCAGAGCGGTGTTCTCACGAGCTATAGCCGCGGATCTGAGCCTCGCCTCTGCCGTTCGGATCGCCTGCATTGCGTTTCGCACCTCGACCTGGATCCCTTGCTCGATCTGCTCGCGTTGCGTCTCGAGCCTTTCGGCTTCCACGAGCGAACGGCCTAGCTGTGCTTTCGCGGTCTTATCACCAAAAAGCGGCAGGTTGAAATTGACCCCGAACCTGATCACAGGATAACGGTTCGTAAAGATCCCGCTCAGCGGATTGCCTGTAAGGAGTGCAAGATTTGCCTGCTGCTGCTGACACGCCGGTGACGTCGGATCGGTCGTGCACGGCGTCGGGAAGTTCGGGCTAAAATTCGGATTCTGGCTGCCGCCGATGCCGGACGTATTATAGCTGGCCACAAAATCGATCTGCGGCTTTTGCTGGTTTCGATAAAGCCGCTGGTCGATCCCATTAATGTCTTTCTGTGCCCGATTGATCTCGAGCTCCGGCCGATTCTCGATCGCCGTTTCCATTGCCTCTGCCAGGGTCTTGACGGAACTGCTGGCCTCGACAGGGTCGATCGGTGTGATGGCCTGCTCCCATAGGACATCTCGGCGGTTCGGGGACATGAGGTTTTTAAGGGCATTCTCCGCCTGATTTACGAGGTTCAGGGCTTCGTAAACTGCCTGTTCGAAATTCGCCACTTGCGTTTCGGCGGCTACGATGTCGATCGGGGCAAGTTGCCCTTCCTCGACGAGGCGGCGATTATGCTGTAGCTGCGAAACGGCGTCCCGTACGCTATCGCGCTGAACCTGCAGATTCCGAAGTGCAAACGTGAGGTCCCAGTATGCCCGCTGGACACCCGCAACGACTTCGATAGAACGCTGTCGAAATTGCGTGTTCGTGAGGGCGATATTGCGTTTCGCGATCTCGATCGTACGGCGGGGCTGGTCAAATTTACGGCCGCGAAACAAAGGCTGCGTGACAGAAAAACCGAGACTTGAACCTAACTGCGGGCTGAGTATAGAGATCGGATTGTCAGTCGTTAGCCGCTGGTTATTAAAGGTGCCGGAGAAAACCGTACCAAACTCCGGAGCAAAACCTTGCACGCCCGCATTACCTACCAGGGAACTTTGGGTGGTTTTCTGATTGTTGCTGAAGATACTGACATTTGGAACGGTCGAGCGGTCGTAATAAGTCTGGCCGACAAGCCGAGGCTGATAGAATCCGCGGGCTGCACTTAGTTCGAATTCGGCCATTGTAGCTGTTTTTCTTGTGACCTCGATGTCGCGGTTGTTCTCAAGCGCCATCTCAATGGCTTCGCGCAGCATCAAGGTTCGATTCCGCGCCATATCAACCCCGACACGTGACATGGCGGGCAGGTCGCGTTGATCGGAACGATAACCGGGAGCAATATCCGGAAGATCTGGAAGGGCATCGACGCTAGCTGGTGTGGGAATTGGCGTAGGGATCTGAGCCCTCATATCAAGAGTTCCAGCCGCAAGCAAAATAAAAAGTACTATGTAAAAATGCCGCCGCATAAAGATCAATGCTTACCAACTAACGATGCTGTCGCCCCCGCCAATTTACGCTTGACGCCTCCGAACATCCATGCGGCCGCGCGGTTCGCACGTCCGAAAACCCGCAATTCCGCCAGGTCGTCGAAAAGTGAATAAAAGACCGGGACCGCGAGCAGCGTTAGCAGCAGACAGAGACTCTGGCCGCCGACTACGAGAACGCCGATCGATCGGTTTGTTCCCGCACCCGCCCCTGTCGAGAGCGTGAGCGGCATCATCCCGGCGACGAGGGCGATGGTGGTCATCAAGATAGGCCGCAGCCGGTCGCGATTGGCCTGGATTATCGCTTCATAACGCGACATGCCGCTCGCTCGCAGATGGTTTGTGTGGTCGATCTGCAGGATCGCGTTCTTTTTGACAACGCCGAAAAGCAAAAGCAGCCCGAGCCCCGAAAAGATATTTACTGTTTGCCCCATCACCAGCAGGCTAAAGATACCGAAGGGCACCGACAGCGGAAGCGTTAGCAGTATTGTGATCGGATGTATAAATGATTCGAACTGGGCCGCCAGTACGATGTACATAAAAATGAACGAGAGCATGAAAGCGAGAAGGAAGTAATACGCTGCCTTATTCATTTCCTTTGACTGGCCGACGTAGCCGGTCCTATATTCAACCGGGAGGTTCAGCTCGCGGACGTACGAGTCGATCGCCGATGTAATGCTCGCCGCCGAACCGCCGGGGCGCGTATTGGCCAACAACGTGACCTGGCGCTGCCGGTTAGTGCGGTCAACCGAACTCGGGCCCGTCCCCGATTCTGTTTTCACAACCCGATCGAGCGTGACCCAGCCAACCTTAGACGAAGGTACGATCAGGCGTTTCAGGCCCTCGACATCGGTACGAAATGGCGTCGTCGCCCTGACATGCACCTCGTATTGTTCGGTCCCGGCATTGAATGTCGTGGCTTCCTGGCCGGCGACCAGTGTATTGAGCGCCTGCGAAACATCGCCAACCCTGACGCCCAGGTCGGCCGCGGTCTCTCGATCGATAACGAGTTGTATTTCGGGTTTACCGCTGATCAAGGTCGAGTCTATATCGACAGCGTCTGGGATTGTCTTCATCCGTTCAAGGATCAGCTCCGAATATTCCTCGAGTTTTTTCAGGTCGGGCCCCGCGATCAGGAACTGAACGTTCGCGTTGCGAAATCCCCCGCCCGAAAATGCCTGCACCTGCTGGACGCCTGTCCGTAGCTCGGACGGGAATTTTTGCAGGATGTCGCGTGCGTCGGCCATCATCATCTCCTGCGATTTCGGCCGGTCCCGGATGTCGGTGAGCTTTACATAGATGGTTCCAGAATTTACGACTCGCAGCTGACCGCCGCCTACGGTGGCCAGTGTGTCTGTCACACCGGGCATCTTGCGGATCTCGGCGGCGATCCGCTCGAATATCTGCGAAGACGCCGCAAGGCTCGAACCTTCGGGGACACGCACCGAGATCTCGAACTGCGACTGGTCATCGACAGGCAAAAAGTTTTTGCCCACGAACATAAATAGCGGGATTGTGCTCAACAATACCAGCAGGCATAACGTCACAATCACCCATCGATGGCCCATCGAGAACCTGAGCAGGAAGGTGTAAACGCGGTCGACCGACCGAAACCATCCGGTGTAATTGCTGCCACTCTTTGGCTGCTCGGCAACAGCCAATTCCGCTGCGTCGATAGTCTCGGTCTGAGCCTTCGCCTTTTTCTGCTTGATCAATCGCGCTGCCAGCATCGGCGTCAGCGTGAACGAGACGATCAGCGAAACGCCCACCGCAAATGAGGCTGTCAGGCCAAAGCTCGACATGAATTTGCCGATAATGCCCTGCATAAACCCGATCGGTATGAAAACCGCCATCAGCGACAGGGTCGTGGCCATAACCGCGGGCCCGATCTCCCTCGTTCCTTCAATCGCTGCCTGGAAGGGGTTCATGCCCTTTTCTTCGACAAACCGGTAAATATTTTCGAGCACCACGATGGCGTCATCGATCACGATACCCACCATGAGCGTAAGTGAGAGCATTGTGATCGAATTCAGCGTATAACCCATCGCGTACATCAACGCAAAGGTCGAGATGATCGATGTCGGGATCGCCAGCGCCGCAATAATGGTCGAACGAAAACTCCACAAAAACAGGAAAACGACTATCGACGCAAATATCGATCCGAGGATCAGGTGCTCCTCGATGGCGCGAAGCGAATTTTCGATAAAGATCGAATTATCGCCGATGATGCGCAGTTGGAAATTTTTGGGCAGCGTCGGCTCGATCTCCGCGAGACGCTCCTTGATCTCGCGGGCAACGGCCACGGTATTCTGGCCCGACTGTTTCGAGACGGTAAGCGTTACGGCGGGCTGGCCATTTAGGCGCGCCTCTGAGCGGATCTCTTCGGTACCGTCCTCGACATATCCGAGGTCCTTGACACGGACCTGATAACCGCCGCGGGTTGCCACCACCACATCGTTAAACTGCTCGACCGTCTGGATCTTTCCAACGGTGCGAACGCTGGTCTCGATCTGGCCCTGGTCGAGACGCCCGCTGGGAAACTCCATGTTCTGGAAACGCAAAGCTCCCGACACTTCAGCCGGTGTAACGCTGTACGATCGCAGTTTGTCGGGGTCGACCCAGACATTTATCTGCCGCTGGGCGCCGCCAATGATCGTGATCTGGCCGACGCCGCTGACCGACTCGATGCGCTCCTTGATCTGGTTTTTGGCGACCTCGGTGACCTCTCTCAGCGATGTTGGGGCCGAAACCGTAATTCGCAATACCGGTGCCGCGTCGGTGTCGAGCTTCTGGACCGTTGGCTGCTCGGCCGTTGTCGGCAGGTTAGGCTTCACAGTTTGTACCCGATTTTCGACCTCCTGCGCGGCCACGTTAACGTCCTTTTCAAGTACAAACTGCACAAAGACCTGCGATATGCCCTCGATCGACGTCGAGCGCAGCTCATCGATACCGCTGATGGTATTAACGGCTTCCTCGATTTTTTCGGTGATCTCGGTCTCGATCTCCTGCGGCGAAGCGCCCGGATTCACGACAGTCACCGTGATCGTCGGAAAATCGATCTTCGGGTAAAGGTCGAGCCCCAGGCTCATGAACGAAAATGCCCCGACTACAACGAGCGAAAGGATCAGCATCGTCGCAAATACCGGGCGTTTCACACAGATCTCAGCCAGCCACTGCATATTCTCTTAGTTCCAAGTTCCAAGTTCCAAGTTCCAGGTTTAACTTGCGGATGTTATCGGAATTTTCTCCCACGATCGTCGCTTTGTTGTAAATACTTCATAAGGCCCCCAATTGTTCGGGACGTTTGAATTAACAGGTCTGAAATCTCCTTAAAAGTGGATTCATCAATGTAAGCTTGGTCTGCCGCGACATACAATTGCGCCCGGACCTCACCGCACGAGCCTTTTGCTATCGACAAGAACTGTAGAAATTCCTTATTCCCATCACGTTCGAAACCTTCTGCAATGTTCGACATTATTGAAGTTGCTGCTCGTCGCATTTGATTCACCAAGGCAAAATCTCGGCTAAAGGTACCTTGTGAACTAACCTCATATACTCTTTTCGTAACTTGTCGCGCGAGTTTCCAACTTTCAATATCCTCAAACCGCTCAATTCTCGCCATACTCGTCCGCACCCTCCGAGACTTGGAACCTGGAACCGGGAACCCGCAACTACAATGATCTAACCATCACCCCATCAAACAATTCCCCCACACCGCTTATGGCGACGGTCTCACCCTCAGCAACACCTGTTTTTACCTGGATCATGTCGTTTTCGAGCAGG
>JBGTCF010000254.1:0-7280 GCA_041748975.1 Pyrinomonadaceae bacterium
TCGCTGTCACGCCGGGCTCGAATGCCGTGCTGTTTCTTTTCGATCCGGGAGGAGCAGTCTCGTTGCCATAGTCGGTAGAACATTCACGAATGCGGACGATTATCGAAGGGCGACGGAGCGAGCTATTTCCGGGGATTGGGCTCACCACTCGCCTGACGAGTTTTTTGAAAATGTTCTAATGAGCAGATCCCCCAATGATTTAGAACAGGCAATAAGAGAACTGAAAGCAATCGCGATTGAAGAGAGTGCTAACCTGAAAGGCGAGTCTAAGCCTGACGAACTAACTAACACGGCGATAGACGAGAGGCACCCAAAAATCGTTAGCGAAGGAGCGGATGACGCGGCTCAAAAGGACGATTCGACAACGGCCGAAACCCAAGGTCTGCTTTCGAGAACCCGAGCGTCTGATATCACCGAATGGCGGTCTTTTTTCGGCTCTCTTTTACAATTGGATTATGCCGACGCATCAGCGGCGACACTTAAGTTCATTTCCGAGCAATTTGGGCTGGGATCATTGATCTGGCTCAAAAGGAATGGCAACCGGCTCGAGAATTCTACTGAGTTCGGAAAATTGAAGGATAGACGCGTCCGTCTCGGCATCGCAGCCGGCGACAAGCGTCTGGTCAAAGCTCTTGCCGACGGAAAACCATTGGAACTCGCGGAGCGCCCGAAAGGGGCCGGGGCGGATCAGATAAGAAAGTTGAACCTTTTCCCCATCGGGATCGCGGGCGAGGTCTCTGCAGCGATAGCGGTCCTGGACCCGATCGTTAGTGACATTCATAAGGATCAGATCGTCCGCATCTGCCGGTCGATGGCCCAACAGCTTGAGATACTACGGTTACGACGCGAAGTTGCCCGGGGAGATACGGTATCGAACGCAGTCAGGCGTTTTAGCGAAAGCCTGAAGCGATTAGACAATGAGGATCTCTGGATCAGCCTGACTCAAAATGCGGCGGAGATGCTCAAGGCCGAGCGATCGTCACTCCTTGTTTTTGACGAAGAGTCAGGGCAATTTCAGGTAAAGGCGATTTTGGGTACCGATCTATCGCTGGCCGGGGACCAGGCCATCGGTGAACGGATAGCCAAATACGTGTACACGACGAAAAGAGCTATCGCGGTTGCAGACATTTCGAAGGCCGGACTCTGGCCGGGCACGCAGGACCGGCATTACAAGACTCCTTCATTTTTGAGTTCTCCGATCTCGGTTGGCGACCGCGTTATCGGTGTTATGAACTTTGCGGATCGTGCATGTGGTGAATCTTTCGACAAAGCCGCTCTTGATCTGTTCGAAGCGATAGCACCTCAACTAGCGGTCGCCATCGATAGGGCCAAGCTTAAAGAGATAGCGGGTCAATTTGAGCAGCTCTCTGTAACGGATGCCCTAACGGGGCTGCTCAACCGACGCTACATGGTAGAACGCCTGATGGAAGAAACCAAACGATCGAACAGGCACGGATATCCAATGAGTTTCATGATGCTCGACGTCGATGAGTTCAAATCGTATAACGACAATTTTGGGCATCCGGCGGGAGACGAGGCTTTGAAATTGGTTGGCAACGTTATGCGCGAAACCCTGCGTGGGGCTGATGTCGCGTCACGGTTTGGCGGAGAGGAGTTTGCCATTTTGCTTCCGCAAACCACGAGCGATGAGGCCCGAACGATCGCGGAACGCATACGAGCAAACATCGAGCAGGCAAAATTTCCTCATCGGACTGTGACAATCAGTATCGGCGTCGCAAGTTGTACGGCTGAACTATGTCGGGACGCTGACCTTATTTCGGCCGCCGATAAAGCCCTTTACCGTGCCAAGCGAGGCGGCCGCAATCGCGTACTCGCCTTTGAAGACAAGGACTACCAGCACTCTGGACCAAAAGAATAATGGAGACCGTTTCTACGAGGACAAAGATATTATCACGAACGGAGTTTTCGCACTTCGTGGGTCGGGCCGCGGAGCTGCATCATTTGTTTGCACATAGCAGAGGTGAGGCTGGATCAAACGGGCTCGCTATCCTGGCACCGCCTGCCTCAGGTTCGACGGAATTGCTCACGCAGGTATACGATCAACTCTTTTTTGAGCAGGAAGCCGTGATCCCTTTTTATTACAAAGTTAGATCGGGAGACGTGACTGCTCGTGCCGCAGCACGACGGTTTCTGGAAGAATTCCTGAGTCAAACGGTCTCGTTTAGGAACAGGGATCCACGAATGATCGGGGTCTCACCGGGGATCAAAGAAATTTCAGAGCTAGTAGGGGCATCGGATTCAGCCTGGATCGATAATCTGGTCGAAGCTTGTCACTTCGAAGACGCGTATGACGACGAAAGGTCATTCATTCGTCGTTGCATTAGTTCACCGCTGCAAGCAGATGCAGCAGGCTCTCGGGCTTTCGTAATTATCGACGATATTCACAATGCTCCGGGCCTCAAAGGCGGCTTGGCGTTTCTCGACGAAATCACAAGCATATTTGAAAGAAGCCCGATCCCAGTTGTTTTCTGTGGCCATAGGCGATTTCTCTTTGACCGCACAAAATTTCCCGCTTTGAGGATTGAGCACCTGTCGTTTTCTGAAGCAGGCAGGCTGATCGAGCAGCAGGCATCCTCCCTGGACCTTGCAATAAGCGCTCAAACCAGGGATTTGATCGCGGTACAGTTAGGCTGCAGTCCCGCATATATCTCGTCGTTTATCGCATCCGCTCACGGATCGGGAGCAGAATTAACAAGTTTTGCGGCAACAGAACAGCTATACACGGACGAAATGTTTGGCGGCCTTTTAAGCCGCCGGCTCGACCAACTCCTTGATGGTATAGCTCCCGAAAAACGAACACAGGCAATGATCGTGGAGCTAATTAAAGAAACTATTGATGCGAAGCGACACCGATCGCCGGTCGCCCGATGGAGAGAGAGGCTGGCTGCGGTCGAGGCTGACATTGAGACCCTTATTAATGCCCTCTACCATCACGAGATCATCAATCTGGATGGATCAAGTGTCACTTTTGAAATGCCCTCGATCCTGATCAAGGATTACATCGAAGCCAGAACTTTACTTGAATCGGACGATAGGCCCAGAGCCCTTATTGTCGGCGAAACCACGGCTGAAAACGTTAAGCGAGCACCGCAACTAATGGCGCAGTTTTATCGAAAAACGTCGTCACTTGGCCTGCTTGGCCTGATGAAAGCGTTGGACGGGCGTCAGATATCCCCAGCGCTAATGGACTACACCCGCTATAAGAATGAACTTAAAGGGGTTTCTCGGGAAAAGGCACTCGAAGCCGTCATAGAAGATAATTCGAGAATGCGGTTACCGAATTGTGTATTTTCTGCACATACATCGGCTTACTATCCCAGGCTCGATGAGATCTGCGATTCCGAACGATCCGTAACCGCCATCTGCGTAACTGACGAAACGGATCGATCGGAGGAAGTATGGATCGCGGCTGAGGTCGACTCGAAATTGGAAGCATCGCGGGAAACTGCAGAGTTTTGGTGCGATCGGCTTGAGATGGTGGCAGTTAATTGCAATTTCGATAAATACAGGATCTGGCTCGTGGCCTCAGAGGGTTTCGATCCTGACGCCATGGCGGCCCTAGAAGAACGCAATGCGATAGGATCGAGCAGGGCCCAGGCCGAACTCTTGGCGGAACTTCTGTCCGATAATGCTGGGGCAAAAAGTCATTCCGCAGCCAAGCTCTATGAATTTGTTGTTCCAATGGGTGACGACACGGAAATGATAGCGGCTCATACAGTCGAGGACATCGCGAGGCGTCACGACTTTCCATCTAAGACAATCAACCAGATCAAAACCGCGTTGGTGGAGGCCTGCATTAACGCTTCAGAACATTCTCTAAGCCCCGACCAGCGTATTTACCAGACGTTCTCGGTTGAAGATGAAAAGATCACGATCACCGTCGCTAACCGGGGGCTGCGTTTTAGCGAAGTGCCCAGAGAAGAGCCGGTTACAAATGGTGGGCGGCGAGGGTGGGGCCTCAGACTCATAAAGAGTTTGATGGACGAAGTATGGGTAGAGAGCCTGGATGATGGAACCCGCGTTACGATGGTCAAATATGTCCGCAGACCGACTGAAATGACCATGTGACCTGAAGCTGAGTTAATGTGCATCTTTGCTTTTCAGGTCGTGCATCAAATGGATGACGAGCGTCAATGGACGCGTAAACATTGAATTTTCAGGTAGTGGGGTGTATAGTAGGTTTTGCGTAGCTTTCCTTACCCGCGAAAGCCTGCCTGTCGATAAAATCGTCATCATAATAAATGCGAAGATCTAAAGTAATTAAATTACGCTGGTTTGCCGTCGCCGCTATTCTTGTTAATGGCCTCGCGGTCGCCGGACAAGATTCGCGTCCGCCACTGCTGCAGGACATAACGGTTCAAACGCAGAATAATTCTGCGACCCCAACGGCAACCCCTCTGGTACAGAAAACGGGCAGCGTTGCCCCGTCTGGCGTGGGTTCTGGCGGGATCCGCACGCTTTTTCCGGTTCTTGCCGATGTTACAATTCCGGGATATTCCGGCGTACTTATCGAATCGATGGACGGGAACGTAGTCCTCGAGAGCAATTCGCATTTTGCTTTCAATCCGGCCTCAAATGTAAAGATCGCTACAGCTTACGCGATCCTGAAGACGTTCGGACCGGAGTATCGATTTCTCACCAATGTCTATACCGATGGTGCGATCGATGCGAGTACGGGAACTTTAATTGGCAATCTTTATGTAGCCGGCAAAGACCCGATGTTCGGTCACCAACACGCCGTTGCCTTGGCCAACGAACTTAATCGGATCGGTATACGCTCGATCTCGGGCGATTTGATCGTGACCGATAGTTTCGTAATGAACTACTCGACCTCTTCTCAGGTTTCGGGGCGAACACTGTTCACTGTAATGGACTCGTCAAAACGGTCGGCCGCTGCGACCAGGGCTTGGCTCGAACATCTTTCAAACGCAGGAAAGTTCGGTTCAGTAATCGGCACTCCGGGCGTTTCATTCACCGGTAGTATTTATGTACAGTCCTTTCCTACGAGTTTGAATCACCTTTTCACTCACGAATCAGCTCCTGTGCGCGAGATCCTCAAAGCAAATCTTTGCTATTCGAATAACTTTCTGTCCGAACGCCTCGGCGATCTTTTGGGTGGCCCTTATGGAGTTGCCCGGCTTGTACACCTAAATGCCAATGTCCCGCCGGCAGAATTTTCGATCCAGACCGCGAGCGGCCTTGGCTATAACCGTGTGACGCCCAACGCAATGATGCGTTTGCTGCGAGCCCTTCGTTCCGATCTTGCCAGATACAAGATGACATTCGCCGACATTATGCCCGTGGCCGGGATAGATAAAGGAACGCTGGAAGGCCGATTTGACACAGATTTTGCACGCGGAAGCGTAGTTGGCAAGACAGGAACTCTTGGCAATACAGACGGAGGCGTAAGTGCCTTGGCTGGAGAGGTTAATACTCGAAATGGAAGGCTGCTCTTTGTAATTTTTAATCAGCGCGGAAGCGTTCCAAGGTTCCGTTCGTTCCAGAATTATTTCGTATCCCTGGTTCAGGGCCAGTTTGGTGGGGCCGTGCCTATCAATTATGACGCTACGTCGATAAATGCGAGATTGGCCCGGTCACGGATAAGTTATCCCAACGATGCCGCCCTCGGAAATGACTAGAAGATCAGTTTATTATTAACTAATTAAAAGGAAGCTTTGCCGGCTTCCTTTTTTCTTTGTGTTGCTCGTGAGATAATTTTCGACTTACCAATGAACAACATTCAAGAGCCGGAACCCCAAATGCCCGAAACATCCGGTGATCCGGCGACCGAACTTCCTCCTGCGATGGTCGGTGATGGTGAAGTAACTAAGCAACGTAGCGTTGCTCGTTCTGCTGGGGTCGTGTCAATCGCCGTGATGTTTTCGCGCGTGCTGGGGCTGGTGCGAGAAACGGTCTTTGCCCGCTTATTCGGGGCCGGGTTTCTGTATGATGCATTCGTTGTTGCCTTCAAGATCCCGAATATCCTTCGTGATCTTTTCGCCGAGGGTGCCCTGTCCGCTGCCTTCGTAAAGGTTTTCACCGATTATCAAATCAAAAAAACCGAGATCGAGGCCTGGCGGTTGGCTGCACTGGTTTTTAATGTCCTGGCTGTTGTGATGAGTGGTATCACCCTGATCGGCATCCTGATTGCTCCCTATGTCGTCCCGCTTTTAGCAAGAGGATTTCCGCCCGAAAAAGCAGCGCTCGCGGTGACGCTGACACAGATAATGTTTCCCTTCATCCTGCTGGTGGCGCTGGCTGCACTTGCGATGGGGGTACTGAATACAAAAGGGCGTTTCGGTATTCCTGCTTCGGCGTCGACAGCATTTAACATCTGTTCGATTGTTTTCGGTATAAGTTTTGCCTATTGGCTCAGCGGCGGTGGCTGGGAGACACCGAGCGATGTCACCGTTATTCCAAGTTCTGCCGCTCAGTGGGCGATCATCGGAATGGCGATTGGAACGCTGATCGGTGGGGCTGCTCAACTTCTGATACAGGTGCCTTCGCTTATAAAGGTAGGCTTCCGATTTTCACCACTTCTCAGCTTTGCGGATCCAGGCGTCAAGCGCGTAATGCGCCTCATGGGGCCGGCGATCATAGGCACATCAGCTGTTCAGGTAAAGGTCCTTGTAGATGTTTTCGTGGTTTCAGGCATTGAGGGAGGTCAATCATGGCTTAGCTTTGCCTTCAGGCTGATGCAGTTTCCGATCGGGGTATTTGGCGTCGCGGTCGGGACCGCGGCGATCCCGGCTCTATCGCGGCTCGCATCTCAGAACAACATTGTTAAGTTTCGTCAGACGCTTTCTGACGCTATGAAGCTCGTCTTCCTGCTTACTATCCCGGCCGCTTGTGGCCTTATCGTGCTCGGCGAACCTATCATTGCCTTGATCTATCAGGGTGGCCGTTTCGAGGCCTTTGATACAAACATGGTCGCTTGGGCCCTCGCCGCTTACTCCATCGGCTTGGCGGGCTATGCGGCGATCAAGGTACTTTCGCCGTCATTCTACGCTCTGGATGACGCCAAGACGCCCATGTACGTCAGCCTCGCGTCTATCGCGGTCCATGCCCCGACGAGCTTTGGAATGATGTATCTGCTCTCCACTGTCGGTGTAACGGCGGAACGCCCAAACGGTTTCGGCCATGTCGGTGTGGCCCTGGCAACGTCTATGGTTGCTCTGGTGAATTTTATAGCTTTGACCTTTCTGATGAGAAGGAAGATCAACCGTCTGAACGGCCGAGAGATCGGAGCGGCATTTTTC
>JBGTCF010000255.1:0-7307 GCA_041748975.1 Pyrinomonadaceae bacterium
GGATTTGCGGGTGATCCCGTACGGTTTCGCTGAAGATGTTGTCTTAATAAATCGTTACGCAACAAGATATTGTGCTTGCGTTAAAACGGGTTTGATATTACATTACCAAATATAGAATTTACGGAGGAGAGAGTGTTGTTAACGGGTCGCGTATTACTGCTAAATTTTTCTTATGAGCCGCTGGGCACGGTTGGCGTAGCCCGATCAGTGTGCCTTTTTTTCCGCGGGGCGGTATTTGTCGAAGAGAACGATGGCGACAACGTTCTTCACTCTCCGTCGATCACGTTCCCGGTTCCTTCGGTTATCAGGCTACGGCATTATGTGCACGTTCGCCGTAATAATCGCGAGACCACTATGAAACGGGCACGGATATATATTCGCGACCGCTATCGCTGCCAGTATTGCGGCGAGCATAAGCATGCAAAGGATCTCACGCTTGACCATATCTTCCCGCGAGCACAGGGCGGTGAGAGTACTCCGCACAATCTGGTTTCGGCCTGTGTTAAGTGCAATCAGCGTAAGGGAAACCGAACGCCGGAGCAGGCGAGGATGCCGCTTTTGACGTCGCAAAAGCTCCTAAGGCTCGGGCTCGACCACGTCTTGCTTTGTCACTACGCCGAGAACCGGCCCGAATGGCGGAAATATTTGTTCATGGACGAACTTGAGGAAACAAGAGAGGTAATGGCAGCGTAATAAAACCAGATCAAAGATGTAAATGCGATCGCGGTTACCGCGGTCGCATTTTTCGTTTCTTGACAGACAAGCTTGGAGAAAAGCTATGAATAGACCAAGGTACAGGAGCGAGGCCGAGCTCGTCGAGATCTTGCGGAAATTCGAAAATGCAACCATTGGCCGTGATGATTGGAAACATGCCGAGCATATGGTCGTCGCCCTTTTTTACTTGCGGGACCATGACCTAGAGACCGCAACCGCCAAGATGCGTTCCGGTATTCTCAACCTGCTTATCAAGGGATTTGAAGTCGATCTGTCGAAAGAAATGCCGTTTCACGAGACGATCACGGTTTTCTGGATGCGCCTCGTGTACGACTATCTCAAATCGAGCAACGGCGATTCCCTGCTCGACAAAGCCAACGAGCTTGCCGATTTTTACGACAAGGACTATCCATTACGCTTCTACAGCCGCGAACTGCTCTTCTCAGACCGGGCTCGTGAAGCGTATGTCGAACCGGACCGGGAAGCCAATGCGAAAGACATGTGAGAGGCTCCGAAGTTTATTTACAGTCCCTTTTTGAAATGCAGTCAAGACGACCCAGGTTCCACACAGGCTTCGCACCTCAAATTGGGTCAACTCATTATGATAGACTATCGCCTGTTAAATCGAAGCGATTCGGATTCGGATTCGGATGTAAAAAATGGTAAAGAACCGTGCTAAAAGCACACCTCTTGCATTAGGTGCAAAAGGCGTAGCGATTCTGATTATTCTTCTGGCGGGAATGCGCTTGTCAGAGTTGATACCGGTTACGAGATCAGCGGGCGGTTCGAGCCAAAATTGGCGCCTCGAAATATATGTATCCGTCCTGCTGGTTATTTGCAGCGTCTGGATCTACAAGAACCGGGCGGAGGCAGCCGCGAAGCTCGCAGCACTGGATAAGCTTGTCGGCATCATTTTTTGCAGCCTGATCGGATTCACGATCTGGAGCACTTTGTCGGCAATTTGGGCTCATTCATGGGCACCGGTTCTCATCCACTCGCTTACCTGGCTGACGTTCATTGCTGTGCTCGTGTATTCCATAATCTTGTTTCGAACCAAGAAAGGTCTTTCGGCAGTCGTTACGGCGAGCCTAATTGCCGCGTCAATAACCGCTATTCTCAGCCTCGTCGATTTTTATCAGGTTACCGACCCAAACCACGCTTGGTTGATCCGAGTAAAATACGCCCGACTCGCCGAATGCTTTCTAACTCTTTCTCCATTGCTGTGTGTCTGGGCGTTATACGTCCGCCGGCGGCCGGCGATCGTCGCAGTCGTGATCGGTTGGCTACTTTCCTGGCTTGTCGTTATGCTGTCGACAAGCAAAGGGGCATTCCTGGCGGGAATCATCGGGCACCTCGTGCTTTTCTTCGGCTGCATTTTATTGACACGGTATCCGATCCGACGAAAAATGGCAGTCCTCGCTGGTCTTTGGTTGGCCTTCACAGTAATCACGCAGATCGCCCACGCGACTCTTTCGCCGTTGCCCACTACAACCCAGTTCATATCGGGCGAAGCTGATCCGACCCGCGAAACGAGCGTGATGCGGATTTTCACTTGGCAGGTGGGATGGCAAATGGCGGCCGGCCATCCTTTGATCGGCGTGGGTGCGAATAATTTTGGGATAAATTTTAATCCCACGCGGACGGTGTACCACCAGACACATACTGGGCCGTCTGATGAGATCGCTGAGCATTACTTTCCCGAACGAGCCCATAATGAGTTTCTGCAGATCGTCGCTGAGCTTGGTGTCATCGGAGGCTTGCTCTTTGCGAGCGTATTCGCAGTATTTTTGATCCTGCTATTTCGCAATCTTCGCTCAAACCGATTTAGGATCTCGCCCTTGTTGTGGGCGTCCCTCGCCGGCATGGCCGCTTTTTTTGCAAGTTCGTTCGTTAGTTCCTTTTCTTTTCGAATCATCCAGAACGGAGCTTTCTTCTTTATCGTTTTCGCACTTGCCATCAGCGAAGTCGATAAAATGCAAAGGCAAAAATCGACCATCGGGAAAAATTGGCCAATTCGGCTGCTGATCGGGTCGGTGGTCGGCGCAGCCGCGGCGATGGTTTTATTCGGAATGCGCGGTTACGCGGACCTTCAGATTCGTAAGGCCGACAGCATCAGTCGGCTTGCTAAAGCGATGCCGTTTTATTCGTCAGCGACCTTCTTTGACCCCGAAAACTTCTTCGTGCACCACCGAATGGGCATAAGGTACGCCAGCGAAGGTCAATTCGCCGCTGGCGCTTTGTCGATCAGAAAGATGATCGATAAGGGCGGCGGCACTACATTGAATTATTCGGTCATGGCGGAATATTTGGCTAATGCAGGTCAGTACAAACCCGCTAACGATGCATTTGCCGAAGCGGTCACTATTTATCCCAATTCAGTATTCCTGCGGGTACGATACGCTGTTTACCTAGAGGAACGGGGACAGCAGGCAGAGGCAGACGTAAATATGGAACACGCAATAAATGTGAATTCGAAGCAGGCAAACGGATGGTATTTGCTCTTAAAAGGTGATTCCGCAAAACGAGGAGTGGAGACCGAAGCAGAATGGACGGAAGTTCTGCAGCCAATCGACGCCCGAAAATATTATCAATCGCTCCGGGAAATAAAAGGAGCAGATCCATCATTAAAGCGTTACACGTATTGAGACTAAAAAGGTCCCGGAAACAACATCTCGTGTTATTGACCTGCTCTTGCCACATCGCGAGATCTGATCATTACCATCCCGGCTTCGTAATGCATTAAGATATTGGTTTCGACTATGCTCAGATTTTTTAATACATTATCGCGTCAGATCGAAGAGTTTCACCCTATTGAAGACGGCAAGGTTCAGATGTATATCTGCGGGCCGACGGTTTGGAATTTTGCTCATATCGGCAATTTTCGGACATTCGTTTTTGGGGATGTATTGCGGCGGTACCTCAAATTCAAAGGGTTTGAGCTGACGCACGTTTTTAACCTGACGGACGTCGACGACCGCATTATCAACGAGGCAGCGACGAGAAGCATCTCTATCGACGAATTTACTGCTCCGTATATTCAGTATTTTTGGGAAGATTTTGACGCTCTCGGCAATGAGCGCCCTGAGGTGACGCCGCGGGCAACGCACCATATCGCCGAGATGATCGATATCATCTCGAAGCTGCTCGAGAACGGCCACGCATACGAATCAGATGGGTCGATCTATTACCGCATAACGGCATTTCCGGAATACGGAAAGCTGTCCAAGATCAGCTTTGAGGGCAACAAAGCGGGCGGATCGGAACGCATCGATACGGACAAATACGAGAAAGAAGATGCTCGGGATTTTGCCCTTTGGAAGCTGGTTAGCGATGAAGAGCCGACGGGATGGGACGCTCCTTTCGGACGCGGGCGGCCAGGCTGGCATATCGAGTGCTCGGCGATGTCGATGAAATACCTCGGCGAAACCTTTGACCTCCATGCAGGCGGCCAGGACCTGCAGTTTCCTCATCACGAAAACGAGATCGCCCAGAGCGAAGGGGCGACGGGCAAGCTGTTTTCCAAATACTGGATCCACAGTGAGTTCCTCAAGATCGACGACGTTACGATGTCCAAATCGAAGGGAAATTTCTTTACATTCCGTGACCTCCGTGAGCAGGGATATTCGGCACTCGCGATCAGGTATTTGCTGCTTTCAGTTCCCTATCGCAAGCAGCTGAATTTCACCTTCGACGGGCTCCAGGGAGCGGAATCAACGGTCGAGCGGCTGCGTAATTTCCGGTCGCTTGTACGTGACGTCCGTCCGCGGGTGGTGGGAAGCGATGGAGTTTCGGCTTCCGCTGCAAATGCTCTCGCCAATTTCGAGTCGGCGATGGACGACGATTTTAACACCGCCGCAGCCCTCGCGGCGATCCATGATATGGTCCGCGAGGTCAATACCGCCCTCGCCGCCGACGGGATCGACGAAGCTGGGCGAGACACTGTACTCGATGCGGTCGCAAAATTTGATCAGGTTCTTGGCGTATTCGGCACCGAGGAGAAAGAGCTGCTCGAGGCCGACATCGAGGACTTGATAGCCCAGCGGCAAACGGCCCGGGCTGATCGCGATTTTGCCCGCTCAGACGAGATCCGCGACGAACTAGCCGAAAAAGGCATCATCCTCGAAGACACGAAAGAAGGCGTTCGATGGAAAAGGAAATAGTTGCCCTATGGTCCGGGGCGACGCACCATTTTTGCAAAGAAAACCGACTCATTTCCAACGCGCTCTTTCCGGACATCTTCCGGTTCGAAACCGAGTCGTTCAAGTTCGCTGATTACCCTGGGCTGCCGGCTTATGGACGGAGATTCCGGCATATCGTGATAGGGATCGGGGTCGCGAAAGGCAACCCAGAATTCGTTTGCTGAAAAAGCGGTCTCCTGTTCGATAACTTTCACCTCTTCAAATCCGCGCGGCAGGAAATAGGCTGGGTCACCGCTCGTTCCCGGAATGCCCTTTATGACATCGACCTTGTGACCGGGAAATTTTCGGGCGGCAAACCAGATGTGATAACCGATCAGATCTTCTGTCGCATACACCTGCTTCGGTTCAGAGGAATAATGCGGAGAAAGCATGAAATCCTTTGTCAGTGGTTCCCATGAGCACCAGGAGTACTCAAGCGACGGACGATTCGCGTTGACAGCGAAGCCTATTGTCACCAGTATGACCAGGCAAGTCGCGGTTATCCAACCAAGGAACTTATAGTCCATCCCTGTCAAAAATACCGCGGACAATATCAGCATCGGTGGAAAGACGATGATCAGATGCCTCGTTCCCCAGATCGAATGGGGCGTCAGCCAGCTCACGATCAAGGCAATCGCGATAGGAATCCCCGTAAATGCACCGAGTATACTAAAGACCCATCGGTCAGATTCGTTTCGCTCCTTTATCAAATATCCGAGCTTCGCTGCCGCGATCAGCAAGAGGATGGGGATCGAGATCAGGAAATATGAACTTGGCTCGGCACTGCTGGCCTGATAGTAGAATGGCTCGACGACGTCTAGAACAAAATTAAAGATCTCTTTCGGGCCGGGGCGTGATATCCAACCGATATTCTGACCGATGTCCGAGCCTCCACTTGCTGCTAAAACGACGGCGATGATCCACGGCAGAAACGCAGCGGCGGCTATCGCGGCCATGATCACAGCCTCGCGCTGCCTTGTCCGCTGAAACCAGATGACGAGCCCGACCTCGGTCACTACCACGAGCCAGCCGAAATAATGCGTATAGACCATTAGCACGTTGACGATGACCAACGGAATGTACCCAACCCCGCGGTTATAAAAGCGGACAAAAAGCCAGACAGAGAAAAGTGAGAGGCACAGCAAAAGGCTGTACATCCGCACCTCCTGCGCGTATTTGATCAATGAGCCGTTTACGGCAAAAAGAAAAAGCGCGAGTATCTGAGTCCAAGCTCTCAGCTTCAACTCACGGCACAATGCGATGAATGGGAAAACTGCTATCACAGAGATCGCAACCGGCAGGGATCTAAGCCACAAGAGGCTGTCGCCCCCTATTGCGATCCATACCTTCAGGAATACGTAAAACAGCGGCGGGTGAATCAGGTCCAGAGCAACGAAGGAAAATATCGAGTTCCACGAGTGCTCAGCCGCATGAACGCTGAATATCTCATCGAACCAGAGGCATGATGCCGTCATGCCCCAAATTCTGGCGGCAACGAATAAAGCGATAACCAGAGCAAACGCCGAGACCTGAGCCGTGCGAGATGCCGTCATCTCAAAGCGTCACGCCGTCACATAGGCGGCCATCGATGCTCGTGTAATATAGGGGAACTTCCTTTATTGTGTCGGTATCGCGGCAGTAGGATAGGCAGCGGTCGAAGGGTTTTGAGTAGATGTGAATGCTGACGGCACGCTGATCGAATTCAGCCAGGTTTAGGATCTGGTGGACCGGTTCCTCAAGCTCTACTTTTGCTGTCAGGCAGTCGGAAAGCTCAAAGGCGTCGGTTTCGACCAGTTTACAATGGCCGCGAGATTCGTGGATCTCGGCAACGGCGAAATTCTGTCCGCGAAGCCTGCCTATCGGGACCGTCATCCAACATTTTTGCTCGGAGTGATTATGAACCCGCGATATCTGTCCGGATTCCCAACAGACCGCCATTACCTCGAATCTTTGATCTTTGAAGATCAGGTTACGAGTGTAGAAGCTCGGGCTCCAGAAAAAATATGGTGATATCGAATCGACATCGACCGGCGTTTCTGACAGATATTCATAAACATTCTCGCAGGAAAATTCATCGTCCGAGAACGTACGAAGGCCGTCGATGATGGATTCGATCTTAAATGTCTTCATTCTAGAACTCGAAATTATGCAGCCTAATTTTCTTGCGCTTTCCTCAAAAAGTCAACGAATTCGTCAACATTCCGAGTCAACCCCGGGAATGAAGTTATCAGGCGGCCTTCAGCGGAAACAACGGCATAGTAGGGCAATGCTACCGTCCCAAGCATATCCTGCTCCAACTGCTGCTGTGCGGCGTAGATCTCGCCATCGCCGTCGGTGTACAGCTTGACGAGGACGAAATTTTTCAGCTCGGCCTCGACCTCTTTCTTGGGGAAAACGTTTGCTTCCATCCAGCGG
>JBGTCF010000256.1:0-5250 GCA_041748975.1 Pyrinomonadaceae bacterium
AGAATATCGATCGCGAGATCGTGAAACCTCCGTCGCACCGAGTTGATATTAACGAACGGTAACGCATGGTTGTGCGTGCGGTTGGTCAGCAGGACGAAGACACGCTCCATGACTGGGTCGATCCACAAGCTCGTCCCGGTAAATCCAACATGCCCAAAGCTTTCCGGCGACATCTTAGCACCCGCTGTGGACTCCGGCGTCGACGCTAGGTGGAACGCGAACGAGCGATGTTCGTTCATTCTGGGCGTGAAATTTGTTCGGAAAAGCTCGCAGGTTTCCGATCTTAATAGAGTCGTATAATTAGGCAGGAATTGTTGTGCGATCTTGAAGACCTCTTCCGCCGTAGAAAAGAGCCCGGCGTGCCCGGCAACACCGCCCATAAAATGAGCGTTTCCGTCGTGCACTTCACCCCAAATCGTTTCAGTGCGGAATGCGGAATGCGGATTGCGAATTTCAGGATATTTTTCTCGACAAGTTAGCCTCTCAAACGCATTTCCAGTTTCACTTGCTGCAGTCCGTTTCTGCATTTCTCCTGGCGGATTAAAAAAGGTGCTCACCAAGGCGAGTGGCCCGACTATTGTTTCTTTTGCCTGCTCGTCAATTCTCTTTCCAGTAAGGCGTTCAATAAGAAATGTGAGGACAAGAAAATTAAGGTCGCTGTATAGCACTCGATCGCCCGCGTCCAATTTCATCGGGGTTCGTACGATCTCAGCCAGTATTTCGTCACGATTATTTACAAATAGATAAAATGGCTTCCATGCTTGGAACAGCGTAACGTGGGCAACTAATTCGGCAATCGACGTGTCCCACGCACCTTCGTAGGCTTCCTTCGTTCTAAATTCCTCCAAATAGTAATCCGTGGTTCTTCCCAATTCCAATTCTTTGCTTTCAATCAAGTTTGCCGCCAACAGCCCCGTCACCAGAACCTTCGTCAAACTGGCCAGATCATAGATCGTATCTTTCCTCGCCTCGATCAATTCAGGCTCGACGACAGCGTTGCCGAGAGCCTCATGCATGACGATCTCGCCTTTTTCCGCGACGAGATAGACCGCCGACGGGAAATCTCCAGCGTCGATGCGTTCGGCTAAGAATTGCGATATCGGGTCGGGCATTATATCCGTGTTAATTTCACTTTCGCGGCTATTGACAACAAAACGGTCTGAAAATTAGACTTGACCTCTAAATTTTTTCAACGAGGTACATCAAATATGAGCAAAGTAGAATCTGCCGACCTAATTCTAAAACTTTATGACCTTCGCCGCGAGGCGACCATGCGAAAGGCCCGTGACTGGATGTTTGGTTTTAACCCCACAAGCGCCGAAGAATATATGCAGACGATGATGAATCCCGAAGTTGGCGGCTATCTTCGGATGGTCGTTTCATACTGGGATATGGCTGCAACATTTGTGAATGAAGGAGCGATCGACGCCGATATGTTCGACAAGACTAATGGAGAACACGTTTTGGTCTTCGCCAAGATCCAGCCGCTCCTCGCTGACCTGAGAGCAATGTGGCAGGCGCCGGATGCACTCTCGAGTCTCGAAAAGCTCATCATGGACCGTCCCGGCGGAGCGGAACGCGTGAAGCAAACGCAGGAATGGCTCAAAACAATCCAAGAACAAATGGCTGCTGCAGCCAGCTAAAGCATCTCTCGAAAGTATGGATCTTATTAAAGGGTGAGCATTTTGTTCATCCTTTTTTTTGCTTATTGAGCTAAGCGAGTGATATGCTCGTCGATTTTCTCCAAAACCCCGACCGCCAATGCCAAGGCCCGTCGTCCGTCTTCGCCGGTGACCGGCATTTCGCGGTCAGTCTCGATAGCGTCAATAAATGCGGTTATTTCAGCTCTGAGCGGTTCGATATCATCGATTTCAAGCCGGTTGATCGTAATCCCGAGAAGCGGGTGAGAAGCCTCAGGATTCAACGATGTAAGTGAGGCGAATTTCGTGGCGTAATCCAATACTACGTAAGCATTCGTCTGATAAAACCTTGTTTTTCGGATCTTTTCGGTCCCGATACGCGATGCCGTTATATTCGCCACTGCCCCATTCTCAAATTCTATACGGGCGTTCGCCGCGTCAACTTTGTCTGAGATCACCGGTATACCGACTGCGCGGATCTCCGATACTTTCACATCTTCACCGACCAGCCATTGCACGGCATCAAGGTCGTGGATCATCACATCAAGCACGACATCGACGTCCAGCGATCGATTTGGAAATGGCGATACGCGATGTATCTCAAAATAAAGCGGGCGCGTAACGTGCGGCCGAAGAGCGACCATAGCGGGGTTATACCGCTCTAATTGTCCGACCATCAGTTTGGCGCCGTTTTTTTCGGCCGCATTGATCATGCGGTCGGCTTCGACGAGTGTAATAGCAATCGGCTTTTCAACCAATACATGTACGCCGCGTTCCAGGAAAGCACAGGCGATGTCACAGTGTGTTTCGGTCGGGGTGCCTATCGAAACGGCGTCTACTTTGTCGAGTAGGTCGTTCCAATCTGTAAAATGGGCGACATGACGAAGCGAACCGACGGCTTCTGCGGTTGACGGGTCAATATCGCAAATTCCGATGAGATCGACTATACCCTCGGCGGCAAGTTCGGCATAATGGCGTGCATGGTGACGCCCAAGGCTGCCGACGCCGATAGCGGCCACGCGAAGTTTAGGATTTCCGGCCATAGTTTGATAACAAACCGCTTTTCAGCAATACTTTACATTCTTATTTAAGATGCCAGAAAATACAAAGATCGACGATATTCAAACGCACTCCGTACCCGCATGGGTCTGGATATCGCTCTTTGTTTTAGCGGTTGGTGCGTACTTCGCAGGACTGGATATGCCGTTGGTTGGGCCCGACGAGCCACGCTACTCTCAGGTCGCCCGCGAGATGTTTAACCGGGGCGATCTGGTCACGCCGACGCTCGGCAGCTATCACTGGTTCGAGAAACCTGCCTTGCTCTATTGGCTTCAGATCGGTGCGTATTCGCTGTTGGGAGTCACGGAATTCGCCGCTCGTATCGGCCCTGCTTTGTTCGGCCTCGGAACAGTACTGAGTTTATGGATGCTCGGCCGCTCCGTCGATGTTAATTCCCGCGATGACGTAAAAAACGGCAGTTTTGCACTTTGGCTGGCTCTGATCGCGGCGTCGAGTTTGGGGATAGTCGTGTTTGCTCATGGGGCTAGCTTCGATATTATTGTCACCTTTCCGATGACCGCCGCCATGGTGAGTTTCTTTGTTTTCGATCAAGCTAAACCACGATCCTTCAGAAGCTCTACGTTGCCTTTGCTACTATTCTATTTTTTTATCGGGCTGGCCTTACTGGCAAAGGGACTGATCGGAATAGTATTACCGTTTGCGATCGTTGGCCTCTATCATTTGCATTCTCGCAAGCTTCCGAACAAGCCATTCATTATTAGCCTTGTATGGGGTACACTTCTGGCGACAGCGGTCGCGGCCACATGGTATTGGCCGATGTATGCCAGGCATGGGTACAAATTCGTCGACGAATTTTTCTTCCAGCACCATTTTCAGAGATTTACGTCCAACAAATACCAGCATCCTCAGCCGTTCTATTTCTTTTTCTGGGTTCTACCGCTGATGACCATTCCGTGGCTTCCATTTTTCGGCGCCGCCGTTGTGAGTTATGTTCGAGGGCTATTTAGAACGCCCACCGCAGGCGCATCAACAAACTCGTCACCCCTGTTGCTCTTTGCATGGGCATGGCTTTTAGTGCCTCTTGTGTTCTTTTCGTTGTCCGGTTCTAAGCTGCCCGGCTACATCCTTCCTGCGGTTCCGGCTGCGTTAGTAATCACCGGCATATACGTTTTCGGGCTGGTGAAAAGCAGTTTTCGATGGCGAAATTTCGTTCTTGGCCTCGCCGGCCTAACGTTTGCGGTGCTGATCGCTGTGGCACTTTTCGCAGCGCCGCGATTTGCCGAACGGGATTCGGTCAAATCGCTACTCGATGCCGCTAATGCTCGCGGCCATGTTTCAGAGCCGGTCCTGATGTTCTTGAGGATCTCGCACAATGCGGAATTTTATGCCGCGCGCCGGCTGGTACGCGATGAAGAAGGGAAACAACGCCGAATTTTGACGAAGGATGAACTCGTCAGTGAACTTCACACTCTCGGCGGCCGCGCGGTTGTCCTCGTGCCAACGGAGTATATTGCTCAATTATTAAGTATTAAAGAGATCGAAACCGCGGTTCTAGGTAACAACGACGAATTCTCCGTTGCGATAGTGTCTTTAAGAAACTAATAGTTAAGCTCAGCCGCCCGCCTTATCCTGTCCATCAGGGCCGTACCGAGCCCGCTCTCGGTTACTGGCTCACAATAAATGGTTTCGATTCTCATACGGTCACATTCTCGAAAGAATTCGTAGAGCGAATGAGCATACTCCTCAAGATCCCTGCATATTCGTATGACTTTGAAAACCGCTTCGGGATCGTGAAGGCCGATAAACCCAGAATTCCGGGTCACGCGATGGACATTGCCTAAAACGACCGCGGCCTTAGGCGAATAATGGCGATGTTTCAGCCCGGGACTGCGAGGAGGTTCAGCGTCTTCGGCGGTCGATATCCGGATATCGGGAAATATCTCTCGCAGCTCTTCGATCGAGACAGCCCCGGCCCTCAAGATCACAGGCGTTTCTTGCGTACAGTCGACCACTGTCGATTCCAATCCGATCTCAGAGGAGCTTCCCTTCAATAAACAATCGATCCTCCCGTCGAGGTCCTCGTGGACCGCCTCCCACGTTGTCGGACTCGGCCGTCCAGACAGATTCGCAGAGGGCGCGACTACAGGAACGCCGCAGGCAACGAGAAATTCCCGAGCGATCGGCAGGCGAGGCATCCTTATCCCTATGGTTTCCAGCCCTGCCGTAGCTATCAAAGGGACCGCCTGTGATTTGCGCACAACGACCGTCAAAGGCCCCGGTGCAAAAGTCTGCAGCAGTCGCTGTGCCCCTGGGGTTAAATGGTCAGTCAGCATCTTGATCTGCTCCGCTTCAGCAACATGAGCAATCAGCGGGTTGTCAGCCGGGCGGCCTTTTGCCTCGAAAACCTTTGTGATGGCTGCCTCGTTGAAGATATCGGCCCCGAGTCCGTAAACAGTCTCAGTGGGGAATGCCACCACACCGCCGCGTTTTATGACCTCCGCGGCTGCATCAGGTGAGCTTGTCAGGAGTGTTTTCACAACAAGAAGTTTCACGCAAAGCGGTGAAGAACGCAAAAGGCGAAATTCACCAC
>JBGTCF010000257.1:0-3615 GCA_041748975.1 Pyrinomonadaceae bacterium
CTCAATAATAATCGAATTCCACGTAAGTTGAAAAGACGCCTTGCAGATCGGAGGATAATAAGCCGATCTGTAAAATTCTGAAACCTCTTATCACCCCCACTTCGTAAAAGAACGTCGTGCGAGATCGTCAGATACTTTGAAGGCCGGCCGATGACGCAAATTATATTTATACATCCTTGTCATCTTTCGTACGGCGGTGGTGTTCTTTGATTAAGCGACGATACGAACACAAAGGGAACATATAGCTTCCCCGTTTTGATTCATAAATGATTTATACCCGGAGTAGTAATGAGCCATTATTCTTTGATATGCCTGGCAGGCCGTTTTGCGATCATAGCTGCGTGTTTTCTTGCCTGGCCACTTGATTCATTTTCGCAGCCGAATGGAACCCAAACGGCTGCGGAGCCTGTAAATACCGATCCCGCCCCGTCAAAATATGTTCCAAGGGACGCACCGGTAAACATACCGCGATTCGAAACGCCGCCAGTCATCGACGGCGTATTGGACGACGCCACTTGGCAAAATTCGGCATTATTCGGTGATTTTTTGCAGACCCAGCCCGGCGACAATGTTAAACCGACCCATCCGACGGAATTCATGATGGGATACGACTCTAAGAATTTGTACGTTGCCTTCAAGGTGATTCAGGATCGTGATAAGGTCCGTGCGACGATGGCTCGCCGTGACAATATCTTTAATGACGACTATGTCCTGATGTACATCGACACGTTCAACGATCAAAGGCAGGCATACGTGATCTTTTTCAATCCGCTCGGCATCCAGGCAGACGGTACGTATACCGAGGGCCGCGGCGAGGATTTCAGCGTGGACCTCGTGATGGAATCGAAGGGCGTTCTCACCCCAGACGGTTTCACCATCGAGGCGGCGATTCCGTTCAAATCGCTTCGTTTTGAGGCAGGTAAGGGGAAAAACTGGGGATTCAGTATTTTTCGCCGCGTCAAATACAACAATAACGAATACAATTCGTGGATGCCTCACGACCGGAGCAGATCGGGCTATCTGAACCAGGCCGGCAAAATAACCGGGCTCGAGGGCATCGAGACGACACGTCAGCTGGAGGTGAACCCAAGCCTGACCGTCAGCGAGACCGGGCGAAAGACCCGATATACATTCGACAACAACCCTGCTGGGCGTTATGTGAATGAAGGTGTCAAAGGTGATTTCGGAATGACCGTCAAGTTCAGCATAACGCCTTCGATCACTCTCGATTTCGCGTATAATCCCGATTTTGCCCAGGTCGAAGCCGATGCACCGGTCACCACCGCGAACCAGCGATTCCCTATATTCTTTGCTGAAAAGCGGCCGTTCTTTCTGGAAAGAATAGATATTTTCCAGAGCGGCCTCAACGTTGTAAATACCCGCGCGATAGTAGATCCGGATATTGCCGCGAAGATAACCGGCCGCCGAGGTAAGAACACGTTCGGAATATTGTATGCCTCAGACAAGGCCCCGGGAAATTATTCACCCGACGATCGTGAAAGCCTCTTGCATTGCCGAAACCGACAGATAGCCGACCCAAATGTCCGCTGCTCGGTCGAACGATACCTCGATGAAAACGCTAACATCGGCGTGCTGCGGGTAAAGCGTGATGTCGGCAGCGAGCATAACGTGGGTATGTTTGCTACGACATACAATTTTGTCGATCGCCACAACCATACTGGTGGGTTGGACGGACGTTTTCGTTTGAACAAGAAGACTATTGCTGAATTTCAAGTCCTCGGAACGAATACCCGCGGTTATTTCTATGATCCCCTTTTAGACCAAAGCCTTTATCGTACCGGTAACGGATTCGGTTACAGAGGTTACCTCGAACGTTCGGACAGGAATCTCTATATGAACTTTTCGGCGTCCGGGCGAACCACCAATTACCGTACGGACGTAGGGTTTGCAAATCGCTACAATACGAACCATATTGGCTCGTTCATCCAGTATCAGACAGATCGGGATGCCAAAAAGCAGATCATATCCAAAAGATTGAATAACTCGTTCTCGGTCACATACGACTGGCAGGGACGCTCTCAGGGGCTGCATTCAAATACCCAGGGAATGATCGCCCTTCAACGCCAGATCTTCATTGGCGGAGGCTTCCAGCTTGGCTATGAGCGGCTATTCGAACACGAATTCGGCAGGGTAAGAACCCCAACGCGCTCCGGTGCCTTTTTCGGCCCCGATCCAGAGCGATCGACGCATCGGAAAGAAATTTACGGATTTGTCGAAGCCGCCCCGATCAAGCAAATATTCCTTTTTACTGTCCTTTCCTATAACTGGGGTGTCCATGATTATGATTTCGGCAACGGCCCTAAATATCCCCGCGTGAGCGCGGCGTACCTGGCATGGCAGGACCGCTGTGCCAAGGTCACGGTATGCACCGAAGATCCTCCTCCTTTAGATCCAGGAGCGGGAGATATGCTGTACATAGAATCGTCCATTCGTTATCAGCCAACCGCAGCGCTCCAGATCCAGGCCAACTATAATCGAAGGCATTTGACCCGTTACGACACCGGCAAAGTGGCCTTCGACGACAATATCCTCAGCGTTAGGTCCACCTACCAGTTTACCCGAGATATCTTTGCACGCATTAGGGTGGACTATTCCAATATTCAGTCTCGGATCAGGCCGCAATTTGTTCTTGGATGGTCGCCCAGCCCGGGCAAAGCACTTTATATCGGTTACAACGACGACCTAAATTATAATGGCTACAACCGCTACACAGGGCACTACGAGCCTGGTATCCGAGGAAATGGACGGAGCTTTTTTGTAAAGATGTCATACCTGTTCAAAAGGAGCTTTTAGGTTCTGACTCGAAATAACAGATAGATACCCACAAGCCCGAAAAATGCCATCGGAGCCCAAACGGCCGTCACGGGAGCGAGCATCCCATTCAATCCAAATTGTTCGAAAACCGTACTCATTCCGGTAAACAGCAGCCAGAGCCCGACAGCATAACCAATCGCGGCCGCCTTCCCTTTACGGCTAAGGCTAAGCGCAAAAGGGGCCGCAAAGAGGACCGTAATAAGCGGGAGCAGCAGCGTGGAATATTTCCTTTGGAGTGCGACCTCGGCGTTGCGCTGCTCAACTTCCGAATCCGCCGAGGCGATCTGCCTTGAGAGTTCGAAAGCATTGACCTGGTTCGGTTTGACCCGGATCTCATCGAGCGGATTTACCGGCTCTTCGAGTTCTCCGCCGGTCAGTAAGGTCGTTCGGATCCTATCACCCGACACGATGTTTTCCTCAAGTCTCCCGCTGAAATTGATCTTTCCGTCCAACCATGACGCCGTTTCGCCGCGGTACACGGATTGCAGGCTCTGCCCGTCAGCTGCAAATTCGTACACCGAAAGATCCCGCAGACATGAACCTGAAGACTCATCTCTTTTTGCGTTATCAGACGCAGTTATGACGCCTAGTTGATCCGAATTCTTAAACGAATAGATCCTATCGCCGATCGCGGCCCACTGCATGCCTTTTGCCGCCGGCGGCACGCCCTTATTTCGGATAAGGCTCCGGGTAGATTCTTGCGCCCGGTTGGCACCTGGCAATACACGCTCCTGGATGAGCCAGTTAACCCCACCGAGCAGAACTGCAAGCAGGAAGCAC
>JBGTCF010000258.1:0-2722 GCA_041748975.1 Pyrinomonadaceae bacterium
AGCACTGCTAGTAGTTGACGCATCTCAAGGCGTCGAGGCCCAAACCCTTGCAAACACATATCTAGCGATCGAAAACGACCTTGAGTTGATACCGGTACTGAACAAGATCGATCTCCCGTCCGCCGAACCTGACCGGATCAAGGAACAGATCGAAAATATCATCGGTCTTGACGCCAGCGAGGCGGTGATGACATCGGCGAAGACAGGCATCGGGATCGAGGAGGTTCTCGAAGCCATTATTCAAAAAGTGCCGGCGCCGAAAGGAGATCGCAGCGCTCCGCTCAAAGCTCTGATATTTGATAGTTGGTACGACAGTTATCGTGGCGTAATTGTGCTCTTTCGCATCATTGATGGGGTGGTGAAGAAAGGGACAAAGATCAAGTTTTTCAATACGGGCCGCGAATATCTCGTCGAGATGATCGGTGTCAATCGCCCGAGGCCGACACCGATCGACGTTCTCGGTCCCGGCGAGGTCGGCTTTCTAACCGCGTCGATCAAAACCGTTGCAGACGTTCAGATTGGCGATACGATCACCGAGGCGGCGAGGCCGGTTGACACACCTTTCCCGGGATTTCAGGAAGTGAAGCCGATGGTCTTTGCGGGGCTTTACCCGATCGATTCGGCGCAGTACGAAGACCTGCGCGATGCAATGGAAAAGCTGCGGCTCAATGACGCCTCGTTTTTCTTCGAGCCCGAATCTTCGACAGCTCTGGGATTTGGCTTTCGCTGCGGGTTTCTTGGCCTGCTCCATATGGAGATCATCCAGGAGCGGCTGGAGCGGGAATTCAATCTTGAGCTGATCACCACAGCCCCGGGCGTTCAGTACCGCGTGACCACGACCGACGGGGCCGTGGCCGAGATCGATTCGCCATCCAAAATGCCCGAGACCGGGCGTATCTCGAAGATAGAGGAGCCTTTCATCGAGGCGACGATTCTTACCAATGATGATTTTCTGGGCGGCATCCTTCCTCTATTGGATGAAAAACGCGGCGTCCAAAAAAAGTTTGAATACGTCACAACCGACCGTGTAATGCTCGTCTACGAACTGCCTCTCAACGAGATCGTCCTCGATTTTTACGACAGGCTGAAAAGTGTTTCTAAGGGTTATGCGTCCCTCGACTACCACCTTTCTGGTTACAAGGAGAGCAAGCTGGTCAAGCTCGACATCATGGTATCGGGTGAGCCCGTCGACGCTCTTTCGCTTATCCTTCATACCGACACGGCAACGGCCAAGGGCCGCCTACTCACCGCTAAGATGAAGGAGCTGATCCCGCGGCAAATGTTTGAGGTCGCCATCCAGGCGGCCATCGGCAACAAGGTGATCGCCCGTGAGACCGTCAAAGCCATGGGCAAGAACGTAATCGCCAAATGCTACGGCGGGGATATCTCGCGCAAACGCAAGCTGCTGGAAAAACAGAAAGAAGGCAAAAAGCGTATGAAAAAAGTCGGCCGCGTCGAGATACCGCAGGAAGCATTCCTCGCGGTGCTCAAAGTCAGTGAGGGTTAGAGCTATTCGGCCGGGCTCGCGACGAAATTATGGCTCGCGTAGCTCTCGTTCAATTCGGTGATTATAACTATCGGTATAATATCGCCCGTCGAAAATCAAGTTTCCGAAGAATTGAATTCCTGTCCAAAAAATTGTAGATATCTGGTATGTTTTACGTCACCGCCGCTAGCGAACCGTTTCGGCACGGGATATAAGTGTAATAAAGAGAGTCGTTTGCCCGTTATCTTACTAAACAGTTCCGCGTGGCTCGATAATTGCGTTTAATGTGCGGTATTTCACGACTCCATTTTCACTCTGAAAAAACGAAATTACGCAGGAGCAAAATTGTATGACTAATATGAAAAAAATTAATAGGCTAGTTGCGGGTTTAAATGCCGCAATTTTAGTCCTTGTATTTACTGTTATGGCGATGGGACAGGTGACCGGAGGGCGTGTTACCGGGACCGTTGTAGACGCATCCGGGGCAGTTATTCCCTCGGCTACCATCACTATAAGAAGTAAGACCACCGGACAGGTGCTTACCACTCAATCATCCGGAGCGGGCGGGTATGAGTTTCCCAATGTCCCTGTCGGTGAATACACTATTACCGTTGCGAATGCGGGATTCTCGTCCGTGAGCCAGGATCTGAGAGTTGCTCTTAACCAGCAGACGACGGTCAATGCGACCCTTCAGGCGGGATCCGTAACTGAAGAGGTCACGGTCACTGCGGCGAGTGAGGCTCTTGTGCAAACAGAAAGCTCACAGCTTGGAAAGAGCTTTGAAGAAAAATTGGTCCGGAACCTGCCGACCTTCGGCGACCAGAATGCATTGGCACTCCTGTCGCCTAACGTGGTCCAACGATCATCCGGCGTCCTTGGTTCCGGCGGCTCGGTTGGCGGGACGCGGGCGCGTTCTAACGTCTTCGTTATCGACGGTGTTGATAATAATAGTCCGAGTGTTACCGGTCCGCCCATTGGAGTCATTGGAGAGGCCGTGTCAGAGTTTACGGTGCTGACAAATAACTATAATGCCGAATTCGGCGGCGGCGGCGGCGGACAGTTTGTAACTATCACCAAGAGCGGTACAAATCAGTTTCATGGATCTGCTTTTGCATATCTCCAACATCAAAAATTAAATGCAGCCTCGTCTTCTGAGGAATTGCAGATAAAGAGTGGACAAATTGTTGAGAAGCCGAAATTCCGGAATACGCAATATGGATTTACAGTTGGCGGTCC
>JBGTCF010000259.1:0-8823 GCA_041748975.1 Pyrinomonadaceae bacterium
GTCTCGAAGCGCTCGGACAAGGTATTCAGACATACGCTCGCAGGGAATGCGAACGACCTTATTTATGAAGAAAAGGACGTGCTTTTCGGCGCCAGGATCGGGCGTTCGCGCGATAAGAAGATGTTGTTCATCTCGTCGGACGCAGCAACGATGAACGAGGTACGGTATCTGTCCGCGGACGATCCGACGGGACGGTGGAAACTTATTAGCCCGCGTCGCGAAGGACACGAGTACGGGGCAGACTTCGATGAAGGCGAATTTTTCATAACGACCAACAAGGGCGCCGAAAACTTCAAGGTCGTACGGGCGACCGCCGGCGACCCATCAGAAAAAAACTGGAAAGATTATATTCCGCATAACCAGGCGGTAAAGATCGAGGGAATAAGCTTCTTCAAGAACCACGCCGTGGTTTCGGAACGCGAGAACGGGCTCGAATATGTGCGTGTCCTTGATAAGAAGACAAGGCGAGCTCCCGTACGGATCGAAACTCCAGAGAGTGTCTATACGATGGGCTTGGGCGGAAATCCCGAATACGATACCTCTATAGTCCGTTATAACTACGCGTCGATGATCACGCCAAATTCCACATACGAGTTTGACCTGCAGTCGCGAAAAAGCACGCTCATCAAGCAGCAGGAGATCCCGAGCGGCTACGACAAGTCGCAGTATGAAACGAAGCGCGAGTGGGCGACGGCTCGGGACGGCGTCAAGGTGCCTGTTTCGATCGTTTGGAGAAAAGGAACCAAGCTCGACGGTTCCGCTCCGATGCTTTTGTACGCGTACGGTTCTTATGGAATATCGATGACGCCGAATTTTTCGATTGCTAGCCTAAGCCTCGTCGACCGCGGAATGGTTTACGCTATCGCACATATCCGCGGCGGTGCGGAGCTGGGCGAGAAGTGGCGGCAGGACGGCCGGATGTACAAGAAGGTAAATACTTTCAACGATTTTGTGGACACTTCGAAATGGCTAATCGATAATAAATACACCTCTGCCGACCGCCTGGTAATACAGGGGGGCAGTGCCGGCGGACTGCTTATGGGAGCGGTCGTTAACCAGGCACCGCATTTGTATAAGGCAGCGATCGCTCAAGTTCCGTTTGTGGATGTCATGAGCACGATGATCGACGATACACTTCCATTGACGACCGCCGAGTGGATCGAATGGGGAAATCCGCGCGACGATAAAAAGGCCTGGGATTACATGTTCAGCTATTCGCCTTATAACAACGTCAAGGCTCAAAAGTACCCGAACATGCTGATCGAGGTCTCGCTGAATGACAGCCAGGTTCCTTATTGGGAAGGCGCAAAGTGGGCCGCAAAATTACGTGAGATGAAGACCGACGATAACGTGATCCTACTAAAGACAAATATGGGCGCCGGCCACGGCGGCTCGTCCGGAAGGTACGACCGGCTTAAAGAAGTAGCATTTGACTACGCATACGCATTGGTTCAGGTCGGCGTAACGAAATAATCGTTCAATTTGATTCAATAGGATGAAACGGTGCAGGCGAATGCCGGCACCGTTTTTTCGCGTATTCATTTTGAGCGTACATCGGTCAGTTTGATCGAAACAAGGTCTGACGTAGCAAGGAACGCACGGGCATCATTTTTAGAAGATAACAGTAAAACCACTGTAAATACGGGAATACGGGCGTGGCACGGTCCTTGCACATATTGCGGCGAGGGCAATGAGCCCAATCGAAATTAGGACCGCTCAAATGAGCACCCCCAAGTTTATGATAAAGAGTTCACTATTTAGAGCCATCAATTTCACTCTCCTCTACTCGATGCTATTACCCGTAGTCCTGCTGGGCCAATCTGACGCAGGGAGGGCTGCCAGGATCGACACTACTTCGTCGAATGACACTCAAAATTCGTTCCGCTACCTTTTGCCTGTTGCAGGGGCCGAGACCGAAACCTATAGCCGTGAGGCCCAACTTGTCGAAAAAGCGTTGTTTTCTCGCGAACAGAAGAATGCGATCCTTATCGACGAACTCGGTTACTCGCGAGAGATGGTCCTACAGAGCGTCGCGGCGCGTCTCGAAGCGCGCTCGTCCGAGAAGCGGATCTATCGTGTCAATTGGAATGCACTGCTTACATCGTCGAACGATGAAGCAACCATTCAACGTTCGCTAAACGAGCTGACTGGATTTCTCAAGCGGAACCGTAACACCGTTACAGTGTATCTGGACGATATCGCCAGCTTTTCAGCCGATATGCCGGTGCTCGGGGAGCAGATAGCACGCAGCTTGTATGCGGCTCTGGCACGTGGCGATATCCAGGTGTTCTCGGCAGGCGAGATCTCGAGCTTCGAACGCCAGATCGCGGCCGACCCAAAGCTTAAGAACCGCTTTGCGAAGATACACCTTCGCAGCAGCATTGACTCGGATGATTTCGTAGGTGACAAGCTTTCGCCGGACTTAAGGGAACTCGTGGAAGGCGGTGATAAGGACAAGGTCGTGAAGGTGATACTTCAATCAGACGACCTAAACGACCCACAACTGATCCGGGTACTTCGATCGAACAACATCGACATCAACAGCCGTGCCGACAGCCTCCGAATGATGGTAGTCGACATGCCCGTGGGGGTCGCCGAGGCGGTGGCCGCGGTTCGCAGTGCGAGGCACTTGTCGCTGGATCGTCCGATCGTCTCCACCGGTCATATCGAGGAGACCACAGGCGTTGCTCTGATTCGCAAAATTCAAACAGGTATAAGCCCGCTTGGTATACCGATCTACTCGACCGAGGAGATGGACGGGCGGAACATCGGCATCGCCATAGTTGACTCCGGTGTTCGCGAGGACCACCGCTCGTTCGTGGATGCTTCCGGAAACAAGCGGATCGTGGATAAGGTCGATTTCAGCGGTGCCAGCAACACCGACAAGGATGAATTCGGTCACGGCAGCCACGTTGCCACTCTGGCCGGCGGCGGGGACGGCAATTTCCTTAGTTCGAGCGACTCTTATTATCTAAAGGATTATCAGGGAATTGCCCCGAATGCGGATCTTATCAACGTGCGGGTACTTGACGCTCGAGGCCGCGGAACATCTGAAGGCCTTATTAATGCGATCAACTGGATCTTTAACAACCGTTCGAAATACAACATTCGCATCGTCAACCTAAGCCTCGGAACCCCGGCGATCGAAACATGGCGGAATGATCCACTGTGCAGGGCCGTCCGACAACTGACCGCCGCCGGAGTAGTTGTGGTTGCCGCCGCCGGTAACAATGGTAAGAATGCCGCCGGCAGCAAACTCTATGGAGCTATCCATTCTCCGGGAAATGATCCGTCGGTGATAACAGTCGGCGCCACCAATACGTTTGGGACAAATGGCCGAGCCGACGACACGATTGCCTCGTACAGTTCCCGCGGTCCGACGCGCTCCGGATATACGGACGCACAGGGAATTCGCCGATACGACCACCTTATCAAACCCGACCTCGTAGCACCTGGCAACAAGCTTATCGGTGCACAGGCAAAAAACAACGAGCTTATCCAAGAGCACGCCGACCTTGCCGTTGAGAACAACGCAGATGACAAACGAAAGATGATGTACCTGAGCGGCACGTCGATGGCGACACCGATAGTATCGGGAGCGGCCGCATTGCTCCTGCAGGCGAACCCGAAGCTTACGCCGAACATGATCAAGATGATCTTGATGTACACCGCACAGCCTTTGCCGGGATTCAACCAGCTCGAACAGGGTGCGGGTCAGGTGAACATCGAAGGAGCAGTACGTCTGGCACGGGCAATTAGGCAAGACATGCCGAATCCGACAAAGGCCGGAACCCCGATGCTGAAACCCCCACCGCCTCCGACGCCTAGCACCACTATCGCCGGACACACATTCACATGGAGCCAGAGCATGATCATGGGGCAGGGTTGGGGTACCGGCACCGAGCTGATCACTGAATATCAGGGAATGTATGGGCTTGGAATACTGGTCAGCGATGGCATCCTTGTGAGTGATGGCATTCTGGTCAGCGACGGCATTCTCGTCAGCGATGGCATTCTTGTCAGTGACGGCATTCTCGTCAGTGATGGCGGCGTTATGGGCTCGGGGAATTCATCGTTTAGCTATCGTGAGATGTTCGGTCACGGCATTCTCGTCAGTGACGGCATTCTCGTTTCCGACGGTATTTTAGTCAGCGACGGAATACTGGTCAGTGACGGGATCCTGGTGAGCGACAGCGTTTTCGGAAGCAGCAGCCCGCTCGTCGCCGGTGACGAGGGGCCAGCAATGAAATAACCATTTCCCAACGTCCGGACGGAATCGCGTTATGGCCTGGTAACATCCATAACGCGATCCCCTTCCACACCGACAGTAAGATCATTATCTTAGACGTAAATATAATAGCCATATCGGACTCCCACTTACCGATGCGATAGGCGAGCCTTGTGCCGCCCGATAGGTGAATGCAAATGAGTAAGCAAACGAACACACAATCCGCAGCGTCGCCGGCTCTCTCCCCGAAGAATATCGAGTCCGATGCAGAGCCCCTAACGAATGATAATCAGCAGGAAGCACTAGAGTTTTTGTCGCTTCGTCCGGTTCATACAGTAATACTTGCAGGCTGGATACGCGATCATGGCATCGAAAGCCCTCGGCACCGCGGCACGTTTTATGGCCACCGCGACGGAAAGGGCGATCTCGCGGGAGTAGCGATGATCGGCAGAAACCTGCTCTTTGAAGCAAGCACGGAAGATGCGGTAGCCGCGTTTGCGAGATGTGCTCGGAAAGTGCCGGACATCCGTGCGATCTTTGCCAAGGAGGACGAACTTTCGACATTTTGGAAGCATTTCCGCGGAGAATCTTCGGTGCCTAAGGTATCCCGCCACAAATTGATCACTTCGGGCGCAGCCGTCTCCGACGATGTTGAGATCATTGATGGGCTACGTATGGCAACTAACGATGAACTCGATCAGATCGTCGCGGCTCATGCTGAGATGGTATTTGACGCGACGGGTGTTGACCCGTTGGCGGCAGATGCAGACGGATTCCGAACGCGATGTGGCGAACGTGTAAGTCAAGGCAGGGTCTGCGTTTGGCTGAATGGCGGCGAGTTGATATTCAAAACCGATATTGCGAGCGTAACGCCTGAGGCGATTTACATAGAGGGATTGTGGGTAAATCCTAAGGCCCGCGGGAATGGTTATAGCACTCGATGTCTGGCGGGCATGTGTCGACAATTCCTGGCAGGGTCAAAAACTATTTGCGGTTTCGTGGATGTTGAGCACGAGCTTTACAACTCGCTATATCGGAAGGCCGGTTTCACAGTAGTTGACGAGTACGCAAAAATCTCCTTGTAGGGTTCTTCGAAAAACCTCTTTGATACACAGAAAAGAAAAGGAGAAACCACGAAATTACACGAATAACACGAGGTCTAATGCCATTTCGTGTTGTTTGGTGGTTGATTTCCTTTTCCTTGTTACAGGGGAATAGGCTTTTCTAGGAACCCTTATAGAGCGTTCCCGTCGAGGTCTTCGAACCTGGGCATTTATTTGCAAGGGGCAGTCCGACGTGACGGCCCTTTTTTGGTTGTCTTGGCATTAGGAACTTCTGCTATAAATAATTGTTGAAAAAAAACATTGTTTAGCGGATAATAAGGCTTGCCGGTATTCGACCGGAACCACTCAAACCCCGCATTTAGATCGGAAAGCCAGTTTCTATCCCCGCCTCGGTAAGCTTACACACGTCAGAAATGCCGTCTAACGATAAAATCTTAACTCTCCTGTTAGCGATATTTACGCCCATCGTTCTCGCTATCCTCGCCTGGTCGATCTTCAATATTGACCCGGCTCGAATAGATTCTGGATTCTGGACTCTGGCGGTACTGACTGTGTTCTGCAGCTTCTATCTGCGCATTCAGTTGCCTCGAGCCAAGATCCACCTGACGCTCTCAGATGGTTTGATCATCCTATGCATTCTCATCTACGGAGGTGAAACGGCGATCCTACTCGCCACTGTAGAGACGGTTTTTGCCACGATCAATCTTCGTCGAAACGGCGTAGCGTTGAGTTTCCGAACGGCCTTAGTCAATGTCTATTTTGTTCCTATTTCTGTTTTCGCCGCATCGAACGCTGTCTGGTTCGTATTCGGGCCGATATCGGTAATTCTGGAACGGCATGATTTTACGAGCTTTGTGTGGATATTAACTTCGTTGGCGATGGCGTTGTTTATCGTCAACTCGGTGCTGGTTGCGGCATTTACTTCGCTGAAGAAAGAACGTCCCTTTGTGAAAGTGTGGACCGAAAATCTCGTCGACGCAGTTGTAGTGTTTCTGACCGGCGGAGTGGTCGCTGGTATCGCTTATACAGCATTAAAGCAAGTTGACATTTTTCTAATCGCAGCGGTCATAGGATTCTTTGGAGTTGCGTATCTTACATTTCGCAGGTTCGTTGACGACGTGAAAAAAACGGTTGAGAAGGCGAAACAAGCTGAGCGCGAGCGAGCCGAACAAGCTGAACAACACGTTCACGACCTTCAACACTATGTTGGCGAACTCGAACGCAGCGGCGAGGCCCTGAAAGAAAGCCACGAGAATTTCCGGCACGCCGCCTATCATGACGCCCTCACAGGTTTGCCGAACCGAAATTATTTTCTCGACACGCTAAAGGATTTGCTGCAGCAGAGCATGGAAAGCTCAGAGAGCAATTTTGCTGTACTGTTCTTAGATCTCAAGAGTTTCAAGACCATCAACGACAGCCTGGGCCATTCGCTTGGTGATAGATTGATCAAGAACGTGGCTAAGCGCTTGTCCGGGATGGTCCGGGATGCCGATCTGGTGGGCCGATTCAGCGGTGACAAATTCGGCATCATTCTTATCGATCTGCTCAGCCGCGACGAGGCAACGGGCTTTGCGGACCGGCTCGCGAAACGGCTTGCCGAGCCATACACACTGGACGGCCGACAGGTTTTTACGAGCGCTAAGATCGGAATTGCATACGGCAACTCAAAGTATCCCGAGGCCGAGGACATCCTCCGTGATGCCGATATTGCAATGTATTACGCGAAAGATAACGAAGAGAATTACGTGATCTTTGACCAGCGGATGCACATCCGAGCGGTTACGCGGCTGCAATTGGAAACCGATCTGCGGTTTGCGATCGAGCGTAACGAATTTGAGCTCTTCTATCAGCCGATAATATCGCTCGAAAGGGCTGCTTTGGTCGGATTTGAGGCACTAGTTCGATGGAACCATCCGGAGAGAGGCCTGGTTCCGCCGAACGAGTTTATCCCGGTCAGTGAAAGCACGGGCCTGATAGTGCCGATGACTGTAAAGATCCTGCATTCGGCATGCTCTCAGATCGTTAAATGGCAGGAATCCTCTGATCTTTCGACCCCTCTCAGTGTCGCCGTCAATCTTTCAGGTAAGCACTTTGGGCACCCGGCTCTAGTCGAGCAGATAAATACTGTGATCGCCGAAACCGGAATCGATCCTGCAAGCCTTAAACTGGAACTCACAGAAAGCGCCGTCATGGAGAATGCCGAAACCGCGATCCTGATGCTGAAGGAGATCAAGAAGACCGGTGTACAGATCAGTATTGACGATTTTGGAACGGGATACTCAAGCCTTAGCTATTTACACCGGTTCCCGATCGACCTTCTCAAGGTTGACCGCTCGTTTGTGAGCGCGATGGAAGAAAATTCCGAAAATGGCGAGATCGTGCGGACCGTTATTGCCCTGGCTAAAGCTCTGAATCTCAAAGTAGTCGCCGAGGGTATCGAAAGCATCCACCAGTATCATCAGTTGAAGGTGCTCGGCTGCGAATATGGGCAAGGATACCTTTTCTCCAAACCTCTCCCTGTGGCAGATATCGAACGCCTGCTTGCAGACAGTTCACGCTGGAAGAACATCCTGCCCGCCGCCGAGGTTCCCGCACCGCCGGCAAAGCTCGACCTGACGCATCTACGGCTGGCCCAATAATATCGCTTAATTCGCGAAAACGGACGGCCGCGCATTCAGCGGATGAGCTGTTTCGTAGGCGTGGGCAAGATTCAAAAGTGCATCCTCGGCCCAGAAGTTTCCGACTAACTGCATTCCGATCGGCAGACCATTCGAAGCGAGTCCGCACGGCACGCTGATGGCCGGGATGCCGGCTAAGTTTGCGGATACCGTATAGATATCGCTGAGATACATCGCCAGCGGGTCATCTGAGCGCTCACCTATCTTAAAAGCCACGGAAGGTGACGTGGGTGTGAGGATGGCGTCACATTTCTCGAAAGCAGAAATGTAATCGCGTTTAACCAGAGCGCGCACCTTTTGAGCTTTTGCGTAATACGCGTCGTAATAGCCGCTGGACAGAACATAGGTGCCCAGCATGATCCGCCGCTTCACCTCAGCGCCAAAGCCTTCTTCACGTGTTCGCGAATACATTTTGCGTAATTCGTCAGAGCCTTCGGCTCGAAAGCCGTATCTGACTCCATCGAAACGGGCGAGATTTGATGACGCCTCGGCAGTGGCAATGATGTAGTAAACAGCGATGCCGTATTTTGCGTGAGGCAGCTCGATATCGACTATCCGAGCGCCCACACTGCGAAAGTCATCGATCGATGTTAGTACTTTCTCGCGGATCTCTTCGTCGAGCCCCTCCCCAAAAAGAGCTCTCGGAACGCCGATCGTTTTGCCGGCAATGTCGTTTTCGAGGCCCGCCGAGTAACCGGCGACAGGGACATCAGCGCTCGTCGAATCCATGGTGTCACGGCCTGCGATTACACCGAGGACATCCGCTATATTCCGGGATGTGCGGCCAAAAATGCCAATACTGTCAAGAGAAGAAGCGAAAGCAACAAGGCCAAAACGTGAGATACGGCCGTAT
>JBGTCF010000260.1:0-12276 GCA_041748975.1 Pyrinomonadaceae bacterium
TCAAGGACAAGCTCCGAGGTCTCGCCGTCGATCCAGCGCCTGACTTTATCTAAGATGGTTTTATGAGAGCCTACTGCCATATTCAATTACTGATCCATGTCGAGAAATTTGCCGTTGAGCCAGCCACGCGAAGAGTTCGCCTGTGATGGGCGAGCACGGCCTTGTTCGATGATATCAACTTGATACCAATTATTCTCCGAATTTACAATGCGAACCTTCGAATTTTTGGTAACAAGGCCGATCGGCTCGTTTTCGGTATTCGGGGCGGGCCGAAGATAAATATCGGTGTTTGCAATCGCGGTCCGTGAGCGGAACAGACTCGTGAATTCCGGCAAAACGCCGCGGCCCCGCATATAACTCGCGGTTCCATAAAGCACACCGGTGAATAGACCGACGAATACAAAGAATGTAGCGTATCGCCTGGCACGACCGCGATTTTTGCCGGGAATAGATGGCGGAGGAGCCTGAAAGATCGGCGGTTCCGGTTTCATTGGGTTATGAATAAGCGGTTCGCGAAGATCAATGTGGATAGCCTTATTAGTAGATTCAGGTCTGGACAAAATGTCAGGATCCGGTTCAAATTCGGGGGCCGCCGGAACGATCGCGGTATAACCCTTCGATATATGCGGCCTCGGCAGCTCTTCGGAAGCCAATGTAGTGTATTCGCCGTCCGCTGCCAGCCGCCTCACGCTGCCGAGATCGGCCCAAAATTCTTCGACCGAGCTGTGGCGCTTGCCAGAATCGCTGTTTGTGGCCATTTGGAAGACACGCAGCAGTTCCCCGCTCCACGCTCGATCCAATAATGTTTCAGGCAGCGAAGTGATCTGATCATTGATAAAGGCCCGCGGCACTTCGCCGGTTATGAGAGCGTAAGCGGTTTTAGCCAGTGAATAAACGTCTGCCGCCGGAGTCAAAGCCGACGTTTCAAGCTCGCCCGTACGGCCCGCGGATAACGGACTATGTTCGGGCGGTGCATAGATATTAGTTCCGACCCGAGTTATGGGTGAATCGGAAATGGAGAACCGGGCAACGCCAAAATCCGCGATCTTTACCGTCTTCAGGTCAGCGGTGAGCAGCAGATTTTGAGGTTTGATATCCCGATGTATCACTCCACGAGAATGGGCATGGCTGAGCCCTGCACAGATCTGTTCCAAGTACGCGAAAGCGGCAGTCAGCTCGAGTTTCTCTCTACGTATGAGGCTCTGAAGATTGCCCCCTGAGAGGTACTCCAATATCAAATAGTGAAAAACTGCACCCTTAAGATCCCTCGCTGTTCCATGACCGAGCCGGCTGATTATATTCGGATGCCGAACCCTGTCGAGGGCAACAGCCTCGTTTTGGAAATTCTCTACAAGGGTCCGTTCAAGATCGGCATCGAGATCATCCTGAAGAAAAACGTTCAGGGCCTTGATAACAACCTCGGAGTGAGGCGATTCGGGAGAGGCTAAAATGTCACGGGCAAGAAATATTTCGGCATAACTGCCGCGTCCGAGAGAATCACGTATGTCATACCTTTTATCAAGCCTGCAATTATTGAGTGAAAGTTCTCTCATCCATGTTAGGAGATCGTTAAGCAGGAAAAAATGTCCTGTGACAAGAATACGATAGCATAATCCGGAAGTTCGAAAAACGTGATAAAAACAAAGCCCGGAGGAACAGCAAACACTGTTCTTCCGGGCATGAAAGGCCAATAGGCTGCGTCTAGTTTATACGCTGAAAACCGGTCATCTGGATATTCTGGAAATAAGGCGTTCCCGGAGGTAGGCGGTTGACGTCGAGGAACGATGCGTCAAACACCCAGTTACGAGCAGGAGGGCCATAAACAGTTCTACAACACTTGAATGTACCGTTGTTGTTACGCGAATTAAATAGATTGATCAACGAGCCTGCATAATTCAAACGGGTCCCTCCCCAATTCTCTAAGAATCGCAAGAAGTTGTGGACACCGCCATTCATTCTGGGATCGCTACCGCCTTGGTTCGGCGTGCCGTTCAGAGAGGTGATCGAATCGCCCGATAACATCGCGTACCGCTGTGTAGTTTCCGAAGCCACTCGACTCCCTAAGGAAAATGGATATACGAAGCTTTGCCCATCATTCCAGTTGTTTGAAAGGACGGTTATGGAATCAGCCGTGATAGACGATGGAATGTGTGACGATGTGTTCTGCGGCAGATAAAGATCCGATGCCGTTGGTGTGCCGACAGAGGAAATGCTCGTTGCGTTGAAATTGCCCTGTACGTAAACACCATTTTCAGAAGCGAATGCAAAACCCCTCGTGTTGGCCGGCGTCGAACTGTTGTAAGTTCCCGGTGGCAGTGTTCCGTTTATAAGTCGGACGCCGCGACGGAAAAATACGTGGTCGAAAACGGCGGCAACATCCTTAGGAGCACTCGTTGCCGTGGTACCGCTGCCGCCGGTATAACGAACTGCCTCTTTAGCGTAATCCGCCTGCAAGATGCCATCGCCGTTGATGTCCTCTCCTGGCTGGAGTATGCCATCGTTACGGCCATAAACATCTTCCATATCGTACTCGCCGTCGAAATCGAAGTCACCTCGGCGGTCGGAAACGTAGAAGACCCATCCGTTATTTTGCGGAATATCGCTGCCGCGAAGAACGTGGCCCTTGGCATTTGCATATGGCGTGCCGGTAGGCATATTCGAGTTCCAAGCTCCATCAAGGAACTTTTTGAGATTAGCAACATCGATATCGACAATGCTCATCACCCCGGCCCACGGGACGTTGCTGCCGTAACCCGGCGAAGTTGTAGAGGTTGGATTAAAGACCGATGACGTATCGTTATACAGCCCCTCGCGTGTGTCGAACATGTTGATGGGGATCGGCACGACGCAGCGATTCGAAGTGCCGCTAACCGACGCATTTCGCATATTAACGCGGTTGCTGACGGTGAAGCCAGCCGGGAAGAAGTTCGAATTGACGGGAATCGTACCGACATCGCCGTTAGACGAGAAGCTTGTAGAAGCTGCACAGGTTCCGCTCGTTACTGAACCAGGCGATACATAATTGTAGGAGGTGGTGCCCGAACCTGTAGCCGAGATGAAGTCTGTGCTGGCCAGATTCGGGCCTTCGACCACATAGCGCTGAAGCTTGATTATCGACCGGCTGTCGATGCCGACGTCGGTGCCGTAAGTGCTGTTGTAACCGGAGTCTGTGATTGAAAACGTGGAATTATTCGGAGCACGATGCGTCACGCCGAGGGCGAGTATGTCCTGTGTGATATCCGCAGTGTCGTACAAGATAGTCGCGGCATTGTAAACCACTGTTTCTATCTTTATCCAGGTTTCAGTACCACCGCCAGTGAAGAACCTTTCCCCATTGATCGAAGTTGCGGTATATGTAGGTGATCCCACCATCGAACGCGGCTGATAACCGACGCGATTCGTACCGCCCGCGGTTTGGCCCCCTGTGTCACCGTCAAGGCGAATGCCGCATGGTGTGGTGACCGCCGCTCCCGCAGTAGTTGCACAGCCAGGGAGCTTTGCCTTGCTATCAGCGAGAGATACGCGAATGCCGGTCTTGTTGTAATACCTTTCGGCTGCCGTGACCTTATCATCGACGGTTTCCGCTATGACCGGAATGATGCTCGGCGAGCTAGCGGTTCCAGTACCGTCATTCCATAGATCACCGATATTCTTGCCGCGTTTCACAATCTCAACCATATCGAGGTTGGTGCCCTGGATATCGCTATTTAGTTTGATCGGCAATTGGAGCGGTTTTGTATTGGCGAGAAGATTGCCCTGAAACAGGTTTGAATTGGTGGTCCATGCAGCCGCCTTATAAGCTGTCGGAAGCGGGGCACTCGTCACAGGAGCACCGTTAGTCGTGTCTTTGAGAACGCTGCCCATGTTGTTCCGAAGCTGAACATAATTACCAGACGCGTTCTTTATGAACACATTATCGCTCCAGTTTGTCCACGGCGAGCCGTTTTTTGACACGTCAGTAAAAACATGATTTGCCGTACTTACCTTTGAAGAAAAGTAAACGCCTGTATCGGCTTGCATGAAGAGGCTTCCATTCGAATGAACACGTCCGCCGAAGTCAAAACGCGGCCCCGGGTGAAATTCCAGATCATCATCGTAAAATATGCCGAACTGAAAAATAGGAATACGATTGTTGAGAAACTTGCGCCGAAGAGCAACCTGTACACCGTTTCTCTTATCGGTGGCTACGGAATCTAGCTGCCATTCATCACGCCGAGCATTTAGACCCTGAAACATTTCCCCCGTCATCACCACTTCCTTTGTGGCTTGCGTCTGCGTAACGGTCTGGCTGAAATTGTAATCGACATCAAAAAGCGGAGGATGTTGACCCTGAATACGGGTTATATCAGCGGCTGAGATCGTCAATTTCGTTTCGAAATTCTTATTGAAGTTTCGTGTGAGAATCTCAAGGCTGGCGTTTGCGGCTTCAAATGCTTTTGTTTCGGCTTCATCATTGCTCGAAGAAATCGTTTCGCTATTCGTTCGCGATACCGCAAGCGCAACAAAGCTGATCAACAAGACCATTATCAGCAATGCAATTACGATCGCCGAACCTTCCTGCCTAGATGACTGGAAAAATGAAGAATTAGGTTTCCCCGAAGCGGTTCCCGTAATGATTTTTCTCACCTGTTTCACCATTTCACTTTCTCCCTTTCTCTTAACTGGCGTCATATCCCAAATTCCTCGTACTAAAAGTCGCAGTCATAGTTATCGATTCCGGTTTTTTGGTTTTTTCATCAATCTCGGTTGATTGGACCTTTATTGTGATCTGAACTTGTCGAACGGCGTTGAACCCTTGCCAATCATCGTCTGAGGTTCCTACGATGCCATCATTGCCGACTGAGGGATTATCGGTGGTGGTTCCGTCTTCCAAAACGTATTTGATCTGTAGGTCTTCAACGTTATAGGCCAACGGTAATTCTTGGATCTGAGCTGATGCCGCGGCTCCACGGTTATTTCCGTAAATGATCCGAACAAGAGTTCCATCTTCCTTTACCCTATAACTCACAAGAAACACTCTTTTTGCAGTCGCCGAATAGGTCGTACAGTTGGTATCCGAAGTGGATGCACATTGCCGTAGAAGGCTTCCGTTTATCCCTGTTCCGTTAAGAGCCTGGTTAACGCCGATCGGGTCACCCGAGGCCGCGTCGATCGTGTTCGAGCCATTGACCGCGGTGGCCATGATAAGTACCTGAGAAGTGTCCGATTCGATCAGGAAGAGGTCATATCGTCTTGCTGCGGCGGCTCCGACGGAGGTCTTAGACGTCAGCCGGGCGACTGAAGAGGTCCCGCCGGCACTGACACCTTGGAGATCGATCACATTTCCACCATTGAAGTCCATATCCCGGTATGTGAATGCGATTGAATCGGTCCGTGTTGTGGTTACCGAATTGAGATCGTTTAGAAAAAGATTGTTACCGACAACCACGGAAGTCAGCATGTCACGTTGGCTATCAACGTCAGGCGGAACCTGGAGCCGCGTCGAATTAAAGTTATCTGGCACAATCGCACCTCGGCGATGATACGCCAGCCCCGCGTTCAGTACGTCGCGGCCTATCATATGAACAGCGACTCGAGCATTTTTCAATACATCCGATCGACGACTTGCCCGATTTCGGTCATATGTTCCCAATTGCATCAGGCCGTAGATCGAAGCCGACACCACCATGAACAAAACCATTGCGATCAGCAATTCGACTAAACTGAATCCGCTTTGGCGTACCATCGCATTCCTTACTTCTGAAACTTTGGGTAATGAGTTCATCGGTGGTCCTCTAGTAATTTGTTAAAATCGTCGAAACGGTTTCGGTGCGGGTAGCTTGATTAACAAAATAGACAATTTTTACATCTATTCGACGTCTCGTAATGGGATTTGGCGGGGATGGCCTTTCGGGATCGGGTACATCTGTTATGACGATTTCGCGTTGGAATCCAGCCATCAAAGGACTATTGTTCGGTGGGCGACCCGATACTAAGCACGGACCCGAGTTAGAACATGCGTCATCGCTAGTACCAGCTACGCCGTCCCAGCCTGAATCCGTCCGAACAGGATTAATCCCGGTCAGAAAAATACCATTCGTTTCGCCCGTCGGGACAAATTCCATGGTATTCCTTAGTGAGTCCCATCCATCAACGACCCCGGCACGCTTTATCTCCTTCGCGGATGTAATTGATTCTATAGTTGAAAGTGCAAGTTGTTTCGCCATAATTCGCCGTTCAGACTCCTGCGACCGAACAAGGTTGGCACTAAGAGCTCCAACCAAGGCCAATATGCCAACCATCATGATCACGAGGGCGATCATGACGTCAATATACGAGAATCCATTCTGTCCATTCTTGATTTTTCCCATATCAATTTGCTTCGTTTACTTCTTCGACGTTTTATTCATTTATCCGCCGAAGGAACTACTTCTCCGTGAATCTTTCCATTTGTTTGTGTCCGTCGACGTAGGTACAAATTCCCAAAAACGAATCACTCCGGTCGCTCCCAGAACAGTAATTGAACGGGCAATCTCGGAATTACTTGGGTTTGCCTGATTTGCCGACCAAACATGCAGTGTCAAGCCTGTCGGAACGGCCCCCGATCCGGTCGCATTCGATCCGGCATCGACAGCCGATCCATTGGCCAAGAATCGGATAGTGCACACGGTTTGACTCACACTGGGGGAGTAAACGCTCGGCTTGAAAACCGCGTCCGGTACGGGCATGGGTTCAGGCGGATTGTATCCGATATTCGACGGCCGAGCGTTAACCCGAACTCTTAGCGATGGTAATAGAACCATCGCCTTAATCATTACGTCATCACTTGCCGACGTTGAGTTTGTATTTTCGTCGTAGAGCTTGGCTGAATTTGTGGTAAGGTTTATCTCCACTCGCATTGTCCTTCGCTGGGTCAAGGCCCTTTGACGGGCTTCCTGCAGCATGTCTGCGAGCAGCAAAGCCTGTTCGTCTGGTTCATAAAGTTTTTTGTGAGCAAACCCATAGAATAAGGCCATAGTGCTCATCACACCGATAATTCCGACCACGACAAGGATTTCGATGACTGAAAAACCAGATTCTGCTTTTCGTTTCCGATGATATTTATTGTTCATACTGTTAAGTGGCGGGTTGAATTCGTCGATATGAACCTTCAGTACTTTCAAACATGAGGACTCAGTAAGATTAAATTGGGAATGTTAATCTTTTTCCAAGATTATTTTACATTGTTCAACACTATAAATGCAATAATATCGTTTACTTTTCTTTCTAACAAGACTCGGCTAAAATTACGTATCATCGGACTCGGATTCACGTACTCAAAATGGCGGAAAAATTGCAGGATTCGAGAGATACAATGTCAGCGGACTGGTACCTACGTGGAATTTTGACACGAGTTGGTGACACATTTGATCGACTCACAGGGCGGCGACGTGAGCCCTCCAGTAAGCTCGCAACTAGTGAATTAATAGAACGGGTGAAGGATTTGCTCGACTCAGAAACGAAAGAGATCGCGGGCAAAGGCGTTATCGTCCCGCATCACATCCGACTGAAGATCGAGTGGAACAAGTTTTCGACGGACTCGGAAGAGGTGCTGCCGATACTTGAGCGCGAACTACTCACAGCCGTCGTCGATCACATCAATGATTCGCTTTATTACACATTCGCCCCGCTTGATCTAAAGGTTACGCCCGATTATTTTACTGAGGGAATTAGGCTTTTTGCCAGCTTTGACGATTTTTCAGAGACCGATGATAAGAAGGACCTGAAGATTACGCTTCCGAGTCTTGAGATGTCGGATATTCAGACGAATGAGGTACATTCCGAACGATTGATTCTCTTGTTCTGTGTAGATCCTAGTAGAAAGAATGAGCTAGCGTACATCGAGGTGCCGCCCGACGGCCGTATTAGCATTGGCCGGTCAGCCGAAAATCACGTCTCGATTGATGATTCCAGCATGTCAAAGATCCACGCTTCCCTCTCGATCAGTGCAAACGGAGATATCTCGGTAGCAGATACCGGGTCAACCAATGGAACTTTCATCAATGGAAAACGTATGCCCTACGGTAGTGCACTCAAGATCGAACCTTCGGATACCGTGAAGTTTGGCACGGTCGAAATGATGTTCGATGTTGAAATCCGAGCGGCAGAAATCGAAAAAAAAGCGTTGCCGGATATACCGGATGAGAAATGAGGCGCGGTTGAGTCAATACTGGACCAGCGAAAAATCCGAAAAGCTAAAGGGACGAGCGAGTCCGACAAAGAAAGCGAATGACTTCATTATCTCTCCTCCTCGTGGAACTGGGAAGTTTGTCACCAGAAAACCTTTTCGGAGGCCAGGTTTTGGAACGAACACCGGCGGGCTTAAGCATTGTTTATATCATCGGACTTGGAATCCTAGTCGGATTCCTGATACTTACATTCATCGACCGTTTCCGACGCCCGCGATTCACCTTCGAGAGAAATTTGCCTCGAGAAGTTCGACGGAAATTAACCCAGACCCTGGCAAATCGAACACTCCTTTTTTGGCAAGTATTTTTTTTTATCGTTGCAATTTCGATTTTTGGCACTCAGGTTTATTGGACCTCTTTTGCAGAAGAATCGAATGAGCAGTTTCAAGCACTAAGTTACAAGGACCTCCGGAACAGGCGAGCATCCGCAGCAAGCCTCCGAGGATGGATGCTTGATCGTTCGGGCAAACTTGCCAGCGCGCTTGCATATTACAAGACGGACAAGAATGGCGACATTGTACGTGGCTTCGCTCTCGAAAAAGAGATGGCACACCTTTTGGGGACCGAACGCGGTACACCCGGGTTGGAAAGAACGCTTTACCGCCGGCAAATAAACCCAATGCCCGAAGCGTGGGAAGTGCTCACCAGGATCAAACGTCCTCTAGACGAGCAGCGAGATGTGAGGGTAACCATTGACAGAGATCTTCAGGCATACATCGCTGGCCAGCTTGAGGGTAAGAAAGGTGCGATCGTTGTACTTAATCCTCAAAATGGGGACGTTCTTGCGATGTACTCTAACCCATCATTTAGGCTGAGTGCTGCCCAGAACCTGGATGATTATCTCAAGCTTGAGGGCGACAAACAGGACAAGCCTCTCCTTAATCGGGCGACTCGCGAATTCTATGTGCCAGGCTCCATCTTCAAAACGTTTACATTGATCTCTGCATTTAGAGCTGGAAAGCAAAATGCTATATTCCCCAGTTACGCAGGCGGTTTCAAGCCATCGAAAAATTCACGACCCATCGTGGATTCGTCGCAAAAGCTCGGCGAAGATGGCTCGGTCGGCGGAGCTTGTGCCGGCGGTTGTCAGGAAAAGAACATTACCGCGGCCTATAAGGTCTCCAGTAACCAGTATTTCGCTCAACTTGCTATCGAACTCGGCCGAGAGCGGCTTCGTGAAACTGCCAATTTATTGGGAATCGCAGCTGTCGATTCACCGGCAGACGCACTAGTGCAGAGATTCTTTCCGCAGGTTTGGAATACGAGTAATATTGCGATCGCAAATTCCATCGCGCCTCAACAGTCGGCAATTGTGACGGGCAAGGATATCTCAGCCTACGATTTGGGGATCGAAGGGATCGGCCAGGGTTATGCCGGGCAGATGACACCGTTCCAAATGGCATTGCTGGCAGCCGCAGCCGGCAACATGGAAGGCAAACTTATGAAGCCGCGGATCGAGGCAGATCATCCCCCGGAAGCGTTTTCGCAGATACTTTCACCGCAGCAGGCCGCCGCGATTCGAGAGATCATGTCCACTGTAACCGAGGAACCTGGTGGCACCGGTACAGTGATCTCAGCAAAGCTCGCAAATACCGGAATACGAACAGGAGGGAAAACCGGAACCGCTGAAAAGTTGACTCCTGAATATGATGCTTCCGGAAAACTTAAGACTGTCGCCCAGCGGCGCAGAAATGCGAATGGCGAATGGGAGGAGATAAGGGTGCCGGCGCTGTATAAGCGTTTAGACAGCTGGTTTATAACGATTGCTCCGATCGAGCGACCACAGCTCGCAATATCTGTAGTTGTCGAGGGAGGCGGATATGGATCCCGAACCGCTGCGCCAATCGCAGCAAACGTAATATTGAAAGCCCGCGACCTGGGGTTGCTGGGCGAGAATTATAGACCGAAAACGTCATCTCCTCGCCGAAGTAAAAGAGAGCGTTGATCCTATCGTTGTGAAAAACAGGACCTCATCACACGTTTTCATACTCACTCTGATCGTCCTGGTAACGGCGATCGGTCACTACGCCATATATTATGGGGCATTGATCCGAGGCTACGAGACATCCCACCTTACTGCGTGGAGGAATCTCATTCTTTTATCTCTGCTCGCCGTTTTGCCGATATTGCTTAAACGGTTTTTAGGGTTTGAAGGAAACTGGACACTTTTTACTTCTGCCGTGTTGTTGTTCTCGATCGGTCTGACAGTGCAATACAGGCTGTTCAGCGATCCCGAATACACTTCCCGGTCTGATAAATCCAGTGCCAGACAGAATAAGATCAAGGTTTTACAGAGTCATTACATTCAGGAAAATTATTCGGCCGAAAAGAAGCAGATCATGGGTTTGCCTGCCACACCGCCTTCGCCAGTCGACCTCTCAGCCGAAACTCCGCAGCCTGCCTCAGAAACTCTGACCGAAGTTATTTTTTCGGGTAAAACCCTAAATCCTTTGTTTGGTATCGTGGGTCTCGTGGCGGCCCTTGTATTGCTTCGGCGTGACGACATCTTGGATTTATTGCAAAAGAATGGTTTTCTCATCGTGGTTCTGACGCTCGGCCCTTTATTGATAGCGGCCGTCTGGTCACAAGCCGGAAAATTCGGCGGAAATCTTACTCCTTGGGAATTGGCGAAAATCCCCTTTCTGATTGGATTTGCGGCTGTACTTTCCATTTTATATAAGAATCTCGCCAGGACCTATTGGGGAATTCCGCGAGCTAAGGATGTCCTCCCCTTGGTTTTCATGGCGGCGCTTCCATTTCTTCCCTTCTTTGTACTGAAGGATTTCGGTCAGATGATGGTTTTTAGTGCAGTCTATGCAACCCTTTATGTAATAGCTGTTCGTCGATTCCTACAAAGATTTGTACTTATTGGCAGCGTTCTTTTCTTTGTTTCTGTTCTAGTGGTCGGGGCCCTGCCGATCGGGACCCAGGAGAAGATCCCCCTCTTGCCAACCATAGCTTCACCCGTCAAGTTGATAATGCCGGATCGGATCCAGCAAAGATTTCATTTGTGGCTCGACGGGTTCAATCCTCCGTCACCCGAAACGTCATGGTGGCGTAATGACTACAATAATTATTACCAGAAGCTGGTCGAACAAAACCCGAATCTGCCTCAAATGCTTGTCGATGATCCCGATCTTCAGAGAACGATCAATACAGACGCTTGGTTCGATATCCTTGCTTTCCAGCCTTCGCAAGCAACGTTTGGTGTTGCTTCAGGAGGGATTACGGGCCGTGGTTTGGGCCTTGGGTATCCGGAATTGATACCGGTTGCGGATTCGGATTACATCTTCGCTGCTATAGCTGAAGAACTTGGACTTTTCGGGGGTTTGTTGGTAATCTTTGCCCTGATCGTTTTTGTCAGCGCGGGCGTTTCAGCATCGAGGGAATCACGGGATATTTTCAGCAAACTATGTGCAATTGGCCTTTCTGCATTTATCGGATTTCAGGCACTCGTCAATATAGGGGGCATAACCCGGGCCTTGCCCATGACCGGCATCACTCTGCCGTTCGTTAGTCATGGCGGTTTCAGTCTCATTACAAGCTTTTTAATGCTGGGAATGCTGATGGCAATTTCTCACCGAAATAGCGTTGATATTAAAAGAGATCAGATTGTCGCGGATCCCGTTATCACTTCCGTATAACCATACGAAAATTTTCGACCGTTATGGATAGAATGTTCCAAATTTCCTCCGCTTCAATCAGCGATCGTGGCTTAAGCGAGAAACGGCCCGAAAATGAGGATGCGTATCTGGAGCTAGCAAATTTCGGAATATACGCAGTTGCCGATGGTGTGGGAGGGGCACAAGCCGGTGACGTCGCTTCGCAAATGGCCGTCGAGATCCTTGGCGAGGCATTCATGAATCTTCGGCCCGGAGTCGACAGGGAGTCCGTGATGCTCTCTGCAATCGAAAAGGCAAATTCTTCGATACATCAGATGGCTAAGGACCTTCCTCAGCTTTCTTCGATGGCCACAACAGTGGTCGCTCTACATCTTAGCGATAATATTGCCACTATTGGGCATGTTGGCGATTCCAGGGCATATCGCGTCGACCGAAACGGTAATTTT
>JBGTCF010000261.1:0-2623 GCA_041748975.1 Pyrinomonadaceae bacterium
CTCGGCGAGTTCTTCGATGGTCAGGTAACGATCGGCGGCATTCTTTGCCAATGCCTTGTCGATTATTCGCCGGAGTTCCAATGGAGCGTCGTCTACATATATTTCGATCATCGGTATCGGTTGGTTTAATATCGCCACGAGTACGTCTGTATGGGTCGGCCCGCTAAACGGGGTATCGGCCGTCAACATCTCGTACATCATCACGCCGAGGCTCCAGATGTCCGTACGGCCGTCCACGGGAAGCCCGCGGGCCTGCTCAGGGGACATATAGCTCGCAGTTCCCATGATCATTCCCGGTTCGGTCTTGAATAGCGTTTGTGCTTCCGTGCCGGTATCGGCGAGCGGAATGCTTAACTTGGCAAGGCCAAAATCAAGCACTTTCGCTATACCGTCGCGTCTGATCATTACGTTCTCAGGCTTAATATCGCGGTGAACGATCCCGGCGGCGTGTGCCCCGGCGAGTGCTGAGGCAATTTGCTCCGCGACCCGGAGTGTTTCGCTGACGGAAAAACGACCGCGTTTCATTTTTTCCCGGAGAGTTACGCCGTCCACAAACTCGGTGACTATAAAGTTGGTTTGGCCTTCGGTCCCAAATTCGTGGATCGTGAGAATATTTGGATGGTTGAGCGCGGATACAGCTATCGCCTCCTGCTTGAATCGCTTCAAGCGGTCCTGCTGCTCGACGATGCCAGACGGCAAGATCTTCAGGGCGACTTTTCGATTGAGACGAGTATCATCTGCCAGGTAGACCTCACCCATTCCGCCTTCGCCAAGTAGGCGTTGGATCTTGTAATGCCCTATCGTTTTACCTATCAGGGGAGAAGAAACATCCTCGTCCGCGAACATTTCCGCCGCTATTGCGTCTGGAGAGTTATCGATGAAACTGTCGGATATGTCGTCGAAGGAGAGCAGCGATTCGACTTCACGGCGCAGGACTTCATCTCCGCCACATTTGCTATCCACGAGGGCCGCACGATGATCAGGAGCGCTGTCTGCAGCGATTTGATATATTTCTTCGATCTGTCTTAGTCGAACGGCATTCATGGTGTTATTACCTCGAGCCTGACCACGCAAAACTACTGCGTCTACTGTGTTAAACGGAGTTCCAGCGGAAAAAGGAACAATTGAAAAAAAGCTTTTGATCAATCGTTGGTCGATAGTTCACGCAGCAGCCAATTCCTGGCAAATCGCCAGTCACGCTTGACCGTTTCCGTAGACACATCCAGCAATTCAGCTATTTCCTCTGTCGTCAGCCCGCCAAAATAGCGCAGCTCGACGACGCGGCCCTTGCGTTCATCCAGTTCCGCAAGAGCCGTCAACGAATCGTCAAGGGCGATAAGCTGTTCTGACCGCAGACCGTTGGCTCCGGAAACATCTGTCAATTCAACCCGGTCGAATCCGCCGCCGCGTCTTTCGCTTTGTTTCGAACGGGCGTAATCCACGAGAATATGACGCATGGCTTTCGCCGCAACGCCAAAAAAATGGGCACGATTCTGCCATTCATGATCTTTGTTTTTGGCGATCTTCACATAGGCTTCATGGATCAGCTCGGTGGTTTGAAATGTATGTCCCGATGGCTGACGACGCATATAGCCCTTTGCCATTTTGCGCAGTTCGGCATAGACAAGCGGCATCAGATCTTCGAGGGCTTGTTCGTCACCGTTGCTCCAGTTGGCTAGCAACAAGGAGATTTCGTGCGTATCGTCAGGCATTAAATTTCGAGTAAGAACTGCCCCGATTATAGTCGCAAATGACGCGACGCTAAAGTTAATTTTCGTATGAGGCTCGTCCACGCTGGCCGGCGGCAACCTTTTCAAGCAAGTGGGGAGCCCTTAACGCATTGTATCGAGGATGTCGGCGATGTCTTTTTCGGTGGTGTCGGGGCTGATGAAGCAGAAGCGGGTGATGGTTTCATCGAGGCCGGCGGCGCGGGATTTGGTGGGAGCGACAAGGGCGAAGCCGGCTTTATGATTGCGGTAGGTCCATTCCCAGTAATCGTCGGGAGCCCAGCCGATGCGGCGGAAGAGGACGCACGAGAGGCCGGGAGGGCGAACTAATTCCACGTGTTCCGCGGCTGTGATGAGGCGGCCTGCGCTTTGCGCGAGTTCGATGCAGCGGAGCTTTCGGGTGACCCTTTGCGCAAGCCCGCGCGTTAGCAAGGGCGCTTCACGGATGTTGAGAACTATTGCGCAAGTCGAGGCGAGCCCGGGGTCTTTGTCAATTGGGCCAGATTCCATTACATTCGAGTGGTATGAAAGCAGAACCCGTGAGGTATGAGGCGAGCAAGGAATTTGCCGCTGCGATGGACGAGGCCGACCCGCTGTCCCAGTATCGCGAGCGGTTTATCATTCCTCAAAATGCAGACGGAACGGAGGTCATTTATTTTACCGGCAATTCGCTCGGACTACAGCCGCGGACGACTCGCGCTTATGTCGAACAGGAATTGGAGGATTGGGCCCGACTCGGTGTCGAGGGGCACCTACACGCTAACAATCCATGGCTGCAGTACCACGAATTCCTGACCGAGCCGATGGCACGTGTGGTGGGGGCGCTACCGATCGAAACGGTCGTGATGAATTCGCTAACCGTCAACCTGCATCTGTTGATGGTTTCGTTCTACCGG
>JBGTCF010000262.1:0-4056 GCA_041748975.1 Pyrinomonadaceae bacterium
CAATTAAGTCCGCAGCATCCGTGGTAAAAAATCGCCTGGGGATGCCCCGACCGGTCCCGGGCTCGATAAACATTTTGGCTTACCATCGGGTGGTGAAAGACATCGAAAAGGCCGAGCGGGATGCCATTTATGGCATTGTGATTTCGGCCGAAACCTTTCGTCATCATTGCGAATTGCTAAAGCGATCATTTGATGTAGTTTCGTTAGGCACAGCGATGCACTTTCTTGGATCGAAACGGAGAGTGGCCCGGCCGTTGGCTGTGATCACGTTTGACGACGGGTATCTCGATTTTTACGAGGTAGCATTTCCGATCTTAAACGAGATGGCGCTTCCAGCCACGGTTTTTCTGCCAACGGCTCATCTAGGCACACATAAGCCGCTTGCGCATGATCGTATTTACTGGCTGCTGGAAAAGGGCCTGGATGATCCCGATACTGTCATTCACGCGATCCGGAAGGCTGGTATAACGAAAGTGTCGGACAATCAAGTCAACCGTGGCAACCTGCTGGGACTGACGAATGAGCTTGTCTATTTGCCTCACGGCGTTCGTGAAAAACTGATCGCGGAGCTGGAGGCCGTGCTCGATCCCGATGTTCGATCTTATCCAGAAGAATATCGCCTTTTGGATTGGGAGATGGTGTGCGAGATGTCACGGAAAGGCATCAGCTTCGGTTCGCATACGGCAAATCATGTAGTTCTGCCGCTGGAAAACAGAGAAGTGATCGATGAGGAGATCAAGTCCAGCAAGGCGGTTTTGGAGGATCAACTCGGATGCCGAGTGACATCGCTCGCGTACCCGAATGGTGAATACACGAGTGATATAAGATTCTCTGCCGCGGAATCGGGGTTTACCTCAGCCGTAACTACGGAAACGAGGATCAATTTATCCGGTGCAGATCCGATGACATTGGGCCGGATCAGTTTGTGCGAGGAGTCCACACGCGGGATCAGGGGCATATACTCACCGGCAGTTGCGAGTCTAAGATTGGGCATATAGAGATCATGGGCGTTGCGTCAGAAACTTATGCCGACCTGATAAACAAGGCGGCATTCTCAACAACCGAAGTCGTCGATCATTACGACGGCATTAATTACCTCCACGAGGGAGAGAGGGTGATCCTCGAAAGGATACTTCCAGAGATCAAAGATTCCGCGATCCTTGATCTGGGGATCGGTGCCGGTCGAACCACAACGTTTCTCCTCGACATCAGCCCAAACTATACGGGCCTTGATTTTGTGCCCGAACTTATCGATCGTGCACGGAATAAGTTCCCCGAAGCTAATCTCATCGTCGGGGATGCGACTGACCTCAAGCAGTTCGAGAATGAGAGTTTTGACTTTGTTCTATTTTCCTATAACGGCCTCGGGTGTATCTCGCACCCAGGCAGGCTCAAGGTACTGCGAGAAGTCCATCGCGTCCTTAAGCACGGCGGCCGCTTTATGTTCTCAGCCCATAACCGGGATTACAAGTATTTTCGCAAACTGCCCTGGAGACGAAAGATCGAGTTCGACAAGCAGTTTGCGAAGTTCTTTCTTTACGCTTTTTATCATCTGCCTAAGCACTGGCAAATGAAAAAGCACGAGGTCGAAACTGACGAGTACGCCATTGTAAACGACAGCGATCACCGGTATTCCGTGTTGTTTTACTACATTGCCCCCGACAAGCAGATCCAGCAGCTCGAAGACGCGGGTTTCACAAATATCGAGGTCCACGACAACAAGGGAAGACCGGTCAAGAACTGCGTAGACTCACACTGGCTGGAATACCTGGCCGTCAAAGCTTAGAAATCACAAAGGTAAAGTCGAGGGCAGATTTCAGGACGCATCATGTACTTCCGGCTGGAGAAATGCATAGTTCTGCCATTCATCACTGGAATACACCCGCCTTTATTACTCTTAGAAGACCGTACCTTCGCGATCACAGCGATCTCAAAAATTATATGAGTGTAGCAATTATAACTGGCTCTTCGGGGCTGATAGGCAGTGAAGCGGCCAAAGTTTTTCATTCGAAAGGATTTGATGTTGTTGGAATCGACAACAATATGCGCGAGTATTTTTTCGGCTCGGATGGATCGGTCGAGTGGAATACAGTAGCGCTCAAGGAAGAACTCCCGGGGTTTATCCATTACTCGGACGACATTAGGGATGAGGATGCCATAGGACGGATCTTTCGTCGATATGGCAAAAACGTCTCTGTGGTTATACATTCCGCGGCTCAGCCGAGCCACGACTGGGCGGCCAAGGAGCCGCTAACGGACTTCAGCGTAAACGCCACGGGTACACTTATTATGCTCGAAGCGGTCCGCAGATACTGCTCAGATGCTCCGTTTATCTTTACGTCAACTAATAAGGTCTATGGCGACACGCCTAATGAGCTTCCTTTGATCGAGCAGGAAACCCGATGGGAGGTCGATCAAGAGCACACCTATTTCAAACACGGAATCGACGAGTCAATGTCAATCGATTCATCCAAGCACAGCGTTTTCGGCGCGAGCAAAGTAGCAGCCGATGTTATGACGCAGGAATATGGCAGGTATTTTGGCCTAAAGACCGGCGTTTTCCGCGGCGGATGCCTGACAGGTCCGGCACATTCAGGAGCTGTCCTTCACGGATTTCTTGCTTATCTGATCAAGTGTGTAGTCTATCGAAAGCACTATACGATCTTCGGCTACAAAGGTAAGCAGGTGCGTGACAATATCCATTCAAACGATCTTGTAAAGGCCTTCTGGTATTTTTACGAGGCTCCGAAGGCCGGCGCCGTCTATAACATGGGCGGCAGCCGACATAGCAATTGCTCTGTTCTTGAGGCCATAGCTATCGCGGAAGAGGCGGCCGGTGAAGAACTCTCTTTCAGTCTCTCGGACCAGGCCCGGGAGGGCGATCATATTTGGTGGGTCAGCGACGTCCGGAAATTTCAAAAAGATTATCCGCAATGGAACTACGAATATGACCTTAGAACCACTATCCGAGAGATGGTGGAAGTAACAAGAGAGAAACACGTTGAAGAAACCGAACGCATTTTGGTTGCTGCGTAAAACAAACTAAACATGATCGATCTCGGAAAACAGAACATTTTAGGAATCGGCGTTAGCGCTGTTGATTATGATACCGCAACAGAACGAATCCTCCGCGCGGCTGTAGACAGGAGGCCATTTGCCGTCAGTGCGTTAGCAGTCCACGGGGTAATGACGGGAGCTCTCGACCCAGTCCACCGGCAGCGGCTTAATAAACTGGACCTTGTCGTACCGGATGGTCAGCCCGTCCGTTGGGCCATGAAATGGCTGCACGGGGCCGAGCTGCCGGATCGGGTATATGGCCCGGAACTGACATTGCGAGTATGCGAGCGAGCGGCGGTTGAGGGCCTCTCGGTCTATCTTTACGGGAGCCGGCATGAGGTGCTGGACAAACTGAAAGATAATCTTCAGAAGAAATTTCCTTCTTTAAAGATCGCTGGGCGGCAGCCGTCAAAATTTCGGCAATTGACCGCGGAGGAGCAAGCTGAGATTGCCGAGACGATAAAAATGAGCGGCGCATCGATCGTTCTGGTGGGCCTTGGTTGCCCTCGACAAGAAACCTGGGTTTACGAGTATCGCGAACTGCTGCCTATGCCGATGCTTGCGGTCGGGGCGGCTTTCGACTTCCATGCAGGCATGGTACCGCAGGCTCCGGCGTGGCTTCAAAAGCGTGGACTGGAATGGCTGTATCGTTTGATAAATGAACCTGGAAGACTGTGGAAACGCTATGCAGTAACGAACACTTTGTATCTGCTCTACGTGGCGATGCAATTCACCCGGATAAGAAAAATGGAGTTGGACGAAGCTAAGCTGCCGGTGCCGCGAATGCGCTTCGGTTGAAAATCATAATACCGATAATGGATCAAACAGAAGTCTTAAAAGGGGGAGTCGAGGTAATAGAGCGGATCTCTCATGAGTGGTCGGCTTTGTGTGACGAAGGCGCTAGCAGTGTTCCATTTCTTCGGCCGGAGTGGTTCATTGCTTTTGTTCAGAATTTCGAGGCTGAGATCGAGCTTGTAACCGTTCGACGGAATGGCAGGT
>JBGTCF010000263.1:0-4102 GCA_041748975.1 Pyrinomonadaceae bacterium
CCGCGATTTTTCGAATCTCGGGACGCATGGGGCGACGATGACGTCCGCCATACTCGATCTGACGCCGTTCATTCGCCGGGATGGCGAAGTGCTGCTGGAAAAGGACGTGCTCGATAACCAGCTAATTGATGTTGACGGTAAACGGGTCGTGCGGGTAAACGATGTGCAGTTGATCGAGACCGGCAATCTGTGGCGCGTATCTGGTGCAGACGTGAGCCTGCGGGGCTTTTTGAGACGACTGATGCCCAAGGGATTTTACGGCAGCAGCCGGCCGGTTGAAGTGATCGATTGGGCCGATGTCGGTTATCTTGCGACGGACACCGCGACAGTCACCGTCCAGCTAAAGTCTTCCAAGGACAAGCTTTCACGGCTGCATCCGGTCGAGATCGCCCAGCTCGCCGAGACACTCTCGCCGATACATCGCACGGAGGTAGTCGAGAGCCTCGATGATGAGATTGCCGCTGATACGCTCGAGGAGATGTCGACAGAGGCCCAGGCACGAATACTGGAGGACATGGACGAGGAACGAGCGGCCGACATTCTCGAAGAAATGTCTCCTGACGACGCCGTCGACGTTCTCGATGAGATGGACGACGAAAAGTCAGAGCAGCTCTTTAACCTGATGGAGGATGACGAAAAAGCCAATGTCGCGGAGCTGATGCACTATGAGCACGACACCGCGGGCGGGCTGATGACAACCGAATTCGTCGTATTTTCAAAGGATCTCACTGTCGGCGAGACTATCCGCAGCCTTCGCGAGATGGCCGAGACGCCGAACATGATCTATTACATGTATGTTGTCGAGGAAGAAGGCTCGTGGCGAATATGCGGCCTGATCTCGCTCAGATCCCTGATCCTGGCGGACCCGACGTATAAACTCGCGGATGTTATGAGAAAGGAATTCCGGTTCGCTCACCCGTCAGAATCCGCCGAATCCGTCGCTCGGACGATATCCGAATATAATCTGCTTGCCCTTCCCGTTATCGACGACGAAGGCGACATCGCCGGCATCGTCACCGTCGATGACGCAATGGAGATTCTGCTGCCGCGAAACTTACAGCGGCGGCTGCCGAGGTTGTTTGGATGAGTAGCATTCCGAAATACGCGATTGAGATCAAGGTATTCTAAATGGCCGTTTCCGTACCCAACCTTAAAGCCTTTCAACTTCTTCGCGGGCGGCCGTCAGCGCGGGCATGTCTGTGTCAGCATCTTTCCATAACTCAAAGAACTTTTCGTATTCTGTTTTGTCCTTCATCGCTCGTGCCTTGCCGAGCCGGGCAAGGGCGTAGATTGCTGACAGCGGGGCTTCGCCTCGATGGTCGAGGATCTTGTCGAATTCGCGGGAGGCCTCCTCCGCTTTTTTCATTTCAAGATAAGCCAGACCTCTTAGATACTGCGGGTAAAATCCTGCAGCGCGCTCAAAGCGTCCGGTAATTTCCAGTTCTTCGATAGATTCTTTCGCTTTTCTTCGTTGCAGCAGAAGAGCGGAGCGGATCATTGGCAGCCAGAGCTCGTTTAGAAAGGTGTCTTTAGGACGTTCGGCCTGCAGTTCCTTTGCGAGAGCGGTTGCTTCTTCGGCTTGTCCGGCACAGGCTACGGCGAGGGCGGACCGTGTCATCACTTCTTTGCTTCGTTCTAGATTCAGAGCTTTGTTCGTCTGCGTTTTCAAAACAGTCCTTAGTTGATTGTCTTCCCCCGACGGCAAACCGCTTGCAAAACTCCATAAAACGATCCTGAGAACCTGGTCGGCGGCGAACCTGGCCGCAACTTCCCTTGCATTACTGCGGACGGCAAGATCGATCGCACGACGTGAGAGATCCTGCGCTCGTCGCCATTTGCCTTCAAATGCCGCGGCTCCCGCTTGCAGATCGAGCGCAAGATATCCGTCCGTGCGATCATCGAACCATTGCAAGTTTTCTTCCATCAAGACCCTGTCATTTTCAATATATCCAACCTGAAAAAGGCAAAGATGAAAATGATAAGCATCATAGTTGCCGGAGAAGGCCTCCCGACATATTTTCTTCACCTCATCGAATCGTCCAAGTGAGAGGAGAGATTCTGCCAGATTGGAATATAAGATGGCGGGTACGGCGAGATTTGAATTCAAAGCATCGCGGCAAACTAAAACAGCCTGTTCGAACTGACCTAGTCTCTGAAAACAGTCGGCAAGATTGACATAGGAACCGACGGAAGAGGTATAAGTCTTTCGCCACACCTGAAGCGTAGAGATCGCTTTGTCCATCTCGCCCGTTACAAGGGAATAGTAAAAAAAACTAATGCGAAGTTTTTCGTATTCGCCAACTGAATCTTTCAGTTCAAATGCTTTCGTCGCATGAGCTTTGGCCAGTTTCCATTGATTCGTGTTGTAGTAGATCACCGCTAAACCCGTATAGGCAGTGGCAAAGCCGGAATCGAATTCCAGCGCTTTTTGAAAGAAAGGGATCGCTTCCAGATGTTTGCCGCGACGTGATTGCTCCTGCCCGAATGTAAAAAACTTCAAGGCTTCAAACGATGAGGTAGTATTGTCAAGCGGACGGTCGTATCTCTGGATGGAACTCAGACTTTCGCCGAGCCTTCCCCTGATGCCCGTTGCCGCGCGGCTCAACGCCGCCAAGATTTCCTCTTTGCTATTCGCCTGTTCGTATTCGCGTCCGATACTCTCGCCGGTGCGGGCATTGACCGCTTCAAGCGTCAAAAAATAGACAGAGCCTAAACTTGAAATACTGCCCGCGAGATAGGCTTTTAGACCCAGCCGCAGGCATAACTCTTCCGCTAATTCACGGGTAACGCGTTCATTTGTAACGCGTTTCATCTGCCGCAGGGCGTTGGCGATATTCGTCTCCGATGCAATGTCCAGGAACGGCGATTGGCCGAGCGAAAAGGTCAGTGCGGTCTTCAAAGTCATGTCGAAAATCGCTTCGCCGGTTATATTTTCGAAATCGGTCAATAGTATCGAATCCTTAACGTTGTCCGAGCTCGTCGATACCGGGGGCTCTATCATTTGACCAACTTTCGAAAATTTTTGTTCCACGCGCTGGTCCAACCTTCGTGCCAGCCGAAGATCATCTCGAAGGTTCTTCAGGTCGTTCAACAGGTCCTTTGTAAACAGATATCGCTCTTCACGATCTTTACTCAGGGCTTTGCTAACGAGCCGCTGAAATTCGTCGGGTATGTCTGCTACATAGGTTTTCAGCGGTGCCGGATCTTTCGCAAGAATTCCTGAAATAACGTCCGCGTGATTATCACCGGGGAAGGGCAGACGGCCGGTCAGCATTTCATAAAGCACGACGCCAAAACTGAAAATATCGCTTCGCGCGTCAGTATCCTTTCCTCGCGCCTGCTCAGGCGACATATAGCTGACCGTGCCCATGAAGGAGCCGGGACTTGTCACGAGAAACGTCGACCCGGCTTCCGGGCTCTCGGCCCTTTCACTCTCGGTGAGCTTAGCAAGGCCAAAATCGAGGACCTTTAAGTATCCATCCTTGCGGAGCATTATGTTCTCGGGCTTGATATCACGATGAGTGATGCCGCCCGCATGGGCAGCGGTTAAGGCGTCCGCGATCTGTATGGCGATCGACAGCACCTCGTCGAACGAAAGTGGACTCGCAAGCCTTTGGCGTAATGTAGTGCCATCGATGTGTTCGGTAACGATGTAATGCTCGTCATTGGACTCGCCAATTTCATGGATAGTGATTATGTTTGGATGACTGAGGGCAGATGCGGCCCGTGCCTCGCGGACAAACCTGGCAAGCCGCTCGCCCTGGCTTGCGAAATCGTGAGCAAGAAATTTTATCGCGACATTGCGATCCAGCTTCGTATCGCGGGCCAAAAAGACTTCGCCCATACCTCCCGATCCGATCAGCGAAAGTATTTCATAATGAGCGAATAAGCTGCCTTTCCGGGCCATACTTTTGGTCACCGATAAATTTGCTCCGGGAGATATGCGATTGCGACAATTCTAACACTAAAGTAAGGCTATCGGGAGACTTGCCCAGAGTGTCAGACGCTAATTTGCACCTTGAAGATATTTCCGTCATTCGCCGGATCGATGTTGCCCGAGGACTCAGCTGGAAGGACAAACGAAAAAAGGGCCGCGAACTTC
>JBGTCF010000264.1:0-2559 GCA_041748975.1 Pyrinomonadaceae bacterium
AAGCGGTCAGATCAAGCGAAAAGTATCGCAAGATCTGACGGAATTTCTTACGAGAAATTCGGGCACGCTTAAATATGTTGTAACTATCTGTCATTACTAGCTTTATCTTATATAATAAGATGTTTAACTAGTCATGACCCATAAATATTGATCAGGCTGTCGAAAGTTGTTAAAACAACTTCGAGCCGATCGCCTTTATCCAGTTGTAGGGCTTCTTAATAATCGGCAGGGCACTCGCAATAAATGAACGTTTTTCCGATCGTGGTTTTACGATAATCGCCGCCTGCGTGTCATGGGTTTCTCGGCGATTTTCGACAACCTTCCGGGCGGCGGTGACATTCTGTCGCTGCAGGGCGATGTCTGCGCTCAAATCGTTCGGTTCAGCAGGTGCAGAGGAGTTCGGCTGGTGTTGTTTGGCGAGAATGTCTGTTTTTGGGGCCGCGTTCCTGCGGACTTTGGTTGCGGCTCGAAGTGGCTTGGCGCGTACTGTGTACTGCTTTTTAGGCCTGGAGTCGTCTAAATTCCGATGCCGAACAAGATCGGCGGAATAAAAGGTGTTTGCAATCCCGTTTTCTACTACCGGGAGCGGGCTGATAATGCAGTCGGCGTTGGAGACGATATCTGAACTTTTCTCAGCCAGATCAGTGGTGGAAATAAAAGTGGTAAATCCTAGCTCCAGGAATAAAATCGCGACAATGCCAACGACAATGCCGAAGTCTTTTAACGATTCTGGCCAATGTTTATAAAAAGCAAACATAACGAGAATTAGTATACGGCTTCGAACCGCTGGTTGTACAAAAAAAGGGGCGGGCCAACAATCATGTCTCGGCGGGATTTTCAGATCGGTTGAATTGCCTTACAATTTAAGAGCAATCCAGTTTTCAGGGGAGCTGAAGATAAGCTGAGAGTTGTTCGATGTAGAACATTACCCTAAAAACCTGATGCGGATAATACCGACGAAGGGAGAAAAACGATGAAACAGAAGTCAGAAGCCAGAAGTCAGAATTCAGAAGAGCAACTGAGCGATACGGTGCACCTGCCGGCGTCGCACAAAGTCTATATCGAGCCAGGTATCAGTAGTCCGCACGTAAGTAAGGGCTCATCTCCAGGCAATCACAATTTCAATTTACGCATACCGTTTCGCGAGATCGCACTCTCGCCATCCAAAGAGATGAACGGCACGCTGGCCGAGAATGCGCCGATCCGCGTTTACGATACAAGCGGGCCGTGGACCGATCCGCGGTTTAATGGAAACGTCACCGAGGGATTGCCGGCGCATCGCCATGAGTGGATAGTAGCCCGCAGCGATGTCGAGGAATACGAGGGCCGCGAGATCTTGCCTCAGGATAACGGCTATCTGACCAAAGGTGCTGAAGAATACGCAATGCAAAAGCCCGTGCTTGAGCAAGGGCTTAATGCCCAAGGTCGCCTCGAAGAATTTCCCGGCCTGAAACGTGCGACACTAAGAGCAAAATCGGGAAAATGCGTCACACAGATGCATTACGCCCGCAAGGGCATCATCACGCCTGAAATGGAATACGTAGCGATCCGCGAAAATCTCGGCCGAGACGCGGACACTCTTGTCCGCATGTCTGAACGTAGCGACCGCTCCTCCCTTAATCATCAACACAAAGGCGAATCTTTCGGTGCCGCGATACCCGAATTCGTCACGCCCGAATTTGTCCGCGACGAAGTGGCAAGAGGCCGAGCGATCATTCCAAACAATATTAATCACCCGGAAAGCGAGCCGATGATCATAGGTCGCAATTTTCTTGTGAAGATCAACGCAAACATTGGGAACAGTGCAGTTGCGTCGTCGATCGAGGAAGAGGTCGAAAAGATGCGTTGGTCAACTTTGTGGGGCGCCGATACAGTGATGGACCTTTCGACCGGCAAGAATATTCACGCGACTCGTGAATGGATTCTACGGAATTCACCTGTGCCGATCGGGACTGTGCCTATTTATCAGGCACTCGAAAAAGTGAATGGCAAGGCCGAGGATCTGACTTGGGAAATTTACCGCGACACGCTGATCGAGCAGGCGGAGCAGGGCGTTGATTATTTTACTATCCACGCGGGTGTTCGGTTGCCGTACATTCGGATGACCGCGAAACGCACGACCGGGATCGTCTCACGCGGCGGTTCGATCATGGCGAAATGGTGTCTCGCTCATCACGAGGAAAGCTTCCTGTACACCCGGTTCCGCGAGATCTGCGAGATCATGCGGACGTATGACGTGGCGTTCTCACTTGGTGACGGCTTGCGTCCCGGTTCGATCGCTGATGCGAACGACGAAGCACAGTTCGCGGAGCTCGACACGCTGGGCGAACTGACGAAGATCGCATGGGAGATGGATTGCCAGACGATGATCGAAGGGCCGGGCCATGTTCCGATGCACCTGATCAAAGAGAACATGGACAAGCAGCTTGAGGTCTGCGGCGAGGCTCCATTTTACACGCTCGGGCCGCTGACGACCGACATCGCACCCGGCTATGACCACATCACCAGCGGGATCGGCGCGGCGATGATCGGATGGTTCGGCACGGCGATGCTCTGCTA
>JBGTCF010000265.1:0-11114 GCA_041748975.1 Pyrinomonadaceae bacterium
GATCTGTTCTAGAAACGAGATAAGATCAGGTGACGAGCGTTCGGGAAGTACTGCCAGCACATCCCATTCGGACGCAGCCTCTTTCATTATCGCAAGAAGATATATCTGGGCTCCGCCCCAGTTTGTATAGTTCCAGACGAATATCAGTTTTCGTTTCGTATTGCTAACTACCTGGGCCGCTGAGTTAGGTTTCAAGGGTTGGAGTACTCCTTAAGCAATGGCTTTTCTGCATACCCTTCGGTCCATCGAGATCCTAATCCGGCCCATTGCAGACCAAGACGACCCACATAAACGGCGAATCCGAGAAGTCCGTGAAAATGCGATGGAGCTCCGAGCCAATAGCACATAAAGCGATTACGGAGATTATGTGGACCATTGTAATTTTTCCAGAGTGCCTTATAAAGCTCTGCAAAGGACATTTCACTCATCTTGGCCGGTATATCATTTGGCTGGTTAAAAACCCTGGCATTAGGAGCGATCAAGAGCTTCCAGCCTCGACGTTTCAGTCTGGGGGTGAATTCAGCATCTCCGTATTGAGGAAGCCATCGTGCCGCAAAAAGTCCTTCCTCGCGGAACGCTCTTGCAGGAAAAAGTGCACAGTTGCCCACGATCAACTCAACCTCAAAAGGTTCTAGAGGAATGGTCCATACAGTTTGTTCCAAATTGTGGCGCCACCCCCCGAACCATGTGTCCCAACGCGGAGCCACTTGATAAACTTTATGGGGTTGATCCCAAAGCAAGAGCAAGCCGCCGATAACGCTCCTATTGTGGTTCTCGGCGGTGTTGACCATGTTTACCAGGAACTTACTGTCAAAAACAGTGTCATCATTGATGAGCAGTATGTAATCGGGATCGTAAGTCAGGGCCCGCGTTACGCCCAAATTTGCTCCGCCCGAACACCATAAATGCCCATTGCCCTGGATTAACTCTACCGATGGAAATGCTTCTTTGATCGCGTCCGATGTGCCATCTGTCGAACCGTCGTCAATGATTATCTTATGTACCCAAAGACCGATCGTGTCAGCTCTTTCCAGGCTTCTCAAACATTGAAGCGTTATTTCCCGCCGGTTACGGACGGGTGAGATTATCACAACTTTGATATCGGGTATGGACTCTGAAGCGTGCATCAAGAAAATATAATACTCTTATTGAGTCGGTTGATATACCGGGCCTGGATCGGAAAGGCTTGGAGAGACGGCTTAAGGTCTAATAGATTAATATGAGGAAAATACTTATCACCGGCGGCGCCGGATTCGTTGGTCGGCGATTCGTCAAGCGATTTTTGGAACTTGGCGACGAAGTACACTGTGTTGACAGCCTTGTGCCATTGAGCGGAGGCGTCCCGCCGAAAAAAGGTTGGTTCTCCATCGACCCGATGGATTATGAGGACTTTCACTTCTTTCAAATGGATTGCCGTGATTACTTTCTCCAGACGGCAGATACAGATTTTGATTACTGTCTACATCTGGCTGCATTAGTCGGCGGGCGACTCGTAATTGAAAATAATCCACTTGCAGTCGCTGACGACTTGTCGATCGATTCTGCGTACTGGCAATGGGCGCTTCGCACGCGCCCGAAGAAGACCATTTGCTTTAGCTCAAGCGCTGCTTATCCCATAAAATTTCAAACGCGCGAAAATTACAAGCTCCTCGATGAGGCTATGATCAGTTTTGATTCCGACATAGGAATGCCGGATTTATCATACGGCTGGGCAAAGCTTACGGTCGAGTACCTCGCACGTCTCGCGTACGAAAAAAATGGTCTGAGTTCGGTTTGCTACAGGCCATTCTCTGGATATGGCGAAGATCAGGACACCACATATCCATTCCCTAGTATCTGCAAACGTGTGATGGAGAATAAAGGTGAAAAGGAATTGACAGTATGGGGAACGGGCGATCAAAAACGCGATTTCATCCATATCGAGGACTGTGTTGACGGCGTCTTGCAAACCATGGATAAGATCGACAATGCTGAAGCGGTCAATCTTTCAACAGGAATTTACACGAGCTTTATAGAATTCGCGTCTTTAGCTGCTCAATTATATGGCTACGAACCGGAGGTTCGGGGCCTTTCGGACAAGCCGGAAGGAGTATTCGCTCGAGGCGGCGATACAAGAAAGCAAAAGGAAATGGGGTTTGAATACACGATCGATTTCGAAAGCGGGATCAGCAAAACACTCGAGTATTACTCTGATTTAAGGGATAAGTGTTAAGCAGGGATTCCTACTGGGTGAAATGACGAGTCGGCAGATGATTCAGACGTCTTCGGACTTTTCGATTCATCGCGACTTTTGTTGATAACTTGATTTTCGATCCAGCTATATGTTTTGGCAAGACCGTCTTCTAGCGAAATGTTCGGTTCCCATCCCAACACTTCTCGAAGTTTCGAATTGTCTGAATTCCGTCCTCTGACTCCTTGCGGGCCTTCGATATGATTCTTGACGATCTCGATGCCAGCGATCTTGGCGACAATATCGGCAAGCTGATTTATGGAGATCATGCGGTCCTGGCCCAGATTTATCGGTTCGGCAAAATCCGACTGCATGAGGCGATATATGCCCTCGACACAGTCGTCGATATAGCAAAATGAGCGGGATTGTTCGCCGTCACCCCAGATCTCGATCTCGTGGTTACCCGTGAGTTTGGCGATCGCGATCTTGCGGCTAAGAGCCGCCGGAGCTTTCTCCCGGCCGCCATCCCAAGTACCATTTTCACCAAAGATATTGTGAAACCTGACGGTCCGTGTCTCGATCCCATAATCCTGCATATAGTGCATGCAAAGCCTTTCGGAGAACAGTTTTTCCCATCCATAGGCATCTTGGGGATACGCGGGATAGGCGTCGGCTTCTTTAAGAGGAGGCACGTTTACATCTTCCTGGAGATGTTCCGGGTAAATACACGCGGAGCTTGTATATAAATACCTTCTGACTTTATTTTCCCGTGCTGCTTCGAGAGTGTGCAGGTTAATAAGAGAATTGTTGTATAGGATCTGTGCATGATGACAGGATATAAAACCCATTCCGCCCATATCGGCGGCGAGAGCAAAGACCTGATCAACTCCTTCTGTTGCCTTTAAGCAATTTTCCCAGCGTCTTAGGTCAAGCAATTGGAACTCGTCGGCGGTCGTCGGCCCGAATTCTGGCAGTTTTATATCCACACCTCGGACCCAGTATCCTCTATTCTTAAGAAACGTCGTCAAGTGGCTGCCGATAAAGCCACCAGCGCCGGTTACAAGTATTCTGGTTTGTTCACCCATAAAACCCGCGATCCACAGATCTATTTTGTCTGATCGTCGCCCGACACATAATTGCTGCGATGATAATAACTTTGATAGTAGTAATAATTGTCCTTGGTTTTGAGGTTCACATTATTCAGGACCACGCCGAATATCTTCGCACCGATCTCTTGCAAAAGCTGACGAGAACGGCGGACGACCTGACGAGAACTTCGTCCGGCGTGGACGACGAGAATCACACCATCGACAAGCGAGGCGATCAATACACCGTCCGTGAAGGATGCAATAGGCGGTGAGTCGATTACGACATGGGTATACTTCGATTGAAGCAATTTGAGCAGTGCCGCCATCTGCTCGGACCCTATTAACTCCGCAGGATTCGGAGGGATCGGCCCTGACGTCAATATGGAGAGCTTCGACTTATCATCCTGGATGATAGCTTTGGTAACATCGATTTCGCTTAACTCACTTGCTAAAAGGCTGCTAAGGCCGTCGCCGTTCTCGATTCCGAAGATCATGTGCAGTCGAGGCCGTCGCATATCAGCGTCGATGATCAAAACCTTTGCGCCCGTCTGGGCAAGGCTGATCGCAGTGTTGGTCGCGGTTGTAGTCTTGCCTTCCGACGGCAGGCTTGAGGTGATAAGTAGTGACCGCGGGGCCCGGCCAGCAGTAGACAAAAGGATCGACGTTCTCAAATGCCTGTAAGCTTCGGCAAGAGGTGACCTGGGATCGGCAGATATCAGCAGAGGCGAATGTGGATTGTCGTCCTCTTCGTCATCGGTTCCCACGAGAAGAAGTTTGCGCTTTGGCATCGAATCCATCGTAGGGATCGCAGCGAGAGCTGGCAGCTGCAAATAATTTTCTACTTCTTCGGTGGAGCCGATCGTGTCATCGAGATATTCGAGAAGGAGCGCGAGCCCCATTCCAAAAAAAGTCGAGAGAAACATTGCCGCAAATACGGTCATCAATCGGCGAGGGCCTTCCGGAGCATCAGGCGGTATTGCGATCTCTGTAACGCTAATGTTGTTGTCTGTTCCTTGCGCAGCAACATCGTTACCGCTCACCTGCTTTCGCAAATTATCGAGAAATCCTTTGTTTGTCTCAATATTTTGCTGCAGAAGTTTAATGCTTATCGCTCCCTGGTTTTGTCCTTGGGCTTCGTTGAACTGCTTATTGAAATCGACGCGGATCTTGTCTTCCTGGTCCTTTGCCTGTAGATATTTCGTCCGAAGATTCTCGAGCATGCCTTTGGCGGCACGCTCGCGGTAAGATTCAAGCTCGGCCTGAAAATTAGATACAGCTTTGTCTACAAGTTCCTGATAGCTTTTGATCTGATCATCGATCTGTTTGAGTTCAGGAGCACCTTCCTCGAAAAGTTGAAGTCTTTCGATCCTTACATTTCTAAGGTCTGCTATCTTTCTCTGGGTTTCCGATCGGAGGGTGCGTATGTTGTTTTCTTGTTCTGTGATGAATCGGGCAACCTCGGTTTCGGCCAAAGCCCTGATCTTGTCAGGTGACCTACTTACCGTGAAATAGTCTGCTTCCGCGTTCTTCCGCTTGTTCTCGGATTCCAACAATTGCCTATTCAGGCCCGAAAGGCGATCTATGACGATGGTTTGTTCGCCTTCTCCGGTTTTTAGTATCCCCGCATCCTGCGTAAGATCAACTAGCTTTTCCTCGTCGCTGCGAATGTCCAAGGTTAGGCTCGCGATTCGCTCCTGCAGAAAATCATTCGTTTTTCTGCTTGTCCCGGAGCGTTTTTCCTGGTTTACGATCGTAAAGGTCTCGGCGATAGAATTGGCAACAAATGCAGCAAGAACGGGATTCGTGTGACGAAATGAAATATCGATCAAACGCGTATCCTTGTAGGTCATGCGCGATTCACGCCGCGGGTCGATCTCAAGATTTGTATGGATCAATTTGACGAACGGCGCCAGACGTACTGCTTCAGCTATCTCTTCGGAGGTTCCCAGCGATAGTTCGCCGGGCATTTCGGTGAGCGACCTGTCCATGGCGACGGTTTCATCCGTCGCAAGTCCAAGTGACCGCAAGGCGGAGCGCCAGACTGAAGTGCTTTTCTCGCCGAGATCTCTTTGCATGTCCTTGTTCGCGTCGAGATTGTGGTCTTTGATAACGCGTCGTAAGAGACTATCGCTCCAGAGCAATTGAAGCTGGGTGTTGATATAAGCCGGATCCGAACCAGGCACCGGACGCTGACGATCACTGGTTATCAGATCAGGATTCGCTTGTTCAAGATCGACCTGCACAACAGCTCGCGAACGAAAAACATCGGGCTTTCGAGCCATATAAATTGCCGCTAAAGTTGTGATAAGGACAGTGATGCCGAGAACCAGCCAGAGTCTTTTCCGTATCGCGCGCCAATAATCCAGCAGCTGCAGTCCATCGTTCGACTGAACCGATGAATACGAGGGATATCGACCGCCGGGCCCACCCGGGACCTCGATCTGACGATCGAAATCCAGATCCGGGACAGGCGTTCTGATTATTTCACGCGACTCTTTCATAAAAGCAATTAGGGAATTCTGTAAAGGACGTTGGGAACCGACGATTTAAGGACATTCGCAAATTCGATCAAGATCGATTTTGCCTTGTCTTCCGAGACTGCCACGATGTCATTCGGTTCCAAGATCGGATCCTTGATCTTGCCTTTATCTATCTGGTTCAGGTCAAAAACAAACTCATCCCTTTCGGCACTCCCGGGCCTCTGACGCAAGACTCTTATTTTATCTTTTTTTGCGGCGGGGGCTAACCCCTCGGCTGATACGATCGCCTGTGTGAGGGTTATTGGTTCACGAATCTTATACGAACCCTGCTTGTTTACATTACCGTACATATAAACGATGTCCGCATCGAGAACCGTAACGACATCCCCCGGATTCATCCATACGATCTGCTTGCCTTCCTGGACATCCCGGATCTTATAATCGATCACTGTAACATCCGGTTCAGCGGATTCGCTGCCTTCCTGGCAGTTCGAACTGCTGCCTGTTCTGGCGACCAGCATTCGTGTACCGGCTTCCTTGTTCGGCCCGCCGGCCATAGCCAACATCTCGAGGAGGTGAACTCGTTTATTGACAAAGAAATTTCCCGGTTTCTCAACCGCTCCGAGAACTGCCATCGATTGGGATTTCTGTTCCGTTACGACAACGGTGACCTGAGGGTCACGGATGAACATCTCTTTGTAAGCGCTGGCGATCTCGGCGGCCAATTCCCTTTCAGTCTTGCATACTGCAATTACCGGCTTGTCGAGGCGAAAAAGTACTATCGATCCATTGGGGCTTACAGGCACACGCTGGCCCAGATTTGGATGCTTGAAAACCTGGATCTCGAGAATATCCTGAAACCCGATTCGATAACGGTCGTTAGGCCTGTTAACCGCTGCCAAAGCCTGGTCGGATGGCACACCCGTTGACTGCCCTACCGAGACCGAAGCGGTGAAAATAAAGCAGGCTAACAACGCCAACACGATTTTTATATTTCTCATAAACAATCTCAAATGAGTCATTTGGCTAAGGATCTCAGAATTAATTCTGCGTCACGATTCGAGCAAGAACGAATCAGCCTCTCCATATTACAAACCCTCATCATAACAAATGGATACCTCGATTAAAACAGAGGTTTTGCAACCTGGCAGAATTTAGTTAAACTCGGTTACACGCACCTCAACCCATGGAAACGGCGACGCCGATGCTTCGGCAATATCTTGAGATCAAAAAAGCTTATCCGGGTACAATTTTGTTCTTCCGGCTCGGTGACTTCTATGAGATGTTCAATGAAGACGCCATAGTTGGCTCTCGTGAGCTCGAAATAACCTTGACGGCCCGCCAAAAGGATTCGCCAAACCCTATACCGATGTGCGGAGTCCCGCATCATGCCGCCTCGAATTACATCGCTCGCCTGGTCCGCAAGGGATATCGCGTGGCGATCTGCGACCAGACGGAAGTGCCGAGCAAAGGTACAAAGCTTGTAAAGCGCGAGGTCGTCCGCGTGATCACTCCTGGTACAGCTATCGATCCACAGCTGGTTGAGTCGAAAGATTCGGTATATTTGGCAGCGTGTAGCGGTGACGGCGATACCTTCGGCGCAGCTTTTCTCGAGACCTCCTCGGGACACTTCCTTTCGACACAGGTAAGTGGAGCGGATTCACTTCGGAAAATTACCGAGGAAATTTATGCGTTTGGCCCACGGGAACTGCTTTATCCGCGCTCGATGGAGCGCCTGATTCAACAGACTTTCAATGGCCATACCGAATCCGGGATGCTTTTCGAAGAATCGGGTGCGAAGCGATCGGATCTATCGTTCACCCTGACACCTGTCGATGATCGTGATTTTGATCTTGCTGAAGCAGAGAGGCTTTTGAAAGCTCAGCTTGCGGTTAACGAACTCACCGCGTTTGGGTTGGACGGTAAAGATGCCGCTATCGGTGCGGCCGGAGCATGCCTCCGCTATGCCAAGGATACGCAGCGGGCCTCTGCGGGTCATATATCCGAGATTCAATACTATGAATCGGCGGACTTTATGGTGCTAGATGCTGTGACACTTCGAAACCTCGAGATCTTCGAATCAAGAGGTGAACGATCGAAGAATACAGTGTTTGGCCTTATCGATGAGTGTGTGACGGGAATGGGCTCTCGGCTGTTGAAGCAATGGCTGCTTCGACCTTCGCTGAAGCGGGGCGAGATCCAGACTCGCCAGGCATCAGTTATCGAGCTGATGGATTCGATCGTCCGTGAAAAGCTGCGATTCCTGCTTAAGAAGGTCAGTGACCTCGAGCGTGTAATCGGGCGCCTAAATATGGGCACCGCCACTCCTCGCGATCTGGTCGCTTTAAATCAGTCGATCGCACAGGCTCCAGAGGTAAATGCCGTGCTATCAGATAGTTCGGCATTACTCCTTCAGGTTCTTTCTGAAAATATTTTCGAGCTTCCGGAGGTTAGGGACCTGATCAGCCGTGCTATTAGCGAAGAATCGCCAACGAACGCATCCGATGGCGGAGTGATCCGAGAAGGGTTTGACTCCGAGCTTGATGAACTTCGCGGCGTGTCATCGTCAGCAAAACAGGTGATTGCAGCTTTTGAAGAAAAGGAACGCAGCCGAACTGGTATTTCTAACCTAAAGATCAGGTTTAATAACGTTTTTGGGTATTACATCGAAATATCCAAAGGAAATATTTCCCGTGTTCCGGACGATTATCAGCGACGGCAAACTTTGACCAATGCTGAGCGATACACCACACCCCAACTCAAAGAATGGGAAGAAAAGGTGCTGGGCGCTGACGAAAAAATACTCCAGATCGAAGCGGCACTTTTCAAGAAAGTCCGTGATGCCGTTTGTGCAGAAACTCGTAAACTGCAGTCGACCGCGAGGGCACTGGCAACCCTTGATGCTCTCTGCGCGCTTGCAGAGACCGCGGCCCGGCGGAATTTGGTGTGCCCCGTACTTCACGATGGTGATGAGATCGAGATAAAGAATGGCAGGCATCCGGTGGTCGAAGCGTCGCTTGGCGGATCGTTCGTGCCGAACGACATCTTGATGAATAATTCGACCGACCGCCTGCTTGTCATCACCGGTGCAAATATGGGAGGCAAATCGACGGTCTTGCGGCAGACGGCGATAATTCAGATCCTCGCCCAAATCGGTTCATTTGTGCCTGCAACCTCGGCACGCCTTCCGGTGCTCGACCGTATCTGGACGCGAGTCGGGGCTTCAGACGATCTTGCTTCGGGCCGTTCGACTTTCATGGTAGAGATGACCGAAACGGCGGCCATCCTACACAACGCGAGCCCACGGAGTTTGATCCTGCTGGATGAGATCGGCCGGGGAACATCGACATTCGACGGCCTATCGATCGCGTGGGCCGTTGCCGAATATCTCCATAATTCGCCCGAACACTCTGCCAAAACGCTATTTGCGACTCATTATCATGAACTGACAGAGCTAGTAGAGAATTTGCCCGGGGCAAAAAATTACCAGATGACGGCAGCTGAGCGAGATGGGAATGTCGTCTTTTTGCACAAGCTCCAGGCAGGAAAAGCATCGAAGTCGTACGGCATTGCCGTCGCGAAACTCGCCGGCTTACCGCAGCCGGTGATCGAGCGGGCCAAAGACGTGCTCGAAAAGCTGGAAAAGTACGAGCTGGCGGTTTTTTCCGACGAGAGGCAAGTAGGCCTTGCAAAGGCCGCAGGCGGACGTGTGGCGGCTCAATTTTCGCTTTTCGCCGTAACCAACGAATCCGCGATCGACACATTGCGCAACCTCGATGTCGATTCCCTTTCAAATGAAGATGCACGTCAAATTTTGCAAGATATTAAACGAAAGATCTTTTGAACTAGCCCAGTGATGTTGGCGCTTTTGCAGTCCAGAAAGGGTTTAGGTATTCAGTTACTAATTCAACGACAAATAAGACACTCGCTGCAGCAAGTCATTTCAATTAAGTCGAGAAGTTCCGCATGAATGGGACAAGTCGGATATTGCTCTGAGAAACTCGCTGTTTTCAAAATTTCCTTGTGCCTGATAGACTCATCATTTAGTCGCCCGCCTGTTTTAGAATGATCGACGAAATTCAATCACTCACTATAGAGAGAAAAATCGGCCAGCTCTTCGTAATCGGGATTCCGGGACCCGAGATTGACGCTGAAACGAAGGAACTGCTTGATGAGATCAATCCTGGAGGCGTTTGCCTTTTTGCCAGGAACATTCGTGAAGCCTCTCAGACACGGGAATTGACTGATCAGCTTCGCAAATTACCGCAATCACCGATCATTGCTGTCGACCAGGAAGGCGGCCCCGTCGACCGTCTCAGGAGAATTCTTACGCCGATGCCGGCGGCCTGTAGGATATTAACGGCTAAAGACGCAAAATGCTTCGCAGGCATCGTTTCAGAAGCTCTCCTTTCTCTTGGAATAAATATGGATTTCGCGCCGGTAGTCGATGTCGTCGACCAAGGCAGAGCAGGCTTTTCCAACGGGCTTACATCGAGAACGTTTGGGGCTTCAAAGGAACAGACTGCTCAATTAGCCGGTGAATTTTTGTCGGTGCTCCAGGCAATGGGAGTGATCGGTTGCTTAAAGCATTTTCCCGGGCTTGGAGCCTCAGAGGTTGACTCGCATGAGGAACTTCCGGCAGTAAACATTTCTGAGGATGAACTAAGATCCACAGATCTGTACCCTTATCGCCAACTCATCGCGTCCGGCGATGTTCACGCAATAATGGTTGCTCACGCGGCGTTTCCCGAAGCCGCCTTGCAGGAACTTGATCAAAATGGCAAACTTTTACCGTCCTCTTTGAGTTACAACATCGTAACAAATCTCCTCCGCGACGAGCTTCAGTTTGACGGCCTTGTGATCACAGACGATCTGGAAATGGGTGCAATCGTTAAAAACTATGGCGTGGGCGACGCATGTAAGAGGGCTATTAGGGCGGGTGTGGATATGCTCGCAATATGCGCGACACCCGCCGCGATCCGGGAGGGATATTTTTCTGTGCTTGCAGCGGCAAAGGAAGGAGAGATTGAAATCGTCCGCATCGACGCATCTTTGGATCGAATTGCGAATTTAAAGAGAAATCTAACCGAACCTCTCCCTTTCGACAGCTCCAGATTAAACTTTCTCTCTACAGAGATCGCCGAATTTACGGAGATATTGAGCCGCATATAGGAGGAATGACCACTTGCGAAAATTAATTTTGTTCTCAGTGATACTTTCAGTCGTTGTTGCAGCATCGACGTGCCGACAGCGGGACGCGGCATTTGTCACCGTGGCATTGTCGGAAAAATTCTCAGCATTTGACACCCTAACCTCTACGTCCTCGGACGTTGCAGCCGAGCGCGTTCGGAATTTGATGTTCAATTCGCTTGTGAA
>JBGTCF010000266.1:0-10696 GCA_041748975.1 Pyrinomonadaceae bacterium
TAAATGGCCGCTCGGCCGGTGGAGGAGCTTTAGGATCGTCCGGTATTGGTGGAGGCAGTGGCGTTGTTTCCCATCTCGTAGAAGATGGGGGCTTTTCGGATTTGAGTAGTTCTGACGCTAGCTGGGGCTGAGCAGGCCGACTGACCGGTGTCGGTCCCGTTTCCCGCCTTACTGACTTTAGGCGATCGAGCTCTGAACGGATGAAGTTGACCTCTTTTTGAAAGTCGATCTGCGTTCTGACCAACGTGTCGAGTCGTGTTTGCAGTCTTTCGATCTCTTCCCGATCCTCGGTCATAATTACACCCGTACCAAATTTTATTTACCCGAATTTGAGGCTATTATAGTTGAAAACCGTTCGGTCACAACATCATGAAGCGAATAATACACGCCCCTACCGGCACCGAGCTGAGCTGCAAAAACTGGCTGATCGAGGCCGCTTACCGGATGATCCAGAACAATCTGGATCCGGACGTCGCTTTCGATCCGGATAATTTGATCGTATATGGCGGCCGCGGAAGAGCGGCGAGGAATTGGGAATCTTATGACGCGATCTTGAGGTGCTTGCGGGAGCTGAATGAGGATGAAACTTTGCTGGTCCAGTCGGGCAAACCCGTCGGTGTCTTTAAATCTCACACCGATGCTCCACGCGTTTTGATCGCCAATACTAACATTGTGCCTCATTGGGCGACACAAGAGAGGTTCGACCAATACGAACGCGACGGCCTGATGATGTACGGCCAGATGACCGCCGGCTCGTGGATATATATCGGCACGCAGGGGATCTTGCAGGGTACCTACGAGACGTTTGGCTCCCTCGCCCGACAGCATGGTTGGGGTACGCTTGCCGGAAAACTGGTCCTTACCGCCGGCCTCGGCGAAATGGGCGGAGCACAGGCTCAAGCGATCACATTCAATGGCGGCGTCGGGATCATCGTGGATGTCGATCAGCGGCGCATCGCGCGGCGGCTGGCTTTGAAGCAGGTTGACGTGGCGGCAAGGGGTTTAGACGACGCTTTAAGTATGGTTCGTGAAGCTGTTGATAATAAAGAGCCTAGATCAATTGCCCTATTCGGCAATGCGGCTGAAATTCACTGGCAGATCATCGAGCGGGGCGTCGTGCCGGACGTTGTTACTGACCAGACTTCTGCCCATGATGTTCTCTTTGGTTATATCCCCGTTGGATTGACTGTCGAAGAAGCAAATGAATTTAGAAAGTCTGATCAAGCCGAATATGAACGCCGTGCGATGGACTCGATGTCCAGTCACGTCGAGGCAATGCTCGAATTTAAACGCCGCGGGTCGATAGTGTTCGACTACGGCAATAATCTCCGGCAGCGTGCCTTAGACAACGGCGTCGGGAACGCATTTGATTATCCCGGATTCGTGCCGGCATACATACGGCCTCTCTTTTGCGAAGGCAAAGGCCCTTTCCGCTGGGTCGCACTTTCGGGCGATCGTGAAGACATTTACAAAACCGACGAGGCCATCATGAATCTTTTTCCCGAGGATGACCACCTGGCCAAATGGCTGACGATGGCTCAGGAAAAGGTTGAATTTCAGGGCCTGCCCGCACGCATCTGCTGGCTTGGCTACGGAGCCCGAGCAAAAGCCGGTCTGAAGCTCAATGAAATGGTCGCCTTAGGCGAGCTAAAAGCACCGATCGTCATTGGCCGCGACCACCTCGATTGCGGCAGCGTCGCCTCGCCCAACCGCGAAACCGAAGCCATGAAGGATGGCAGCGACGCCATCGCCGATTGGGTCTATCTGAACGCGATGATCAACGTCGCGGGCGGTGCCACCTGGGTCTCGCTCCATCAAGGCGGCGGCGTCGGCATCGGCTATTCCCTCCACGCCGGACAAGTAATCGTCGCCGACGGCACACCCGAAGCCGCCAAACGCATCGAACGCGTACTAACCACCGACCCCGGAATGGGGGTCATTAGACACGTTGATGCAGGTTATGATGAGGCAAGGGAATTTGCCGAGAATAATGGTGTTACAATTCCGATGAAAAGTCAGAACCGGGAGCGGTAGCGACAGGGTTCATCTACCTTTGCCGCCAACTCTTTATTAGCCTTTGCATATTCCAATGATAAAATTCGTCCTATGACAGCTGAAGATTTGGAATTTGATTTACTCGATGATGAATCCGCAAGGCTCGCTATCGAAACTGTCGGTGAGTTGGCAAATCAAAATAATATCGACTGGGCGTTGGCCGGCGGATTGGCGGTTATTTTATATGGCAGCGACCGATTAACAAAAGACGTCGATATCATCGCCTCAAGGCTATTGCCTGAAAAACTGACGGTTGCCGGACGGCTTCGCCAAGGCGGTGAGCGTTATCTTATTAAGTCCAAGAAACGTGTGACAAACGTGGATTGGATCATCCGGAATGACGGATTCAAGGATTTGTTCAAGGAAGCCTTGGCCGAAGCGGTCAAAATCGGCGATACGCCGGTTCTCACCCCCGAGTGGCTAGTAATATTAAAATTCATCGCCGGTCGATTCAAAGATCAGGAAGACGCCGTGTTTTTACTGAGCCGCAAAGGTTTGGTCGATAGGCGAATAATAAAAGAAAAAATAATCAAACACGTCGGTCGCAACGCTTGGGATCTTGCCAAACACGGCTATCAGCGCTGGTACGACATGGCCGACGGCCGCACACGCGAAGAAGAACGCAACGAAGCCGAAGGGTATATTGATTCCTGAAGCGTATCGGCCGGAATGGTCGCCACGCCCATGGCACCCCCGAAGCCGCCAAGCGTATTGAGCGTGTCCTAACCACCGACCCCGGCATGGGCGTCATCCGCCACGCCGACGCGGGCTATGACAAGGCGATCGAGTTTGCGGAAAAGAATGGTGTCAAAATTCCGATCATGAAGAAATAGTTTAAGGAACTTGTATATGACAAAAATTGAGTTCGGACTACTGGATGACGAATCGGCAACAAAAGCTATCGAAGCAGTTTCCGAAATTGCCGAGCAACACAAGATCGACTGGGCGTTGGCTGGCGGATTGGCCGTAATTCTTTACGGCAGCGATCGTTTGACCAAGGATGTGGACATTGTCGCTACGAAAACACTCCCGCTCGAAAGCGAAGGCACCCTGATTCAGGGCGGAGAGCGATATCGCATCGCCAAGAAAAATCAGGCCGTTGCGATTGACTGGATCGTGCGAAAAGGAAGCAAAGATCTTTTATCAAAACGCTCTCAAGGATGCAGTGATGATTAATGATCTTCCGATACTTACCCCCGAATGGCTCATTATTCTCAAATATATCGCCGGAAGATTTAAGAAACAGGAAGATTGCGTCTTCTTACTGAGTAAAAAAGGCTTGGTGAGCCGCAAATAGATTAAGGAACTCGTTCGAAAATTCCGGAGGCGATCAGAGCTGGATTGTTTTCCGCGCCGGAATCCAGCGTTGGTACGATCTTGCCGATGGCAAAACCACCGCAGACGAGCTCAACCTGAAGAAGGGCTATATTGATTCTTAAAAGCACTTACTAGTCTTTCTTGTGTGATAGGATTCCGGGTACCTTAAGTTCCTTAAGGATAATTATTTAGGAGGGCTTTTCTATGAAGCAAAATTTATTGATGATATTTTCGGGAATTTTCCTGTGTCTGACAGTTGGATTGGCATCGGCACAGTCCGTTCAAGCAACCCAGGAAAATACGAATCAAAGTTCGGTCAGCATTGGCAATTCTTCTACTTCCAATTCGGAGATGGAAGAAATAAAACGCACCTTGCGCGAACAGCAAAAACGAATCGAGGAATTGCAAAAGATGATTGAGGCGCAAGCCAAAACCGTCGAAAAACTTCAAAATAATCCGTCACCAACCACTCAAAACACAACCATTGCGGCGCAAACCGATTCAACCGGACTCGCGTTGGCAATTCGGCGGAAGTTTATGCGGTAGTAAGTGAAAAAGTTTGTGATAAAATTGCAAGCGAGGTGAAAGTGATGACATCGGAAGAAGCTTTGTTGGAAAAATTTAAGATCTTGCCGGCGGGTCGTAAACGAGAATTGTTGGATTTTGCCGAGTTTCTTGAACAAAAAGAAAAAGAGTCGAACGAATCGATTTCAGAAGGTTTGGCAGACCTGGAGAAAAGCGAATTGCAGCATTTAGAGATGGAATTTGAAAACTATGAGCAACTTTATCCTCGCCGATGAGTATGTAACGGATACGATGGCTTTGGTGTTACATCTCGAAAACAGGAAGTCAAGCCATAGTGTCAAGCAGATTTTTGATTCGGCCGATTTGGGTAAAACTACAATTTATGTTCCGGCAATTGTATTTGCGGAAATTTTGTATTTGGCTGAAAAGCAGCGTATTAGCTTAAATTTGCACGAAGTAGAAAAACATCTCAAAACCTATCAAACCTATAAAGAAGTTCCACTGAGTTTTGAGATTATCCAAAATGCTCAACAAATTACGGATATTCCCGAACTTCACGACATACTAATCGCTTCAACAGCGAGTTTTCTAAACTTGTCGCTAATTACAAACGACCCAAAAATCGAGAATTCACAATTCGTAAACACAACTTGGTGAAGCGGCCCTCGCAGAATGTTGGATACCGCAAACCGCTGACAGTTTGGGGCGAACTTTGGATAATCTTGGAAAAAATATTCGCGCCGTTGCAGGCGGAGTTGTAGGCGTCGGTATCGGTTTTTCGCTCCACGCCGGCCAGGTGATCGTCGCCAATGGCACCCCGAAGCCGCCAAGCGTATTGAGCGTGTCCTAACCACCGACCCCGGCATCGGCATCATCCGCCACGCCGACGCGGGTTATGAAGATACGATCGAGTTCGCTGGGAAGAATGAGGTAAAAGTGCCGATGATCAAATAATCGGTGAGCCTAAAAAAAGCTATGCAATCAGCTCGCCGAGCTGAAAAGCTCTGCTTTTCCGACAGACTCCCTTAAAATCTTTCGGCGGCTATGCCGCCACGCTCGGACTCGCCGAAAAAGCGCAGCTTTTCCGCTCGGCGAAAGACAGGCATCATGTGTTTCACGGCATTTAGCCTTCCCGGCCGGTGGAGATCAAGAAAAGTCCGCGGCTCTGGAATACTGCGAAAGATTGATGCTAAGATACCAAGAGTTTTTCTAAAATCGTTTTCTTCTAAAAGATAATCTATGTTGAATACAGCTCGACATGATCATGCGGTCCTCCGGCCACTTACGCTTCCCGCTTGGCAGGTTAAAGCCGTAACTGTTCAGTTATTGCTTTTGATCTCAGCATCATTCATTTTGCCGGCGCTTGCGCATGCCACGGGTTTGCCGGTGCGTAGCCTGCTGCCGATGCATTGGCCCGTCCTGCTGGTCGGATTGTGTTACGGATGGCGTTCGGGATTGTTGGTTGGTTTGGCTGCACCGGCGTTAAGCTTCGTGATCTCCGGTATGCCGCCGGTCTACATACTGCCGGCGATGACGATCGAATTGGCTTCGTATGGCTTTCTCGCAGGTTTTTTCCGAGAGCAGGTCCGCTTCGGCTGGCTGCTCTCGACGGGTTTGGCACTGATAGGCGGTAGGCTCGTATTCCTCGGATTTGTATTTGCACTTGGTGCGGTCTCAGCTCCGTTCGCCGAATATCTTAAAGCTGCGATGCTCCCCGGGCTTCTGGGAGCAACGGCACAATTAATTCTGCTTCCGTTGATCGCTGGTTGGTGGTTCCGAAGTCACCAAACTAGCCAGGAATAGAACCTTTCCACAATTTGCTGTTCAGATGGCGGATCCTGCCAAGCGAATCAGTCGCAATATTTTTCTGTTATCTGCCTGCAATGTTAGCCCATTGCCGCCAGCGTGAGTCCATGGGCAAAATCTCGTGGATGGAACCGGATCAATTTGTAAAAATAACCCCAAAACGCAATCCGCTCGGCGTATTGACTTCGACCCTCTTTAGGAAAATACTTTGTTTATTATGAGCGATCTTTTTGACAGGACCACGCGACCGGATGCTTCGTTGTTTTGCTCTATGAATGACATAAATGATGTCCGGATGGGCCAGATCGTTACGCGGGATGAGAAGGGGTATGAGAATGCTGATATTGTGATCCTGGGCAATCCTCAAGATGAAGGCATACGCCGAAACAATGGCCGGCCCGGAGCGGCCGCGGCCCCGACCGCGATCCGAGAGCAGTTTTACAGGTTGACGACTTTTAATGTCAGAAAAAGGATCTTCGATATCGGCGATGCGCGGATCGGATCATCGCTCGAAGAGACCCATGACAACCACCAAGCGATCGTTACTGAGATCCTTAAAGATAATAAACGGCTGATAGTTCTTGGCGGCGGAAACGATATTTCATTTGCAACCGGATGTGCCATGGCTTCGGTTTTCGGGCCTGAGTGGTGGATCGGAGTAAATATCGATTCTCATCTCGACGTTCGAATTGCCGAGCAGCGAAATAGTGGGACGCCGTATCGTCAACTTCTGGAAGGCGGACATTTGCTCCCGACGTATTTCTACGAAGTTGGCTTTCAATCCCATTTCTGCTCACCGGTCTATTATGAGTACATTCGGGCGCTTGGCGTTCACCGAATTAGTCTTGAACTGTTGCGATCGCGATCGGAACCCGACATCGAGCTAAAAGAGCAGATTAGGGAAAAGTTCATTGGGCAAAGTTCGAGCCTCAATACCTTTTTTGGCTTTGATATGGATGCGGTTCGAATGTCTGATGCCCCGGGAACGTCCGCGCCGTCTCCTTTGGGATTAAAGGCCAGTGAGTTCATTCAGCTTGTAAAATACGCTGCCTCGCTCGCAAATACAAAGGTCATAGAGTTTACCGAGGTGAATCCCGAGTATGATATTGACGACCGAACAACAAAGCTCGTTGCGATAGGTATGCACCGGGTTTGTACCGGTGTATCTTGATCCAATAGTCAGAGCCTCTTTATCAGTAAAAAGTAAAAGGCCCCCAACCTGCCGAGGTTTCGGGCCTTTTCATTTCATTTCGATATCGAGAGTTTCGGCTAGCGCCGTCCGGTGGCCAGTCGATAAATCGCCAAAACGACTATTGCTCCAATTATCGATGAAATAAAGCTCGGTATCGAGTCGCCGATATCGTTGAAGCTGCTTACCATTGGAAAACCCACTGCGTAGTAGCCGATAAGCCCGCCTACTACAGCTCCGACGATCCCGAGGATCGTGGTCAATATCACTCCGCCGCCATCGGCACCGGGCATAATTAGCTTTGCAATATAGCCCGCCAGAAAACCAAGTATCAGCCAGATAATTAGTGAAATCATATTGTTCTCCTGTGTCACATTTCGATACGCCAGCAGAACCACGACGTTGGCGACTTGACGTAAATCAAAGATGCGGGCCGTATCGAAATAGTTATTTAGTCGCTTGCGGGTAGTTTACTATTTGCCGAAAGAATATGCACGTGCTAAGCAATGTGCCGTCAAGGTCTCACTTGACAGGTATACGGGTGTTTGGCATTCTTTAGCTTCGCTTTTTAGCTGGCGAACGTTCGATTCAGGCACTTAGCTCAGTGGTAGAGCACTACCTTGACACGGTAGGGGTCAGCAGTTCAACTCTGCTAGTGCCTACCATTTTTTCTTTGGAAGAAATGGTACTCCTCCTCTTTACACCCCTGTATTTCTTAATAGTCCGATTATTACTTTGGCTTCTCCCCAGCTGTGGGAGAGATAATTTCCGCCACCTTTCCAGCCGATAAAGTCGGGCATTTCAATCCCTCGAAAATTTAACATTTTTATAATACGGAATTCCGCGCCCTGTAACATTCTCTGTCTATTCTTGCGCTTGCCACCAAGAACCTAATCGACAACATCGGCCAGGGGTCTCACCTCTGAGCAATAGGATAAGAATGTATTTACTAAAAGGACGGAGAATATGCGAGCACGAATAATTAAGAACTTTCTGTTAGCGGGATTGCTCCTGCTTTTCACTCAGACGGTAACTTCCCAGACATCTGGGAGCCTTACCGGGATCGTGAAGGACCCGAACGATGCGATCATCCCGGGAGCTACGATTACTATAAGAAATGTCGGGACTAACTTCACCCGAAATGTCATATCGAATGAAGACGGCAGATGGACCGTTACGCAACTGCCAGTTGGACAATACTCGGTTTCCTATGAAAAAGACGGATTTAAGAAATCGATAAGCAGCGATATTGAGGTTGAAGCAGTTGTTACTAGAACGCTTGAGGTCACCCTCGAGGTAGGCGCGTCCGAAGTATTTGTGGACGTTGTGGCCGAACAGCCGCTTGTCCAGGCCGAATCGGCCGCTGTCTCGAGGCAAATCACGGGTGAGCAATTAACGCGAACTCCTACTTCCGTTCGAAGTTTCACGGGACTCCTTAACTCTGAGGCCGGAGTTTCATCGGAGCTTCCGCCGGTCGGAGTTGCCAGCAACGGAAATGTTTCGCCTTCGGTCAACGGAACCAGAACAACCTCAACGAGCCTTTTCTTCAACGGCGTCGACGCAACAAACATAACCAGCAACGAAGGTTCGCTGACCGATAATATGTCACCGGCTCTGGAAACGCTGCAGGAGGTAAAACTCCAGACTTCGCTTTATGACGCCTCGACCGGACGAAGCGGTGGCGGTAACTTCCAGCTCGTTACAAAATCTGGAGGCAACCAATTTGCCGGTTCGGCCTATTACTATTTGCAAAACAAAGCGTTCAATTCGAACGAGTTCTTCCTTAAAGAAAGCGGCAACGAAAAGCCGCAAGCTGACCGCACAGAAACCGGTTTCACCATTGGCGGCCCGATCGCGAAAGATCGTGTTTTCTTTTTCGGCGGATATCAGTTTACCGATGCCAAGACCGGACTTGTACCGACCGCACGAACCCGAACGGTTCTGCCCATTGCTTTAAGTGTTCTTGGCGACAACCGTTCGCGTGCAGCAATTGCTGCGGCATTCAATCAATTCAACGGTTGTACGGTGGGAACGACTTGTTTGTTGGAAAGCGATATTAGTGAAGTTGCTTTTAGGATCTTTAATCTCAGGAATCCGACGAGTGGCGGCTTTATCCTGCCGTCGATATCCAATTTCCGGCCGCTTGGTATTGTTGACCAATCCGGAACAGGCAGTTTTCAGTTTGGCAACTTCCCCGGCGTAACGACACGTACCATTCAACGCAACAATCCACTGGTTGAAGTAATCGACGTTGTTCCCGCAGAGTTTCGTCAGAACCAGTTTACGACCCGGCTCGACGGCCAAATATCGCAAAACAATACGCTTAGCGGAACGCTTTTCTTTGCGAACTACCCGGGGCTTGATCCTTACCCGGATCCAAGCAGCCTGGCATCGCCTTTCACACTTCGGCGTGCCGACCGCAATCGTACACTTTCGATCGGTGACACACATGTTTTCTCGCCGAACTGGGTAAACGAAGTTCGGTTTGGCTATTACTACCTGAACAACACACGCCGTCTCGACGATCCGTTTCTTACCGATGAACTGAGCAATGCAGCTATCGGCGTCATCAATCCGGCATCAACCTTTGACAGTAGCCCGGCCACGACACGACTCGGACATTACATCGGGCGAAACAACCTATCGAATTTCTCTTTCGGCGGTCCCAACGATTCGTTCAATAGGCGTAAGCAGGTGACATACAGCCTTGCCAATAATGTAAATTGGATCTTCAAGAATCACACTATTAAATTTGGCGGCGACTTTAAGAGCCATCAGTACGACAGCGATTTGCCTGAAGAGCAAGCGACCGAATTTGAAAAATTCGACTCGTTCACGCAACTGCTTACTGGAAACGCTACAGAAGCCGACACCCAATACGGCATAACGGCTAAGGAATTCCGCTTCAAGGATCTGGGCCTTTATGTTTCGGATAGCTGGAAGATCAGCCGTAAGCTAACAATGAATTTGGGCCTTCGCTACGAGATGTTCCGATGGCCGACTGAAAAGAATGGTTACATCGGCAACTTCGATTACGATCCGTACATTCCGTGCTTTACAGCGACGGGCGGTAGTACAGCACTGTGCGACAATCCGGCACCGGGATTCATTGTACCTAACAACGTTAATCCCACCGGTTTGGCTGTCGTTGACGCGGCCGCGGCCGCAACGCAGGTGGTTGACAACAAACACACGCTCAACGGTCAGGACCTGAATAACTTTGCGCCGCGTATCGGATTAGCGTATGCCGTAACCGATAAACTTGTCTTCCGCGGTGGTTATGGCTTGTTCTACGATCGTCCGTCGGCGGCGTTTATCAACACGATCTTCTCGAACTACCCGTTTCTTCGTGAAGTTGAAATTACCGTGCCTAATGGTAATGTTCCGATCGCGACCGCGTTCTCGGGCGTTCCTACAAACATTCCGCTAAACCAGTGGCTGCCGTTCCGTATCGTTAGGGCTGCGGGAGTAAACGGGGCCTATCAGATACGCGATAACACTCCGGTCTTCGTCGATTCGCGTGGTACGCCGCAGAACGCCATCGGGCAAACATGCAATCCGGCCACCGGGGCCGGCTGTATACGCGGCAACATTGCCGAAACATTTGAGTTTCGTGCAGTTGACCGAAACCTTAGGACGCCATATATGCATCAGTGGAATTTTGGAATGCAGTACGAACTGATGAAAGATCTTCTTTTCGAGGCACGCTATGTTGGTACGAAGGGTAAGAATCTTCTTATCGCTCGGGCACTCAACGAGGGCTTCGATATGAACGATCCGAACAATCCGGACCACGTTTACGAA
>JBGTCF010000267.1:0-2162 GCA_041748975.1 Pyrinomonadaceae bacterium
GAGGACCTGGACCAATCGGCTAAAACGAAGCCCCTTCCTCAAAAAACCGCTGAAAAAAATAGCGTGAATAAACAGAAAGTGATCGAGGCGATCCGGAACCTTCGTGCGGGATTGCTAGTGCTCGAAACCGAATTTCGTACAAAACCCACTCTCAAAAAGTATCTGACTAACATCGACGGAATCACCGATCTCAGTGCCGAATCTGAAGATTCCGCCATCGCGGGCAAATTCGTCGCCTCTAAAGACCCATTGCGCGATGTAGCCAAAAAACTAGCCGATACACTCGCTGTGTTGCCGAGATAGCCTGCGGTTCTCGATGTCGATCTGATCTATCCAAGAGTATCCGAGACCAACTTGTAATTCGGGTCCTCGTAATGATTGATGTCGATTATGGCCGACGCGTTATCGAGAAGTGTCCGGCAATCCTCGCTCAGATGGCGAAGGTGGACGATCTTGCCTAATTTTGCGTAACGCTCGGTGATCTTGTGGAGGGCTTCGATAGCGGAGTGATCGACAACTCTCGATTCGGCAAAATTGATAACAACCTCCCTCGGATCATTGATGACGTCAAATTTCTCTGCAAAGCCCGCAACGGATCCAAAAAAGAGCGGACCGTAAATCTCGTAATGATTGGCACCGTCTTCGTCGATGTGCTTTCTTGCCCGGATCCGCGTTGCATTTTCCCACGCGTAGGCGAGGGCTGAGATCAGTACGCCCACTATCACCGCGATCGCCAGGTTATGGAAAACTACGGTTATGCCGGCGACGATGATCATTACCAGCACATCGGTTGCCGGAACCTTTCTGAAGATCTTAAGACTGGCCCATTCAAACGTTCCGATGGCAACCATGAACATCAGCCCCACCAATGCGGCCATCGGTACTCGCTCGATAGCCGATGATCCAAACAGTACGAAGGTGAGCAAGCCTAACGCGGCAACTATCCCTGAGATTCGATTTCTGCCGCCCGAGCTGACGTTAATGATGCTCTGCCCGATCATTGCGCAACCGCCCATCCCGCCGAAAAAACCGCACGTTACGTTTGCGGCACCCTGGGCGAGACACTCCTGATTGCCGCGGCCGCGGGTTTCGGTCATTTCGTCGATAACCGTCATGGTCAGCAGGCTTTCGATCAGACCGATCAAGGCCATTATCAAGGCATACGGGAATATGATCGCCAGCGTCTCGAAATTTAACGGCACCATCGGCAAGTGAAATTCAGGCAATCCGCCGCCGATAGATGCGATATCGCCGACGGTTTTTGTCGGTATCCCGAATATAATAAAGACCAGCGAAACAGCGACTATCGCGATCAGGGTTGCCGGAACAGCCTTGGTGAGCTTTGGCAAAAAGTAAATGATCGCCATTGTCGCCACGACAGCCGCGAGCATTATCATCAGGGCCTGCCCGCTCATCCATTCAGCTATTCCTCCGTCGCTGACGATCTTAAATTGATCAAGCTGGGATATAAATATGACTATCGCCAGGCCATTTACAAACCCGAACATCACCGCGTGCGGCACGAGCCGGATAAATTTGCCGAGCTTCAGAGACCCGATCAACAGTTGGATCAAGCCCATCATTACAACGGCAGCGAAAAGGTATTCCACCCCGTGAGTCGCCACCAGGGCAACAATTACAACCGCGATCGCCCCCGTTGCCCCTGAGATCATTCCCGGTCGCCCGCCAAGGATCGCCGTGATCAAGCCGATAATAAATGCCGAGTATAGGCCGACGAGCGGGCTGACCCCGGCTATCAATGAAAACGCCACTGCCTCGGGCACAAGTGCGAGAGACACGGTGAGTCCTGACAGGACCTCGTTCTTAACGTTGTAATCTCTTTTCTTTAACTGTTCTAAAAAAACCATCTAAATATAAATGCATTTGGCCGCAAACGTAGCGGCCGGCGGTATGCTCATCGCCGTCGTAAAATAAAAGTCTGATTTCTATCGTCAGTCTTGGTCAGGATCTGGCGGAGGAATGTAAACGAAGAGGTCGCCGGGCTGGCATTCGAGAGCATGGCACAGCCTTTCAAGCGTTTCCATGCTGATCTTTTCGACTTCGCCTTTCCAGAGGCGAGCGGCCGCGGCCGGCGAGAGATCGGCAGCTAATTGCAGCTGGTGGGCGTTCTTATGGCCCCTTAATCTGGCGAGCTTGCCGAT
>JBGTCF010000268.1:0-1810 GCA_041748975.1 Pyrinomonadaceae bacterium
CCGGGTGCGGTTGAATTCCTGAATTATGCGGTGTCAAAAGGTGTGAGGGTCTTCTACGTCTCGAATCGGGACGAGACCCAAAAACAGTCGACGATCGATAATCTTAAGAGCGTTGGTCTTATTGATGTTTCGCCTGAGAACGTATCCCTCAGAACGACAGAATCCACTAAAACGCCTCGGCGTCAGCAAGTCTCGCAGAAATACCGCGTAGTTCTAATTATGGGCGATAACCTGGATGACTTTTCCGACGTATTCGAGCGAAAGTCTGTGAATGATCGATTCGCAGAAGTCGATAAGATCAAAAATGAATGGGGCAAACGCTGGATCGTATTGCCAAACGCCATGTACGGAACCTGGGAGAACGCGATTTACGATCATCAGCGATTGACCGAAGCACAGAAGGCAGAAAAACGTGCAGCGGCGTTGGAAATGCCGTAAGATTGGGATATGAAGAGAACGCCGTGGGAAAAGCTCGTTAACCCGGCCCCCGGAAGCAAGATCGCTGAAGCTCGGGACTTTGGGATCGACCTGACACAGCTCGCCGAGAATCTGCGCTACACGCCCGCGGAGAGGATCAAACGCAATGATGCGGCAGCAAATTCGATGTTCAAGTTTGAAGAAGCGATGCGGCGGGCAAAAGCTCGTGATAATGTTAAGTCAGGATGATCGATCTTTTTGAGATAGCTCGACGTTTTAGCAAGCTCGGTGTGGATTTCGTAATAGTTGGGGGCATTGCCATCAGGAGCCATGGCGGCAACTACATTACGGAAGATTTGGACATCTGCTATTCCCGAACGAACGAGAATCTAAAGAAAATCGCTGAAGTTCTGCTTCCGCTCAACCCGCGACCGCGAAACTTTCCTGAAAATCTACCATACATTTTCGACTGGACAACGCTTCAGCAGGGCACTAATTTCACGTTCGAAACTTCGATGGGTGACGTCGATCTGCTGGGTGAAGTGAAAGCTGTCGGGAATTATGATGATCTGGTCAATCAGTCGATAAGCGTCGACCTCGAAGGGTATCCAACATACATTCTTTCGATACCGGCCTTGATAGTTGCCAAGCGAGCCGCCGGACGTCCAAAGGATGAGGCTGGCCTAAAAGTCTTGGAGGCACTCAACGAAGCACACGGCAATTAAGTCATCAACCCTCGGCTGCAACGGCCTCCCGACATTGGGTGTCAAATATGACGAAATGATCAAACACGATTATAATGCTGTTCATCTGAGCAAGCTCAATAAGTCTAAAGTTAAAGAAGGAAACCAATGAGACCGATCCTATCGTTCATTTTTGCAGTCGCTCTTTGTCTTAACTCGCTCGCTGTATCAGCACAGCAGGCGGTGCCTGTTAGAAAGTTTGATCTTACGATCGACAATATAATGCGAGGGCCTGCTCTGGTTGGTTACCAGCCGGGCGGCGTTCGCTGGTCGGCGGACAGTCAAAGAATATATTTTAGCTGGAAGCTAGCCAGCGAGCCGCGAAATGGCGAGACGTCGACCTACACGGTTAACGCGGACGGCAGCGAATTTCGCAAACTTTCCGAAGATGAAGCAAAATTGGCGCCGCCGATGGGCGGCGATCTGTCTGACGATAAAAGGTCATCCGTTTATACCGATGCGGGTGATATTTTCCTCTATGATCACCAGACTGGCGCGCGGCGGCAGATAACCAAAACTGTCGATGTGGAATCGAATCCTCGCTTTATCGGCGATCAGCGTCGGATCTCGTTCACACGGCAGAATAATCTCTACACGTTCTCGCTGGACGAAGGTTTGTTGGAACAGATGACCGACATTCGCCCGGCCGG
>JBGTCF010000269.1:0-11019 GCA_041748975.1 Pyrinomonadaceae bacterium
GCTACGCATTTGTGGGGCAGCCGCAGATTTGAAACTCGTGACGATTCGAGAAATAACGGACTCGTGGCGGCGGTAACCTTTGGCGAGGGATGGCATAACAACCATCACGCATACCCGCGTTCGGCAAAACACGGCCTGACCTGGAAGGAATTCGATCTCAATTGGTATCAACTCCAGATCCTCGAGAAGCTCGGGATCATCAAAAACGTGTACGCATACGACCTCGCAACCGAGTCAGAGTCGCCAAAAGAGTTGAGGCAGGCAGCCTAACACATAGATTAATCTCCGCAGGAAAAAGGCAAAACGTAGAACTCGCTTTTACTTTTGCCTTTTTCCTTTCTACTTTTGAGGGTAGATGCGCCGGCGTAAAACAGCCATATTTTTCCTCGTTCTCGGCATTATCCTGTCTGTACTCGCGATCGTTTTGAACATTGGTTGGATCCTGCTGAATCTGCGCCAGGTAGCTCTGCTGGTTTTTGGCGTGATCTTTTTCGCCATCATAATCACGGGCCTAATTCTCAACACCATTTTTCTTCTGAGAGAGATCCGACGAAATGAGCAGCACGATGCGTTTCTTAACGCCGTCACCCACGAGCTAAAAACGCCGATCGCATCCATCAAGCTCTATCTTGAAACCCTCAAATCCCGCGAGCTGACTCCCGAAAAGCGGCAGGAATTCTACGACATCATGCTCGAGGACAACGAGCGTCTGCTTGGCACCGTCGAGCAGGTACTTCAGGCAAGCCGCGCGCGTGAAAAGCAGCTTCAGATGAACCTGGCCGAAGTAGACCTCGCGGATGCTATACGTGAGACCATTGACAGGGTCCGCTCACAACAGCATCTCGACGAAGGCGCGATACGCTTTACATTGCCGTCGGATCCGATAGAGGTTCTCGGCGATCGCGGTGATCTGCAGACGGCGGTGACCAACCTTTTGGATAACGCTATCAAATACTCGTCGGGCGAACCCCGGATCACAGTTAGGTTAAGATCGGCAGGGTCAGAGGCTGAGATATTCGTTCGCGATAACGGCATAGGCATCGCACGCGCTGACCTGAAACGAATTTTCAAGCGTTTTTACCGAGCGAACAATAAATCCATCGATGTTAAAGGAACCGGACTGGGATTGCCCATCGTCCGCGCGATCATCGAACGTCATGGCGGCAGGATCAAGGCCGAAAGCCGCGGCGAGGGCAAGGGGACGACATTCATTATTCAACTTCCGAAGATATGAAGGTATTGATCGTAGAAGACGAGGAACACCTGGCACAGGGCCTGAAATTCAATCTCGAGGCCGAGGGTTTCGAGGCGGCGGTTGCCGGCGATGGTAATGAGGCATTGGATCTACTGACGCTTTCGAAATACGATGTGATCGTGCTCGACGTTATGCTCCCGACTGTAAATGGTTTCGAGGTCGCCCGAACGCTGCGCGAGCGATCTGATTATACGCCGATCCTGATGCTGACCGCACGCGGGCGTCCCGAGGATGTGCTGCAGGGATTTGAGGCGGGAACCGACGACTACCTTGCTAAGCCGTTCGACCTGAATATCTTTCTCGCACGGCTAAATGGTCTGCTTCGCCGCCGCGAATGGGCCCGCACTGAATCCCGCCCGTCAGCCGGTGATGTGATTCTGATCAACGGCAGGAGCGTGGATCTTGAGAATCTCGAGCTAAAACATGACGATGAGATCGTCCATCTCACCCTAATGGAGGCTAAGCTGCTCCAATACCTGATCGATAACGAAGGCCGTCCCGTTTCTCGGAAAGCGATCCTTGAAGAAGTATGGGACCTTCAGGAAGATACCGATACACGTGCGATCGACAATTTCATCGTCCGCCTGCGAAAGCACCTGGAGGACGAACCGAACAATCCGCAGATAGTGCAGACGGTCCGAGGCATCGGCTACAGATTCGTAAAACCGTCCGCGTGATCGGCGTAATTGTGCCTTGCGAGCACACGTACCTCTTCACGCCAGTTTTCATGAAGCTCGAATCGCCACATTTCGATCTCCGGTGAGATCGTACGGGCGAAGAATTCGAAATCCCGATGAAAGCTCCATGCCGGAGCGGCGAGATATATAAGGGCGGGTGTATCCAGGATCTCGCGGCCGGCGAATAGGTTTGCGGCAGCGAGAATGCCCCGGCGGCGCTGAAGTTCGATCTTTCGCCAGTAATCGGCGGCCTGAAAGACCATTTCGCGGTCGGGCTGCGTTTTTAATTCGATGATTACCAAGCGTCCATCGCGACGCAGGGCCAGCAGGTCGATCTTGTCGTTGGACGAGCGAAACTGGTTATAGATCGGCGAGAGGATCAGATTCGCGTCGAGGAGCGAGATATTGCGTCGCAGTATCGATTCGAGCCAAGCCTCGGGAGAAGTTCGGTAGAGCTCATGTCGTCTATTCGAAGCAGAGTGTGACCGGTTTTCTTCGAGGCGGACGACCAATGCCTCCAGTTCATCCCATGTGCCGTCCGTTAGCTGGCTCCGTTCGCGGCCAACGCCGAACCATCCCTTTTCACCGTTGGCCATAACGCGAACTCGTGCGAAAGGCAGGCCATGAAATCTCAGTGTTTCGCCGCTTCGCGAATAGACAGTATCGATGCGTTCGGGGGCAAGTTCCACGATCGCGGCGGCAGTCTTGCTCATCAAAGCTTCCGCCGGAAGGGCGAGCTTTCGGGCCTTTTCCCGCCATAACTCACGCACTTTGCGTTTCGGCAGATCCTTTAGCCGCGGCGGGTCGTCCTTGCGGATGATCTCAAAAACGGTGATCTTGTTCTTCCACTTGTCGGTCAGCAGGGCGTGAAGCTTCTGGGCGTTTCGCGCCGGCCGCTTTTCACAGACGATCCGAATGTCGAGCACAGGGCGATTCTTCCGCATACCGAGTTTTTCGAGCCAGAGGATGGCGGCCGTAAAGATCGGCTCTACGGTTAATGAGCCGGTCACATCGGCAATGGCGGCGGCGGGTGTTCGATCCGGTAAATCGAAGTTTATCTGGCCGAGGCGTCCATTCTCCGAGTTCAGTCCAACGCGGCCGATCTTTGAGCCGGGCAAGTGGTCGGCAATTAACTCGGCGATCTCGTTCGCTTTCTCCAGCCGTGCGAGTTCGACCTCAGCGGCGAGGTCGGCTGCCGGAGTTCGGGGGACGAACCGCATTGTCTCGGTCGCCTCACCTGAAAGCTCGGCGACATCTATCAGGATCTCGCCTTCGATCAGGGAGTAGGAGGTGATCCGTCGAGTATGAGATCCATCGTCATCGAGAAAACGAAACCTGGCACCGTCGCCGTTACCACGGATGTCGATCTCCCGACATGTCAACGCAAAGCTTCTGCCCGTTTCACGAACGAGAAGCCATTCATAATGCGAATCCACTATCTCGCGAAGTTCGTCAGCGTTCACCATTTGTAGTTATCGGTGAAGTATTTCATCATCGCCGCCGACCAATCTGCATAGCCCTGTTCGGACGGATGTATGCCGTCGGCGAAAAAACCTTCGGGCTCGACATCGACCGGCTGCGGATAGTAAAAGACCCTGTCCATGCCGGCGGTAAATTCGCGTATGTTCTCGTCGTGCATTCGCGAGAGCTGCCAAAGGATCGACTTTATTGGCTCGGGCATGATCGGCGAAAGTATGATCATCGGGCAGTTCGAGATAAAAATGACCGCGTTTGGATTCTTCTCCCTCAGGATCCCCAGCAGTTCGAGCATGTCACGGCGCCACTTTCGGGGGCTCGAGAGTTTCATTACATCGTTGCCGCCGAGCCCGACCAAAATATAGTCAAATTCCTCTTCGGGCATTTGCGGGATAAGCTCGTCGATCGTCCTTCGGGCGGTTACGCCGTTCTTGCCGAGAACCTGCCATTCTACGGGCCTATTGATATGGCCGCTCAGACGCTCGGCAAATTGCCCGGCAAGTGCCAGCTCGTGACGTCGCGCCCCGAGGCCCGCGACGGTGGATTCCCCGAGAACAAACAACTTAGCGGGTTCGGAACCTTTTCCCGCAGTTCCTCGCCTGTCACCCTCAGCATCGGGAAGTATCCCGACCTTCCAGCGAGTGATTTGACCCTGAAGCAACAGGAAAGGAGAGAGCGGTGCGATCGCAGCGGCTCCCATAAAATATTTTCGCTGCCATGAACGAAGTTTGGACATGATTGCAAGTGCTAATTGTGCTGAACATTCAGCGGCTTGTTTGCCGAAGCTATATGCTAAAATTTATGAAATTCGATGTTTTTGTCAAACCGGGCCACGCTCTTCCTACTCGCATTTATTTTTGCACTTTTTGTGACGTCATGTGGCTCAAGTCCGGCGAATGTTAATTTTAACGCTGCTCCTATTTCGACTGGCAAGAGTGAATTCCCATTCGCAACAAAAGAACCCGAGATCTTCCAGGCAAATTTCGTTGTAACGAGCGGGAGCAGCGAAAAGCGTTGGTTCCTGGCGCGCAGTGGTGATAGATGGCGGTTTGATATTTTTCGCGACGGCCAAATATCGCTTACCCAGCTCAGGACAGACAAACTCTATCTTATCGATCATGTCCGCCGATCGTATTGCGTGGTCCCCCAAACGCCCGGATTGCTCGAGCCGCCCGATCAGATCCTTTCGGGGTTTTTCAATCACAGACGTTTTCGCCGGTTCGAAGACCTCGGGTCCGACAGCGGCCTTCATAAGTATAAGGTTCGTACGGACGAGGACTCTAAGGAAGATATTATTATCTTTATCGATACTGCAAGCGGAATGATAGTCAGGCAGGAGTTTTATGAGGGAATCGGCGAAGAGGCTCGCCTGGCGGTTTTATATGAGGCTCGGGACCTCAAGCTTACCGTAGAAGACGGTATCCTGGCTGTGCCTAACGGTTTTCGATTGATCCCATACGACGACTTTCAGCGATCACGAGGGAATAAACCAAATTAGGAGGGCTGCCGGATGTCGCAACCCCTCGCTGTGATAATATTCGGATTTCCCATGTAAAAAATCTCGATATGGATAGTGCTCAAAAACGACTCGAAATCACGGATGAACAGCGGGCATTTGCCGCAAATGCGCTCCACAGCCTGCCGTTCTCGAAACTGATCGGTATGCGATTAGTCGACCTCCAACCGGATGTCGCTGTGATCAGCATAGAAATGCGTGACGATCTCAGGCAGCCTAACGGAGTGCTGCACGGCGGTGTGACTGCCACTCTGATCGATACAGCGATGGCATTCGCGGTGAGGACCCGGCTGGCTATTACCGAAGCCACCGCAACTATCGACCTAACGGTTCACTATCTGCGGCCGCACTTAACCGGGACCTTTACATGTACGGCCAAGGTAGTGCGCGGCGGAAAGCGTATATTCACGGTTTCGGCCGATGTGGTAAACGAGGACGGGAAGCATATTGCAACTGCGGTATCAACATATACGCGATTGTAGGTCAGCGGATCATTCGCCCAGTTAGCAGCTAAATGGAGCAGCTGAAAAAATTTGCGCGGTATTTCAAACCGTATAAATGGACTATCGCGGCGGGGATATTCTTTATCCTTTGCTCGATGTCGTTCGGGCTGTTCATTCCTTATATGGTCGGTGCGGCCATCGACGACCTGAACAGCGAGATCACCCGCGACAAGATCATTTATTACCCGCTCGTCATCCTCGGCATCAGCCTGATGAGCGGAATTTTTCTTTTCCTGCAGCGTCGGCTGATCATCAATACCTCTCGGCATATCGAATTCGATATGCGTGAGGATTTCTACGCTTCGCTCGTCGACCAGCCGCTCGAGTATTTTCAAAACAACCGTGTTGGCGACCTTATGGCGCGAGCAACGAATGACCTTGCAGCGATCCGACAGATCGTCGGGCCAATGATCCTCTACAGCTTTCAGGCGATATTTGCACTCGCGATCTCGTTGCCGATCATGCTCAGTATCTCAGTCAAGCTGACCCTGCTGCTGCTGATACCAATGCCGCTCGTAACAATTACCGTCAAATTCCTCGGCGCTCAGATACATAAGCGATTCGAAAAGATACAGGAGTTTTTCTCTGACATCACCGCCCGCGCACAAGAGAACCTTACGGGCGTTCGTGTTATCCGGGCCTACGCTCAGGAGGATGCTGAGATCGAGCAGTTTCAGGTGCTCAACCGCGAATACGCAGCACAAAATTTACGTCTCGTGAAATACGCCGCCGCGATGCGTCCGCTGCTATTCTTCTTTATAGGGCTTGGGTTTGTGATCATTGTTGCGGTCGGCGTACCGATGGCGGTCGAAGACGAGATAACCGCGGGAGATTTTACGGCCTTTATTCTCTACCTGCAGCGGATGATCTGGTATCTGATCGCACTCGGGTATGTGGTCAACCTATATCAACGAGGCACGGCATCGCTAAAGCGTTTCAACGTCATTCTCGAGGTGGAACCGGCAATAAAGGACGACGAGGGCATCGAGCCCCAGCCCCCGATCACTGGTAAAGTCGAATTTCGCGCTCTCGATTTTGCGTATAACGGCAAGCCGGTTCTTAAAGACATCAACCTCGAAATAGAGGCAGGGCAGACGGTGGCGTTTGTAGGCAGAACCGGCAGTGGTAAGTCAACGCTCGTCAGTCTTATCCCACGTCTGATGGACACCCGCGAAGGGAGTGTTCTGATCGACGGACGACCGGTCAGGTCATATCCCATCGAACAGCTCCGGCGTTCTATCGGTTTCGTGCCTCAGGAGACCTTTTTGTTCTCGGACACATTGGCGGCGAATATAGCATTTGGGATCGAGACAAACATGTCAGAACCGCCTGCGTCAGCGGGTGGCACAACGCTGGCTACGGTCACGCCGCCCCCTAACGGAGGCGGTTCTGACAAGATGACAGTCGAAAAGGCCGCCGAGATCGCCGGCCTCGCGGATGATGTAAAGAGCTTTACCGGCGGATACGATCAGCTCGTGGGTGAGCGGGGCATAACATTGTCCGGCGGCCAAAAACAACGCACGGCGATTGCAAGAGCGGTGATGCGCGATCCGCGTATCCTTATCCTGGACGACTCGCTTTCGGCAGTCGATACGTATACCGAGGAGACAATCCTTCGCAATCTCCGCTCGGTACGGTCGGGCAGAACAACGTTGATCGTTTCGCATCGCGTCTCGACCATACGAGATGCCGACCTGATCTGTGTCATGCACGATGGGCAGATCATTGAACGCGGCACCCACGACGAACTGCTTCGTCTTGACGGCGATTATGCCGATCTCTACCAGCGCCAGCTCCTCGAAGAAGAGCTGGATGCAACTGATTAAGTTCCATTACCAAGCTCCTGAATGACGAAAGGCTTCGCGATCTGATCGGCGAAGCCTATCTGTTTTAATTCAAAAGCTCTCTTCTTCTACTGAAAGATCTGAACATTTCTGCGTCCGAATTTACGAGCTTCGGAGCAGCTTGGCATCCATATGTCGACTTTCTTGCCTTTTATTTTACCGCCGGTGTCGGATACAAGGTAGGTGCCGGCATATGCGCCGCTTGCGATAGTTACCTGAGAACCTAGTCTGAGGATCCTCGGGTCTGCAGCTATGATGCCGCGGCGAACACCGTGGCCCATCGCCGTCCTTCCTTTTAGACAATACGCTGTGGCTGAGAAAGAACCTCTGCTTGCGCCTTTACCTCTTGCCGCAACCATACCGGTCGTTTTAACTAACTTTTTCTTATCCTGATTATTATTATTTGACTGATTATTATTATTTAGTTGAATACCGGATCGAGCATCCGCTTTAATAGTTACGTTATTAGTATCGATTTTAGTTTGCGAATCTTTCGCTATATTGAGTGCGTCATTTGGTTTAGTCTGCGCGTACATGATCGCGGCGAGCACACTAAAAACCATAAAGAGCGCTCCTCCTCTAACGAGATTTTTCATCAAGAATTCTCCTTTCAAAAACGACTTCGCAAAACTCAGGGATGACCCACTGAATAAAGAATATTCAATGTTGAACGGCTCGCCTGAACTGCTGCGAAGACTAAAGGCGGCGGATGGATTTCCACCTTGTTTCACCTGGAAAGCGGCAAAACATTTAATGATGCTAGCATCTTGTGCACCCGCTGTCCACCTCGTCCCCGACCGCAACCCCTTATAATATATGCAATTCTTGGCACTTAAGGTGTTTACGCGTGTCAATTTTTTTTGATTTTGATAGACTTGAAGGGCCGTTTTCGGATATATTCGAGCCCGATCCCGGCGGCCCGAACGGGCGATCCTTAAGGTGAAAATTATGCGCGACAGACGAGGCGGTGATCGTCATGTAATATCATTTCCTATCCGTATCAGGTGGAAGGATGAGAATGGAAAAGAGGTGGTACAAGACGGACTGACTGAGAATGTTGGGCCGCATGGCACCCTTGTTTATCTTCCACGTTCGCTTCCGCTTGTCGGCGGCAAGGTCCGCCTTACCGTTACCGAAGATCCGAACAATGAGATCTCGGTCACGGCGCAGGTGATACGACTAGAGCGAAATGCCGCTCACCCGCAGGTCGCGCTCCAGCTTCTCGATAATCTCCGCGAATGGAAAAAAAAGGTATGGGAAACCGCAGGTGCCACTCTCGCAGCGCAGCAGCCCGAGAAGGACGACGAGTGGCTCTAAACCCGACATAGAAAAGACACTCAACAAATGAAAATACTCGTACTCGGCGCCGGACGAATGGGACACGGTGCCGTTTTTGATCTCGTACATAATTCTCCGGACGTCGAGCAGGTGACGGTCGCCGACTTCGACTTAAAAAAGGCCCAGGCGGTGGCCGAGGCCGTCGGAACGTCGCGCGTTGACGCCCATCATGTCGACGCCGCCAACGTATCAGATGCCGCCAGTCTAATGAAAGGGCACGACTCGGTAATATCGTGCGTCAATTACTGGTACAACGCTGCTCTCTCGCGTGCCGCGATCGATACCGGGACAAACTTCTGCGATCTCGGCGGCAACAATTACATAGTCGACGAGCAGCTAGCGCTCGACGACGAGGCAAAAGCGGCAGGAATAAATATCATTCCCGATTGCGGCCTCGCCCCCGGCATGGTGTCGATCCTTGCGATGCACGGTGCGGCCCGTTTTGACGAGGTCAGCGAGATCCATATTAGGGTTGGTGGGCTTCCACAGGTTCCGCAACCGCCCCTCGATTACCAACTCGTCTTCTCGGTAGAAGGTCTTATAAACGAATACATCGAGGTCGCCCGAGTGATCCGCGACGGTAAGATCGTCGAGGTCGAGTCAATGACCGAGCTCGAATCACTCGAATTCGAAGGCTTTCCTCCGCTCGAGGCATTCCAGACCTCGGGCGGCACATCGACGCTGCCTGACACTTTCCTCGGCAAGATCCGCGAGCTTGATTATAAGACCATTCGCTACGCCGGCCATTGCGACAAATTCAAAACGATGATCGACCTCGGTTTATGTTCCAGCGAAGAGGTCCTGGTTGATTTTCAGAAGATCAAACCGCGAAAGGTATTAGGCGAACTGCTGCAAAAACACCTTCCGGCCGACGGACCTGATTACGTGCTCGTTCGCCTCGACTTTGTTGGAAAAAAGGACGCCTCGGAAAAGAGACTGCGTTACGACATCGTAGACAGTTTCGACGAAGCCAGCGGCATGAGCGCGATGATGCGTACAACAGCCTTCCCCGCATCCATCATCGCCCAAATGATGGCCCGCGGAGATGTCCTTTCACGCGGCGCCACCCCACAGGAAAATGCCATCGACCCGAATAAATTTGTTGCCGAGTTATCCCGGCGCAACATTGTCATCCACGAAACATAATCGCTCCGATCTTTAGCCAAAAAAGGCCTCCCGTCTTCGGGAAGCCCTGATTAATTAACTTGTTTCTTACGCATTGGCCCCGACAATCCTGGGATTTGCTTTCTTCTTCAAGAGCTTCTGTAGTTTCAAGCGGGCCTTGTGAAGCTGTGACTTCGAGGTTCCGACCGAGCAGCCTAGAATTCTTGCTACTTCTTCATGCTCGAAGCCCTCGACATCGTGCAGGACAAAGACATTCTTGTAGCCTGCCGGAAGCTGTTCGATAGCGTTCTCAAGTGCTATTTTGTCGACGATCCGCATTTTCTCAGGATTGGACGTGCCAGACACTATCTGTTCGGGCGTGTCTCCCTCTTCGGTAGTTTTTTCAAACTTAACCGTACGTTTGCGAAAATGCATCAGTACTTGGTTTACGGTCATTCGATGGAGCCACGTAGTGAAAGCCGAATCACCACGAAAGCTGCCGATCTTGCGATAAAGCTGAATGAAGACATCCTGAGTCAGGTCCTCAGCCTCCGACGCATTTTGGAGCATCCTGAGACAGATCGAATAAACCCGGCGGTGGTGACGCTTGTATACCTCTTCAAACGCTGCCATGTCGCCGTTGGATGCGAGCTGTGCGAGCTCGTAATCGGTTGCTTTTGCCCGGTTTGCGATCGCCACGTCCTGTGCAAACCTTACTTCGTCTGCCTGAACCCCTTGTTCGCTATGAAAAACCGGAAAATGTAATGTTTCAGTTGTCATTGTATTTCCCCCCTGCCTATTACCCTATTCAATTGGCGTGCCAAAAATAGTCGGTCCGTCGAAACACTCTTTAGAATCACGATAAAAGCAGAAATTTGTTTCGTTTTTTCGGACATACTTAAATATTCGTGAAACATCCAACAACAGATTCACGACCAAAACGTGTGAGACTGCTCGAAATGCTACACGTTTTCGTGTGGCAGTGTGCGCAGACCCAAAAGGCGTGCAAGTGCAAAGAATGCTAATATTTACATCTTGCTGAATACTCTCTAGTGTCGGCGGATCTAAGAAAAATGTCGAAATCGCCTCTTTATCACAAACTGTCTACACCTTTCCTGATTCTGGCATTCAGTTTATCCGCTGCGGCACAGGGGGTCGGTTCGATACATTACAGTAGCCAAGAGGTCGGCCAAGAAGACGGTATACCAATACTGATCAAACATCTGCCAAATTGGGAGTTGCAAAAGGGCAATTTGACGTTCGCCACGAGCCTCGATCAGCTTAAGGCGGCGCTGGGCGATAGGCC
>JBGTCF010000270.1:0-5087 GCA_041748975.1 Pyrinomonadaceae bacterium
GACGGCCTGGCCGACAGCATTCTCGCCAACTTAGCACTTCTCCCTGAACTCCGTGTGATCAGCCGGAACTCAGTCTTTCAATACAAGAATCGGCCGTTCGACCTGGTTGAAACGGGCCGGACCCTAGGCGTCGACTCGATCATGACCGGGAAATTTGATCAGGACGGGAACAATCTGGTTGTCACCGCTGAGTTGACGGATCTGATCTCCAATAAAAAGATCTGGTCGGGACGGTACGAGCAGAAACTTACTAGTGAACTCGAGATCCAAAACGACATCTCTCAGCAGATATCAGCCGCACTACAGTCCGAAACGTCTGTTGGGGGCCCGCCGCGGGCAAAGCATCAAACCGACGACCCCGAGGCCTTTTTGCTCTATATCAAGGGCCAGCATCACCTCAATAAGAGGACGCAAGACGGGTTTGAAAAGGCCTTAGGGCTTTTCCGTCAAGCCATAGAAAAAGACCCAACATTCGCGAAGGCATATGTCGGCGAGGCAAATTGTTATGCGATGGGGAGTTTTAAGTTCCTCGACACAACGGAAAAAAGGGCCGCGATGGTATCTGCGACCGTTCGAAAGGCCCTCGAGATCGATGAAGATCTTTCTGAAGCTCACTCCATGATGGGACTCAACAAGGCTTACTATCTATGGGACTGGGCCGGAGCGGAATCTGCATATAGGCGTGCCATTGAGCTCGATCGCAATAACGCCAGCGCTTACCATTGGTATGCGGAGTTGCTGGCGATCCACAGCCGGTTTGACGAGAGCTTTGACAATTACCGACGTGCCCAGGAAAAAGATCCGCTGTCGCTTCCGATCGCAGCTGATCTGGCATACACCTATGTTTATGCAGGGCAACCAGACGAAGGAATGGCTCGCTTACAGGCGCTCAAAGAGCGGGATCCCAAGTTTGCTCGGACTTATTCGAATATTGCCGATATCTACCACCAAAAAGGAATGTATGCCGAGTTAGTGTCGGAGACCAAAGAATATTTGGAGGTCCTGGAAGATAAGAGAAGTTTGCAGAAAATGGCGATCCTTGAGAACGAACTTAATAGGTCCGGCCCTCGAGGCTTTTGGCAAAAAGCGTTGGAAGTTCTCGCGGGGGACCGGAATTTTTCAACGATCGGCGCCGCGACACTCCATCTGCGTTTGGGAGATCGGGATAAGACGTTCGAACTCCTTGAAAGGGCCTATGCGGGTCATGAGGTTACTATCGTATATATCAACATAATGCCGGAATTTGCGGAGCTTCGAACCGATCCCCGTTTTATCGACCTGATCCGCCGTATTGGCTTGTCCGCTGATTAGAAGGGATAAATCCACTCAATTAATTTTAGGCTTATGACATTCGGTGCGAAATCCCTGTTTGTTCGGGGCTCGTATTCTGGAATGTATGCTAGGGCGGCGACTCCCTTAACTGCTGGTGTGCCAAAATGCCCCACTTCACGCCAAGTGCTACAAAGTACGCCAAATGCTACAATCCACGCCAAATGGACTACCCGGAAGGCTAAAAAGTAAGTTAGCCTGTTGCGGTGCGGGGTCTTTGAGCTGGATCTTTGATATTTGAAAGGCTAGGTTTTGGGGTTTTGGCTTTTGGTTTTGGGTTAGATCGCAATTCCAAGGTCCAGGTTCCATTAACCACTCAGCAATCGGCGACTGTCACACAATGTATTACACCCACACCCTGCAGAAAACAGGTGGTACAAGGTGTAAGTCGGTAAATGTCACGTAATAGGATAGTTACGGCGAGATTCGTGTCCCGGCCCGGGACAAAAACAGGTGTTTTTTGGGGGAAATGGAGAATGGAAGATCAATGGAGAATGGAAAATGGAAAATGGAGCGGTCCACTATCCACTGCCCACTTCCTGGAAACACGTGGTACAAGGTGCAAATCTGTAAATGCGATACAATAGTAGAGTTACAGCGATTTTCGTATCCCGGCCCGGGACAAAAACAGAGGGTTTTTAGCTGAGAATTGAGAATTGAGAGTGGAGAATTGAAAGTGGGAAATGGAGCGGCCCACTGCCCACAATTCAACGCCTAACGCCGACGTCTGGAAAAACAGGGGGTACAAGATGCAAGTCCGTAACCCATACAATACAAGATAGTTACGGCGATTTTCTTGTCCCGGCTCGGGACAAAAACAGAGGTATTTTGGCGGAAAAATGGAAAATGGAGAGTGGGGAATTGAGAGTGGTTTTGGGTATTGGGTTTTTGGTCATTGGTCTTTGGTCTTGGGCTTTCGGCTTTTCGGCCTTTGGCTCTGATCTTTTGGACTTGAACCTTAAACCTTGAACGCTGAACCTTGAACCTTGAATAAAAAAAGGCCGCCTTTTTTAGGGCAGCCTTTTTGATCACGAAATGGTAGGCCGAGCAGGGATTGAACCTGCGACCCGCGGATTAAGAGTCCGCTGCTCTGCCAACTGAGCTATCGACCCGTGAAGCAATCGAGAGTATACCAAATGTGCTTTCAAAATCCAAAAACCTGCAACAAAGTCGGCTTGTCGGCGTTCTGCATTTTGAATATCCCTGCGCTGCGTTCAAGATATCAGAGTAGCAAATGAGAGAATGCCCAAAATGTGAACTTTGTTTCCCCGACGAGGTCGTGGCGTGTCCTGATGACGGGACTGGAACGCGGCTTTCGCTGCCCGGTTCACAGACGATCGCCGGGCGGTATTTGCTCGAGAGCCGCCTCGGCCGCGGTGCGATGGGCCAAGTTTACCTTGCGAAAGACATGAAATTCGCCACCCGAAAGGTCGCCGTCAAAACCGTCCGGCAGGACATTCTCAACAGCGATGATATGCAGGAAGGCGAGGCCATCGTGCGGTTTGAACGCGAGGCACAGGCGGCGGCGTCGATCCAGCATCCCAATACGGTCAGCGTAACGGATTTTGGCGAGTCGGCCGACGGCGTCTTTTATCTGGTAATGGAGTATGTCGAGGGCGAAACGCTCCACAAGCTGCTCCGCCGCGAAGGCACGCTCCCGGTAAAACGGGCCGTCAGGCTGCTCAGGCAGATCGCCGACGGGGTCGATGCCGCCCACGACCTCGGCATTCTCCACCGCGACCTAAAGCCCGCCAACATCTTCATAATGCAAAAGGGGAAGGGCGGCGATGGATTTGTAAAGGTGGGCGATTTCGGCTTGGCAAAGATCATAAACCAGACGGTAACCGACGCAGCCTCAGGCTCAGGGCCGGCCTCGAGGGGTATTATCGGCACGCCCGAATTTATGTCGCCCGAGCAGATGCAGCCCGAAACCGGCGTGGATAAACGGGCTGATCTCTATGCTTTGGGCACGATCGCATACCTGATGCTCGGCGGAAAGACTCCTTTCGTAGGCGATCTGATGCAGCTCGTAATGCAGAAGATAATGCATAAACCGGCACCGCTTTCTTCGCTCAGGTCGGACGTTCCGACAGATGTGGACCGCATCATTATGAGTGCCCTCGAGATAGATCCCGCAAATCGCCCGTCAGCGGTAGCCGACTGGATCTCAGAACTCGAAGAGGCCGCCGAGGATGTAAGCGAAAGCAAGCGTTTGACCGGGTCGCGTTTGGTGGTGATGGCTCCTAATGGCTCAGAGGTTTACATTAACGATGAGCGAAAGGGAAGCGTTGGCGGCTCCGGCCGAGTCGTGCTGACCGATGTACCGGCCGGCCGTCATGTACTGCGGGTGGCAAAAGTGGGCGAACGTGATGACGAACGCGTCATCGAGATAAGGACCGGCGGCAACGAACAGGTGATCCAGGCCCAGCTCAGGACTGTGCACGGAGCGTCTAGCCAGCCGTCGTCATCGCAGGGAAGCGGCACGAGCGGTTCACCCTCGAGCATTATGCCCAGCATCGTCGCCTGCATAAACTGCGGATCGCGGTTCGCGGAAGGCGTAAAATTCTGTGGACGATGCGGCGGAGGGACGTTTAGCATGGTAGGCCACGAAAGCGACCCCGCTGACTATCCGTGCCCGAGATGTTCGGCTACGCTTTCCGGGAATTCACGCTTTTGCGGCCGATGCGGATTGAACATTACACCTGCCGCACACGCGGCGGCGGTTCGGCCGGTCGGTTTCGGCTCCGATGCCGGCCATGCACCTCAAGCCGAACGCATCTGCCAACGCTGCGGAGGAAGTTATCCGCCGCATATCAAATTCTGCGGCCGCTGCGGTCTGACACTTCAATAAAAAAGGCAGCCCTTTCAGTCCGCCTTTAATGAGTTGATGATAATGAAGATCGTTATTCGACGCCGATGAATTGCATTTCGGCAATGCCGTTGGTCACCTGGATCGACTGTGACCCAAAGCGATATCGCCTCGAATGAACGAAGACGGTAACAGTCTGGCCTAACGGAACATCAGAGAAAGTGAAATAGCCGAGAGAGCTTGTCGGGACTGTACGTGGTATGCCCATAGCATCGAACATAGTCACGCTTGCGTTTCTCAGGCCAAGGCCGGAAGGAGTGAGTACCCGCCCATTCAAGTCGATCGATGGTTCGGCGATCGTTACAAGGCCGCTGTTAAATCCGGACGCAAGCAGATTTCCGAACGGATCCGAGATCGTACTGAGCGTTGGCCAGTTGCCGAATGAGATCTCGGTACTGCCGAGGGGAGCCGCTTGCGAGATGTCGAAAGTGATATTAACGAGCTGTTTCAAATTAGTAGCCGAGCCCAGAATGTCCGCCGAATCGATTAACATCATGATCCGGCCATTCGTATGCTCACCTGTGTTGACCGTTAATACTGTATCCGTCGGAAGCCCCGAGGCCGCCGTCGCGACCGGATTACTAAGCAGCGAGGGATCGAAGTACAGCGTAAAGCTTGACGCGGTCTCGTCGCCCACGGGCATCATCTCGACAGTTACTGTCACTTGTCCGCCAGCCGATCCGGTGGAGCCTAGCACACGCATCCAGCGCGAATCGCTGGCCAGCAGGGAATCGCCAAAAGCTCCGCCGATAACACCGAATGAAGCTTCGGATGGGTCAGTAGCTCCTCCGCCGCCGGTCTTAATATCCAGCCCAGCAACATAACGCCGAGCCTGGATCGCATCTCCGGCGGTCAGAAACCCGTCACCCAACGTGCTTACGGGTGCCAC
>JBGTCF010000271.1:0-12709 GCA_041748975.1 Pyrinomonadaceae bacterium
TGGAGCTTAACGGCGATCTCATTGCCCATGCAGCCGGTCGGCACCCACACGGCAGCTTCCTTTTCAAAGGCCTCGGCAGCGCGTTCCTGAAGCCGGTTTACGGTCGGGTCTTCGCCAAAGACATCGTCGCCCACCTCGGCAGCGGCCATCGCCGCCCGCACGGCCCCGGTCGGGCGAGTGACAGTGTCGCTGCGAAGGTCGATCATAGGGCATTGGTCAGTAGGATTTCGCCTACTGCTTTATCGAATCCCAAAACAGCTGTGTCTGCTGGATGTAATTTGTGTTCTTAGCCTCGGTCGCCCAAGCGTTGGCTTCTGCGATGACCTTCAGGGCATCGGCGCGTTTGCCGGCTTTGTCGAGGATCTTGGCGCGGAGAAGGCCGTAACGGGCATTCTTCGGGCTCTTTTCCATAGCGGACATGATCCATTCGTCGGCTTTATTGAAGTCCCTGCCGTTATGAAGGTAATACTCGGCGGCGAGAAACTGATTCTGATGGCTCATTCCTGTCGGCGAAGCGGCCAATGCAGCGATCTGTTTGTCGACCTGTGCGTGCACGTCGAACTCGATACCGAACTTGACCTCAGTATTCTCCCAGGAGAGAGCGACTTTTGTTGAATTAGTCGCGATATCACCGAACTGGATCGTAAACGTCTCGACGAAATTAGAGGTTTTCGTCGGTTTTACTTTAAATCGGAAAACGTCCTCAGCCTCTTTGTAGACCCCGCCGGCAATGGCCCGATGTTTGGTGTTGCCGTGAATGATGATCGTCCATTCAGCCTCACCCGGGATCGAATAAAGTGCGTAGGTTCCGGCCTTGAGCGGATTGCCCTCGATCTTTACATCCTCAGCGAAGGTCAGTTTTGTCGATGCATTGGCGCCGGTCCGCCACACTTCACCGAACGGAACTAGATCGCCAAAAACTTTGCGGCCCTTTGCACTCGGGCGGGCATAGCTCAATTTGACCTGCGTAAGGGCCACTTCCTGTGTGATCTCGGAGAGCGGACTAAGCGTGGGGACGTTGAACCCTTGTCCCTGGCCCCCTTGTGCCAACGCAAATTGGGTAAACAACAGCAATACTGCGATAGATAGTGTGAATTTCATATAAACTTCTAATCATTATACTACCGATTTTGATACGAACTCGGCAGTGCCGTCTGCTATTTTCTATGCAAATTGGCTAAGCTGAAACTGTTTTGTATCCCATTCCGCGCGCCTGGCGCCGGCCTGATACGCCGCCTCCAGAAAGTCGAGCACGGCACTCCGAGGGTCGGGGGATAAGCGAACATCGTCATACATCAATAACGCCATGTGCGAGCCATTTGCTTCCTGCCATTTTGCGGGCGGCGGCAGCGGTTCGTCGGCTAGACCTGCCGGTTCGGGAGCTGTGTACGAATAAAACGCCGGAGCCGGAACATTGTCGTCGCCAAACCAGAACCCAAAGCTGATGACCTCGTGAGAATATGCCTCGCGTTCGACGATATTGACCGATTCGCGGGGCGGTGCGGATTTACCGGAAAAACGCGTCAGTGCCAGGTCAAAGCTGTGCCAGAAGAGGTGAACGGGCGTCGACTTCCCGATAAACCGGCCGCGGAATTCCTCGAAAATATTATCGACCGCGACAAGTATTTTAAAGAAACGTTCGACGTACTCCTTGTCGTAAGAATCGTTCTCATGATCTTCGGCAAACGGCGTTTTTGACGGTGCCTCGTACGGAACCGCACGGATCTCCGGATCAATGCCGAGCTTAGCGAGGTTTGCCATCACGCTGGCATAGAAATCGGCTACGCTGAGGCCGTCATAAAGAGCGAAATCCTCGACGCGGCCGCTGCTCGTTCTCATCTTTAACTCGTGGTCGCAAAAATCGAACTCGATCTCAAAATTGCCGCCCTTGCAAGGGATCGTTCTCGTCGTGAGGCCGCGAGGGCTCACATAGAATGGCACATGCCACCAGTGGTTGATGCGCGGGTGCATCTTCAACCGGATCTTGCCGACGATCTGCAGATAGAGATGCAGCGTGTTCTTTGTCGCCCGCCACTCGTCGAGCGGCATTTCGGGGAATATGGTTTTCATTCTGTCTAAGTCTGCGGCTCCGTCCAGCGTATGTCGCCGTCTGTACCCGATCGCGTAGAAAGTATATAGCCACAAACGATCGTGTTGTCAATGAAATCGGCTTCGGTCCGCTCAATTCGTGGCCGAGAACATTCGGCAGCTTTATGACTGGGTCGTTTCCCATCCAGCCATGCCAATCACCCCGACGGATGCCGCATGCTTTTACCACAAGCACAACGCCTGTCGAGGCAGGCGACGGATCGTCCGCGTTCCGGACGCAGATCGGCCCCTTGACTTCCTCAAACACGGCAGCTTTCATTGTTTTTTCTTCTATTCGATTTTTTTCAGTGTCTTCGCACTTCTTTCGATCGATACAACTTCTATTCAAACACACGCATAAGCACTTGACACTATTTGTAAATAGGTTAATACTTTTGACGCTAACTTCTAAAAATACGGGTTCGCTTTGGATCGGGCAATAATGCTATTTCCGAGATGCTCTGTCTTAACGACTCCCAAAAATCTACAGGAGAAAAACAATGACAAGAAAGATATTCCTGCTGCTTTCACTTTCACTATTGTTGACGATCGTCGGCCTCGGCCAGGGCACATCCACTGGAACGACGAACAAGGCGTCCGCGAGTGCACAGACAACAAAAAAGGCACCTGTTTTCAGGCCTACAAAGGACCAGATAATTCAGGTCCAGTTGAAGCTCAAGGAACAGCAGCTCTATTCGGGCGACGCGACTGGAAAATACAACGATCCGACCCGGGCCGGGATCAAGGGCTTTCAAAAAGACAACGGGCTCAAGGAAACCGGCACCCTCAATCGGGCAACCCTCGAGAAATTCGGGATCGATTTAACCGCGTCACAAAAGTTGATCCCGGTATCGGAAAGTTCGTTCGCATCGGCAGAACCGACGTCTAAAACGAGCTCCGCTAAGGCTGGAACAACTAAGACGAAAACTGTCATATTCCGGGCCACAGTCGATCAGATAAAATCGGCTCAAAGGATGCTGAAGGAAAAGGCGATGTACAGCGGCGAAGAAACCGGTAAACTCAACAACGACACCCGTGCCGGGCTAAAGAAGTTTCAAGATGAGAACGGCGTAAAGGTAACTGGCACTCTTAATGCTGTGACCCTCGAAAAAATGGGCATTCCGCTGACCGATAAACAGAAAGCTGACGCGGCGGCGACGGCCAAAACAGGTAACTGATCGGAACAGCATGTTTCCTTAAAGGGGCCGGTGGCAGATTCACCGGCCTTTTGTCTCGCACCGGCTTGATAGGTTACCCGAAATGAAACTGATACTGATCCTCATTTTGACTTTTATTGCGGCCTCGTCCATCTCCGCCCAGTCTGACAGCCAAAAGGCTAAGATCGCCGCTGAGATTCAAAAAGTAATGCACGACCAAACCAAAGCCTGGAACCGCGGCAATATCGAGGATTTTATGGCCGGTTACTGGCGGTCCGACAATCTGGTCTTCATTTCCGGCGACAATGTAACACGCGGATGGCAACCGACCCTGGACCGGTATAAGAAGAGCTACGACACACGCGAAAAGATGGGAACGCTGAAGTTCTCGGGTCTTGAATTTACGGTGCTCTCGAAAGACGCCGCGGTGGTCTTGGGCAGTTGGGAACTCACCCGCGAAAAGGACAATCCCAAAGGCAAATTCACGCTAACCTTTCGCAAACTCAAAGAAGGCTGGCGAATTGTTATGGATCATACGTCCTAGCGACGACAGGGCTGAAAGTTCCGTGCGTCTTGTTCCTATTCAAGTCCGATAAATTCGACGTCGGACAGATCGGCCTCGACCTCGATGCTCCGAGTACTAAAACGAAAGCGTTTTGACGCCACCGAAACTGTATAAGACGCTCCAGTCGGCACTTCCCCGAAAGAAAAGTAACCCAGGGAACTGGTCAGAGCGGTCCGACGCACATTCGCCGCGTCGACCAGCGTAACGGTGGCATTCCTCAAACCCAGCATCTCAGAAGTGAATACCCGTCCCGAAACCGTCGCAAAAGGTGAAATGGCGGGTATCGAATATTCCCACATACCGCGACCGTGTGTCGCGATCCGCAGTTTGCGGGGAACAGAATTAGCAATGGCCATGTCAAACACGGCCACCCGCGGCAAACCGGTGCCAAGAGATACCCAGTTAGCACCTCCATCGACTGAGGTGTACACCCCGATATCCGTTCCCGCGTAGAGGGTATCAGGATCTTGAGGGTCTATCACGAATGCACTCACCGGAACCTGCGGCAATCCAGCGGAGGCCGAGGTCCAAGTCACATACGGGCCTGAGAGGTTCTCGGTTTTCCATACTGATGAAACTCCGAATGCTGAGAGCGTGACATACGCACGCTCCGAGTTTCCCGGATCTATCGCTGCACGGGCAATAAATGCATTGGCCGGGACCTGCCCCAGCGGGTCGAGGTCGGACAAGACTGTCGATCCCGTCGTCGTTCCAAACAGGCTGCCGTTTCGCAGTCCCACGATCCGTACATTGTCGTTCTGCGGCGCGATTCCTATCGCACTTATCGGAATGCCGGTCTGGATCGGTTCCTGGCTGACCTTGATCATCGTGGTCCCGCCATCTGACGAACGGTAAAGCACGTCCGACCCAAAATAGAGAGAATTCGGATTACCGGGCCCGCCAACCAGCGGTGCGTAGAAGAGCGTGGCCGTTGAGGGGCAGGTTATACCGTTGGGCGTGGCTCCCGAGAATCCGCAGCCTAGCAGCGTCCAATTTGCACCTGAGTTTAGGCTCCGTGCGAAACCCATTGTCGTTGTACGGTTAAAATAGGTGTGATACGCCCGGACATTGGTTGTATCCGCCGCATTCTGATCGATCACTGCATAACCGCCATCGCCGCCGTCGACCCGCCGCCATGTGCCATCCGAACGAAACAGATTGGTGCCGTTGTCCTGTGTCCCGCCGATGCTGAAATTCGGGTCCGTAGGATGAACCGCAATGCTCATAAACTGAGTCGCACTGAATGTCGACGTGTTCAACGAGGTCCATACAATGGGTGTTGCCTGAACATCGTTTGTCCGGTAGATACCGCCGTCCGTGCCCAGATAAACGATCGAAGGATTCGACGGGGCGACGGCGATCGCATGGGTGTCGACATGGAGGCCGGATGTGAAATTCGAGCCGTTTGCCGTAAACGTCGTGCCGCCATTCGCCGACCGTCCAAAAACGAGATTTGGCGAACCGCCCAGATAGACCCGCTCTGCATTGGTCGGATCGACAGCGACGCCGATGTTGTAAAAACACTGCGGAGTGCAGAAATCATTATCGATCCGCTGTATCCAAGTTGCTCCGCCGTCATTAGATCTGTGAAGCGTGCCGCCATCTCGGGCCGAGGCCGCATAGACAGTGACGGTGCCGTTATCGCTGCGATGAAGTGCCAGTTCCGTCCGCGACCCGTTTGCCCCGGTGCCCGGAACGACCAGCGTGCGTGTAAATGTTGGGCTTATCGACGTTACAGCGTCGATCGACCGGTAAACCCCGCCCTCACCGAGCGCAAAAGTATCCACCTCAGTGACAAGTAGAACATCAGGGTTGCCCGGGTCCATTACCATATCCGCGAACGGCCGATCCTGACCACCGAGTCCTGAAACAAACAATTTCGTAAACGTCGGGGCCGGACTGAGAGCGTTTGTGGACCGGAAAATGCCGCGTGCCGCCAGGACATTCGAAAGAGCACCGCCGATACCGGCCTGCCCCGAAGCCGAGGCAACAAACATAATATTCGGATCGGTCGGGTGAATTACGATCTTGCTTATCGACCGTCCGGCGAACTGCGGAGTAGCAAAGGGCCCACTGAGGTTGGCCGTTGTACTCGCATTGTCGATCCGGTAAATTCCGACGCCAAAAAAGCAATCGGCGCAAAATCCTGCCTCACCCGTTCCGACGAAGATCGTCTCAGGCTGCCCGGGGACAAATTCGATTGCATTGACCGCCAGACTGAGGGCGTCGTCAAGCAACGGAACCCAAATCGCACCGCCGTCCGTGGTGCGGTATAGTCCGCCCTGAGCGGTTCCGACATAGGCGATATCCGGATCTGAGGGATGGACCGCGATCGAGACCACCCGTCCGCTTGCCGGTGTCGAGGGGCCGACGTTCACTTGCCCATTAGGGATCGGCGCCGGGCCAATCGGCGTCCAAACTGAAAGCAAAGCGTTTTTCAGATTAGAGGACGGCATTTTAAGACGCGAACGTTCCTGAAGTTGAAGCTCTTTTATCCCTTCAACCCGCTTTGCCGGGTCGAACGGCAGGCCTTCCTTGATACCGCGCTTAAGAGCGACCCCCTCTGATCGGCTGAGCATAAATTCCTCTTTGCTGACTGAGGATTGTAACCATCTTGGATAATCGGGATTGTCGTGGACTAGGTCGAATATGCCTGCACCAACCCGGCCGAGGATGTCCCAGCCGAAAAACAAGAAGAGCGATAAAAGTAATATCGACCCGATCAAGACGAGCTTTTTCATAAGAATCTTATCGTGCTGAAACGCTTCTCGCTCAAAGTTTGACGATTCTCTCAGATGCATCCGACTCTCGCGCCGCATCCAGGATCCGCTGAACCCTCACCCCGTCGTCGAAAGCTGCAGCATGCTCGATCGACGTGTCGCAGGCTGCTATTGCGGAAATAATTTTGGGGGCAAACTCCATAAATCCGCGTGCAAACCCGGTGTCGGCAACGCCGGGAACCGGTCTGCCGAGACGTGAATCGAGCCGCTTCCAATCATCGTCGCCCGCGGCAGCGATATCGACCATGCCGCTGTGATCGATCTTCAGAGCACCATTCGTACCGTAGAATTCGAGCGAATTCTGATACCGTGGATATTCGCACATCGAAACCGATATTAGCCCCGTAGCATCTTCCGTCTGGCCGCTGTCTCGGAATCTCAGCAGCATATTGGATTCATCGTCACTCGTCACCGGTTTCAATTCTCCATTCGCATCCCGCCGTTCTTTTGTATGTGTCTGAAGTTGGCACGACACCGACGAAATTTCAGCACTTAGGAACCAATTTAACGAATCGATAATATGCGATGCGATCGCTCCCAGAGCACCGCCTCCTTCGTCAGCGTCCGACCACCAATTCCAGGGTATTTCAGGATCGCCCCGATGCGGTGCCTGAAAAATTGCTTTTGCGTGACGCACTTTTCCTATCGCACCCTCGCGGAGCAGATCAAATGCCATCTGGCGGCCGGGCTGAAAACGCAGTTCATGGTCGATCAACGCAAGCCGCGGGGAACCCTCGGCGGCCCGGGCCATTTCCTCAGCCTCTGCCAGATCCATCGCCATCGGCTTTTCGCAAAGGATATGCTTTCCCTGTTCAATCGCGAACAGTGTCATTTCCCGGTGCAGTTTCGGCGGCGTGGTGATGCAAACGAGATCGACGTCAGGGTGAGCAACCGTTTCACGCCAGTCACCAGAAAAATGGTCGATCCCAAATTCCTCAGCCGTTGCGCGAGCATTCTCGACATTGCCGCTTGAAACAGAGATTATGCGGGCCTCCTGACACTCGCGAAAGGCAGGTACCTGCACCCGCCGGGCAAACCCTGTCCCGATAATTCCAATTCCGACGCTGGCCATATGACGACTATTCTACAGGCGGATACAAAAAAAAGCGTAGAGGCCGTGACCCCGACGCTCCAAGAATTATTCACGATGGACTCTGCTAGTCTATTCCGAGTTCGAAGCCATGGGCTGTTCCCTTGGCCTTACCGAGGCCGTTTCGCAGAAACATCTCGTAATTTTCCCGATCGGTTCCGGACAAACTGGCGATGGTAGCTCCGACCAGGAATTTCTCGGTCGAAATGTGAACTCCCACCTTCTTGTATCTCTTTCCCAGGACTTTCATATATACCTTGCCGGTTGGCAGGTCTATTTCGACGTTGATATTGCGTTCCTGACCGACCAGATACTTCTCTTTTGTTCTGATCGAAGGCACGAGAAAGCTGATTCCCGTAGTGCTTATATCGATGGTTTGGCCAATAATGCATGCCGCTCTCGCAGCTTCCTGAGCACGTTCATTGGCGAGGTCGGCGTCAAACCAAAGTTTTATCGGCGCCGAGTGCTGCCGGCGAGGTGCGATCATCCGATCGGATATCGCACTGTTTATCTTTGATATTAGCTCTCGTAACATTTGGTTATCCTAAAAAACAGGCCCTCAAATAAGACCATTTGTAGACGGCAAAACATCCAATCCTGTGGAAAAGTTTCACTCAAATGATTAAATTGCAATCCTAAATTTTCGTTTCCAACTACTATGGGGTCTGTTAAACCCACATTTAACGGGACTTTAACTATACACCTTTATTCGCAAAAAGAAACATGTTTTTTGCATTGCCTGTGGAAAAGTCATCAAATTGAAAAGTCATTGTGCCAATGACTTTCCTCCGTTGTCGCGTGAGGTAACACGCGATATCCCCTTTTCGTCCTGCAGAAGTAAATACGAAAGTCTGCCGGTCTTGCCATATGCGGCCGGCGTCGCGGTTGCAGAGTACCGCTTATTTTGCGATGACAAATGGATCACATAGTTATAGCCTGTGCTATCACTCGTCATCGCATCATCGGGCAGAAGGCCGCCCTCAACCAACTTAGCGAGATCCGCGTAATCGCCGCCATTCTGGAGCGAATGAGCGAGCTGGGCCTTTGAAATGCGATCCAGCATGACGCGGGCTTCCTCTTCGTGAGTCTCGATCTTTAGATTGTAAAAGTAATTCTTCCCTTCTTTCTTAATCCGCGCCTCGGCGGCTGGCTCCACCGTAAGGATCACCCAAATTCCGTTCTCGCTGCGAAGCCGGATGGTCTGGATCTCGTTCTTATCCTCGTCTTCGGCAGGCAAATTGGCCGTCACGGTTGCGAGCTCGCCCGAAATTATCTCACCATTGATCTCGATCACTATCGGAACCCGCCCGGCGATCTTCTCAAAATCGAGCGAGAATTCGCGCAGTTCCGAATCCGTCAGGCCTTCAACCGCGGGCCGGAGATTAGTGAGATAGACAGCCTCGCGAAATCGTTTTTCGCGCAGATGCTTATAAAAAACCCGCACGGTGTCGGCGGGGCCGCCCGTTTCAACCGGGATCGTTGCTCCGCTGACCGTGTTCGCTTTTGCTTCCTGCGAATTCGTCTGGTTTGAATTTACGTTCGAGGTTTTGGCGTTGGCCGTCTTTTTCGCCGGGCCGCATCCGACGCCCGAAATGATCAGAGCAGAAACCGCGAGCCAAAATAGGCGGGGCAAACAACGGCCTGAGGCGGCGGGCTTTCTCATTATTAGGATTAAACGGTCAGGCTGAAAGATTGGTCGCCGCAGCGAAAGAGCGGCACGTATAAATGCATTATACGTGCCGCGAGGAAAAATTAAAACATAATTCTACAGCCGCCTTATAGATCGCTCTCGCGGACTTCAGTTGCCACGGCCGGTTCAGCCAGCGAAGTGCCATTGCCGCCGAATATTGCGTCACGTCCGGCAAGGTAGAGGAATACGGCCAGCACAATAAACGACACCGTGGCCAAAATATCGGCGTAATCGCCGGAGAGATGCCGCAAAGCTCCAGGGTCACTGAGATCATCACGCCGAGCAGCACCAGTGCCCATGGCAGGAATATACGGGCGAAAATTTTCGAGAAAAGGGTTCTTCATATATTTAAGCTCCCCTTCTTACGAACGAGGGGTGCCGCCTAAGCTGCGGGGTGGTTCTCTGCAACCCGGGAAAGGTCTGCAAGGAATGTACAACTCATCAAGATGCGATTCAACCGCGGAGACGCTGACAGGCCGGTTAATTTAATATCGACCGAGGCTTGTGATAAATTGGTGTAATTCAATTCCTCATCTAAAAAATTATGAAGATCTCATCTGCCATCTCCGCGTCTCTGCGTCTCTGCGGGAAAAGTTCGCTTCCCTTTGCTTCTTTGCGTCTCTGCGGGAAAGGTTCGCTTCCCTTTACGTTTTTCCGTCTCTGCGGGAATCCTTCTCCTCTCTTCGCGTCTTTGCGTCTTTGCGGGATATTGTTTTCGCTGACGATAGCCGCTTTCACCCAGGTCCCGATGCCGAAAGACGTTCTCGGCTTCACGCCCGGCGATGATCGTAAGCTCGCGAGCTGGGCGCAGGTGGTCGATTATTTCAAAAAACTCGACGCCGCAAGCAATCGCATGATCTTTGAAGAGATCGGCAAGACGACAATGGGAGCACCTTTCGTTTACGCAACCGTCAGCTCGCCCGAGAATCTGAAGAACCTCAAGAAATACCGAGAGATCAACGACAAACTCGCCGATCCTCGCAAACTGACTGGAGGGCAAGCATCCCTGCTTGCCAGAGACGCGGCCGCGAAAAAACTCATTTCAGAAGGCAAGACCATAGTCCTGATCACCTTCGGCATCCACTCGACCGAGGTCGGCAGTTATCTGTCGTCGATGTTGATCGCACACGAACTCGTTACCAGCAACGAGCCGCGGATCAAGAAAATTCTCGACAACACGATCATCCTGCTCGTGCCGAGTCTAAATCCGGACGGCGTTGATATCGTCAAGAATTGGTACGACAAAACGCTCGGCACGCCGTATGAAGGGACGAATCCGCCGGAGCTTTATCACAAGTACGTCGGCCACGATAACAACCGCGACTGGTACGCGTTCACGCAGGTCGAGACGCAGCTAACCGTCGATAAGATCCACAACGTCTGGCGGCCGCAGATCGTGCTCGACGTCCATCAGCAAGGCATCAACGGCGCACGCCAATTCCTGCCGCCGTACATGCCGCCGGTCGAACCGAACGTGCCGAAACAGATCGTCGAGGGCTTTACCGAACTCGGCACCTACATGGCGAACGACCTCCGCAAAAAAGGCCTGCAAGGCATCACGACCGGCACGACCTACGACGCCTGGACGCCCGCACGCGCCTATTCGCACTACCACGGAGGCGTGCGAATTTTGTCCGAGACCGCCTCCGCACGCCTCGCGACGCCCGTCGAGGTCAAATTCGAACAGCTCGGCACCTCACCCGGCGGCCTCGACGCCAAAAAAGAATCATCCAACTTCGGCCCTGTCTGGAAAGGCGGCACGTGGAAACTCCGCAACATCACCGACTACATGGACGCCACCGCCTTTAGTTTGCTAAAGCATGCGGCGAATAATCGTGAGAAGTGGTTGTCGCGGTTTTATGAGGTTGGAAAAGAGGAGGTGCGGCCGAGGAAAGAGGGGGAATTGGCGGCCTTTGTACTTCCCATGCCGAAACAAGTGGGTTCGACTCCGAATTTTCCAGCATTGGCCCGTCGGCAGAAGTTGATCGAAATACTGGGCCGAGCAGGCGTAGAAATGTTGTACGTAACCGCGAACGTCGAGATTCCCAGCAGAGGTTCGTTTGGTAATGGTGCCATACATATTCCGATCGACCAGCCATATGGCAATTTCGCAAAATCACTTCTTGAAACGCAAACCTACCCAGACCTAAAAGATGCCAACGGCAATCCGATACCACCCTACGACGTAACTGCCCATACGCTGCCGTTACTAATGCATGTTCCTGTCCTGCCAATCGGAACTAAGGTCAAGGTAGAAACAATTCCTGGAATCCCAATGAACAGCGGTATTTGCTCTCGCGGCCCGGGAGAGCCGGTCGATGCTCTTTATCGCTCACACGCGGCTTCGATGGATGAGGGTTGGACCCGTTGGGTGGCGGAACAACAACTCGAAATCGACTGTAAGACGATCTTGTCGAGCGTCAAAAATGAAGATATCAGAGCCAATCGTCTGCCAAAGAATTCGATCATCTTCCCCGACCAGCCCGCAAACCAGATCCTCAACGGCTACGCGAAAGGCTCGATGCCGGATGAGTATGTGGGCGGCGTTGGGAAAGAGGGCGTGGAGAATCTGAAGAAGTTTGTCGAGGCGGGCGGGACGCTTGTGTTTCTGAATCGCTCGTCGCTGTTTGCGATCGAACATTTTAACCTTCCGATCAAAAACGTCACCGCGGGCCTCGACCGCAAAGATTTCTACATCCCAGGCTCGATCCTCCGCACCGAACTCGATACAAACCACCCAATAGCGAGAAACATGCCCCGCGAATCAATAGCATGGTTCGAAAATTCTCCTGCATTCGAGATGACCGGGGGCAAGGAGATAACACCTGCAACCACTCGAGGCGGCACTCCCGCGGCGGATGACGGCGAGATAATGTATCGCATCATCGCTCGTTACCCGTCGGATCCGAAGAACATTCTCCTCTCCGGCTGGGCTCTCGGCCAGGACAAGATCGCAGGCAAAGCCGCTTTGGTCGAAGTGACAATGGGCAAAGGCAAGATCGTCCTCTTCGGCTTCCGCCCGCAATACCGAGGCCAATCGCTGGCAACATTCCCGCTGCTGTTCAACGCTATCAGTCAGTAGGAATTTTTGCCGCAGATTGACGCAGATAAACGCGGATCTAAAAAAATTATATTTTCTTCTCTGATCTGCGTTTCCGCGTTTATCTGCGGCTAAGCAAATTCGGCAAGCTTATACCGCGAACGCACGAAGATACACGCAGATCTAAAGAAGTTATATTTTCTTATCTGATCTGCGTTTTCCGCGTTCATCTGCGGCTAATTTCTTCCTTCCGCACACTCCCCACCAAACGTGTTTCCGCCTTTTTTGCTTTCGTTGTA
>JBGTCF010000272.1:0-5246 GCA_041748975.1 Pyrinomonadaceae bacterium
CTCGGTCGAAGGGATCTGCGTGTTCTTGAGCCAAGTTCCGTTGGCGTACTGAAAGAAATCCCCACAAGCCTCGGCCGAGCGGTCCATCCGGCCCGTGTCAAAGGCAGCGACTTGGGCTAATGATGATGCGGAAACGGCAAGAATGATAGCCAAAGCGGTGAGAGATCGAAAAAAGTATGACATAATACTGCTCCTGATTCTTAGTCTTTCAACTTATACGGCCTGTCAGGCTAAAAGGTTATGATATCGCGTTATAAGATAGGTTTAAACTGCGCCCCTTCCAAACGCTCTAATCGCGGCCATGTCCGTATAACTCAGGTGATTGGTGACGGGAAATAAAGGCGGTTCGGCGGGGTGCCGGTTACCTCGATCTTCATACTTAAAATCCAAACGGAGCTCTTCGTTAAGAGCTCCAAATATCACAGCATCCAGTCAATTCCAGAGACAGGCGGAATTGGGAGATTTCCGACTATTTAACGGCTTCGAATAGGTTAATGCGTTTTTGAACGTCGCCATTTATCGAATCTGATTTCGAGACGATAAAATTCGTCACGTCAGCAGCTTTGAAATCGCGGCAACGAGATCGGATCAACGCCGCTTCGCCGGCGACTAGCGGAGCGGCCATCGAAGTTCCGCTCCATTCGGCAAAGCGGTTGCCAGGAACGGTGCTGCGAATATTCACGCCGGGTGCCGCGACCGTTACCCATTCGCCAAACGTCGCAAACCCGGCACGGCGGTCTCGTTGGTCGGTTGCGGCAACTGCCAATAAACCTGAAACATCTTCAGCCGCTGGGTATTCTCGAACTTCGATACCACTATTTCCGGCAGCGGCGATAACCGTTATCCCGCGGCCGTTTCCGGCGGAACAGGAATTGTCCTCATCCTCATCATCTCCATCGTCATCATCATCGTCATCATCGTCGTCGTCATCATCGTCATCATTGCGACACGTGACCTCGGAAATGATTTCGTTCAAGAGGTTTGTACGCCGGCGCGTGGTAAAGCTAATGTTGATAACGCTCACTTTATCGTTTGTCGCCGGATCGCCGTCCGGGTCCACCGTCGCCGCGTACTCCAGAGCCTCGGCTACAACCCAGATGTTGCCGACGCCGTTCTGGTCGAGAACGCGAACCGGCAAGATCTTTGCCGCCGGAGCGACTGCGGCGACAAGTCCGGCAACATGTGTTCCGTGTCCGTAGCCGGGATTTACGCCGTGAACGCCGACTTCGCTTGGGTCGTCGTCAAAATCGACAAAATCAAATCCGCCGACAAGCTGCGGCGCGAGAACGGTATGAGTGCGGTCAACACCGGTATCCAGAATGGCTACCGTGACGCCCTCACCACGAGTGATTTCATGTGCCTGATTGATGCTGATTTTGTCGCGAAACCAAAGATTGGAGCTAGTGCCGGTAGCACCGACGCTCCATGAAAGCCCGACGCTCCACGAGAGCCCGACACTCCATGAAAGGCCGACCGACCACGACAGCCCATTGCCTTCGGGCGTTTGGGCAAGAAAGTTTGGCTCAGCGTATATAATACGGCTATTTGAGTCGTTAAGCAGCTGAGCGGCGAGATTTGGTGGAGGGGTTTCGTCCAGTATTCTAAGCCGATAGATAGGACGCGAGCCAAACTGATCAAGCGGCTGAGGGGAAAGATTGTATTGCGCGGCGATCGCTCTTAGATCGGGAGCGTGTTTCAATTTGACGACGATCTCGCCGGGCACGTAATCGTTTTCATCCTGAGCCTGTACAAGACTGGTCAGTACGCAAGTTACGAATAAGAACACCGGCAAAAGAGAAGCTATAAAACTTTTTGTGTGACGCATTTATTTATTCCCCGGACGGACAAATTACAGTTTAATCGATTGCGGATAGTATACTAGCTCTCGAATTAAGTACTTTCCTTAGCATACAGAGCCGACTTTGTTTCGAAAAATACATCGTTTGTTTATATATCTTGTCGGTCATGTTCGCCCAGACGAGAAATTTATCTTGTCCTACATTCCGAGCAGTGCGTTCTGCATTTTCTCAAGCGCACCTTGCAGCATCTTGTCTTCGCGGGCGATGCAGAAACGCATGTAATTATCCCAGTTATCACCGTCGGCAAACGCTGCTCCGGGAACTCCGGCTACCCCCGCTTCCTTCATAAGCATTTCGTTAAAGGACACGGCGTCGGAAAATCGTTCGGGAACTCGCGTCCAAACATAAAACGCCGAGCCGGAATCGTAAATTTGAAAACCCATCGCCTGCAGTTTAGTTGCTGACTCGCGATGCTTTTCGACAAAACGCATTCTTAAATGTTCGTAATAATTCGGATCGGCTGTTAAAACGCTCGACAGAGCCCTTTGCAGTGGCGTCGGCGGACAGACGTAAAAGACACTGTTCGGGTCGTTAATCGGAGCGATGAGTTTGCCGCTGCCAAAAGCATAGCCGAGCCGCCAGCCGGAGATATTCCATGATTTGGAAAACGAGTTAACTGTGATTGTCCGTTCCCACATTTCGGGGAGCGCAGCGATTGATACATGCGGCTGAGAGCCGATGACATAATGCTCATAAACCTCGTCGGCGATGCACAATAGGTCAAGATCTCGGCAAACTTCGGCGATGATTTCAAGTTCTTCCGGGTTCAAAACCTTGCCTGTCGGATTCGCCGGTGAACAAACAATAATTGCCTTAAGCGGAAAGTCCGGGCGATTTTTGAGCTTGCCGCAGAGTTGTCGCAGTTCGTGTTTGTCGATCAGTAATTGTTCGCCGCTTAAAGCAAATGTCTCGGTTACGCCACCGACCGCTTCGATAATCCGGCAGTGATATGGATAGTAAGGCTCGAAAACAAGAGCGGAACCGCCTTTCAAATACGTTTGAGCGATGGCGACCAACGCACCCGTGCCGCCCGGCGTAATCAACAATTCGAGCGGCCGAGCATCAGCATCGATCTCGATTCCGTTGTTAGACTTGATTTTTTCGGTGACCGCTCGGCGCAATTCAGGCAAGCCTTCCGACGCTCCGTAATGATTTTGACTGGCCGCGATTATCCGCGCGGCTTCGGCCGCCAATTCTGGGTGGATCGGAAGATCAGATTGTCCCTGTACCAAATTGCCGCTCGGCGGCACGAGTTTTGTGATCGCCCGGATGTCCGGTTTCTGTCGTATTGCTTTTCTCGTTTCAGGTTGCGCTCCGTGCATAATTGGTGCTCCTTATGTATTCGTCAATTTTGCGTCGCCTCGGTCATCTTTTTGTGGCAGGCGGCAATGCGTCTGAAGCTCGCCTTGCTCGTCTCGGTTAAAAATAAAGCGCGAAAAGAACTGGCGATTAGCGGCCACTATTAAATAGACTAGTTCGACAAACCAGATCATCGGCGGCAAACTCAGAAATCGAGGTAAAATTCCGTAACCCCAGTTTATGGTTCTCAAAATAAACATCATTGAGCGTCCGCCCTTGATAATCGTGCCGTCGCTGGTCACTACGTGCATCGCCTTCTTACACGCTTCGTATATCTCGGGCGTCATCGGCGGCGTCGGCGCTTTTTGGAACTCGATAATTTCAAATTTCTTTTCTGTATCACGACGTCCGATCCAATTCACCGTCCGGCGGCACATCCCGCAATCTCCGTCGTAAAGCAGCCAGTGTCTTTCAGTCATATTTTCACTCCGTCCACTGGTTGCTCGGGTAAGGCTGTTTCCGTCCTGGTAAAATACGGCCGGACTTTGCTGATAGCCCATTCGACGGGAACCTCGACCGGGAAAAACGGAGCGAACATGACGCCGTAGAGTTGGTAGCGAAACGTGATTCCCATTACGACATAAATTCCCCAATGGCCGATGAATGCAAAAATTGACCAGAATCGTCCGAGCCATTTATTCGCCAGCGCAAGCGGCGCCCCGAGTTCCATTACGAGCGTTCCGACGCCCATCATTGCGAACAAAAGAACATTATTGAAAAGCTGGCCGAAAGCCGCCGGGGCTTCGCCTGTAAGGAGTTCTTTTCGCAGATTATCAACCGCAAGCTGGCTGCGCATTACCTCGCCCGTCATCCAGCTAAGCCCGTCGGGACCGGCGAGCTTGGCCACGCCGGCCAGAAAATATGTCGCGACGGTGACCGCGCACATCAGGCTGATCGCCCAGCCGTAACGCCAATGTATTGTCGCGTCCGGCGCGGAGCCCGTTCTATCCCGTCGCCAGGCATCGAGCGAAAAGGCATCGGACGCGCGCGTCACTCCGAGAATCAGAACGTGCCATATCAGCACGTTGTCGCTGTGGAATATCATCGTCCACGAGTTGCGGTAGGACAGCACGAAAAGAAGCAGCAAGGCGAATGCCGGGCCGGTCGCCCGATGCCGCCAGCCGACCAGGAAAGCGACGTTTGCCGCCAGCGTCAGGATCACAAGAGTCTGAAAGACGGCGACAGGCAGCGGAGCGCCGAGAAAACCGGCGACGCCGACTGGCTCAAACTGCAAGGGCGAAGATTGAGCGAGCTCGATAAACATAGAGTAACGCGGGGCAAGATAGTAGAGCGCATACGCACCGACAATGATCCGCAGCGTCGCCAGACGCGTGGCCGGTGCGTCGGCGAACCAAAATTTATCAAGGTTTTGTGTCAGTTTCTTCATCATTCGCCTCCTTTTCACTCGTAACCGGAATTGCGGCGTCTGCGGCGACAAGATTTGCTGTCGAAACACCATCTCTTTTTACATCGCAAGTGACGCGGATTTTTTCTTCCACCGGATTTTTCGCACCCGCAAAATAGTCGTTGAGATTATATTCGCCGCTCACGACCACTACTTTTACGATTCTGGAATATCGTTCGCTTCGCCGCTCCGCAATCTCGTCCGCAACCGTTTGACAAAGTTTTGGTGCTCCTTCTTTATTTCGAGCACTCTTGCTAATCTGTTTTCGCACCTGATTCATCCCGCCCGCACCGGCAAATCTCCCGGGAATGAAATGACGATTTCCGTCCGCGTCCAGCCCGACCAGATGGGTGACGTTCGCCGTTTCATCGCGTTTTGCTGTGAACATAGGAAAATGTGAAAGCGGGAATCCGTCGGTCGGCTTCGAGCGCCAATTCTCGACGATCGGCGAAAGCACCAACGCGACCAGCAGAAAGCTGAACAACGCGGGCAGCAATTTTTGGTGCGTCACTTTTTCGAAAGCCAGCCACCAGGGGATTTGTTCGGCTTTTGCAAATTTCTCATGCGTCGGTTTCATAATTTCCTCTTTCACGCGGCAGCCGATTTGATCTGCCGAACCTGCC